>NZ_CP122458.1:9165000-9509023 GCF_032598905.1 Streptomyces sp. 11x1 | reverse complement strand
GCGGCCAAGGCTTCAACAGCGGCACCGTCTACTACCCCACCGACACCAGCGAGGGCACCTTCGGTGCCATCGTCATCATGCCCGGCTTCCTCGCCTCGCAGTCGGACATCGCCTGGTACGGACCCCGGCTGGCTTCCCAGGGCTTCGTGGTGATGACCCTGAACACCAATGCGCTGTGGGACTTCCCCACCGACCGCAGTAGGCAGCAACTCGCCGCACTCACCTATCTGACGGCCCAGAGCACGGTGAAGAACCGGATCGACCCCGACCGGCTGGCCGTGATGGGCTGGTCGATGGGCGGCGGCGGCTCGCTGCAGAGCGCGGCGAGCCGCCCGTCGCTCAAGGCGGCCATCCCGCTGGCACCGTGGGACCTCAGCAACGTCTCCAGCCGGATCACGGTCCCCACCATGATCTTCGGCGCCGACGGTGACACCGTCGCCTCCGTCGACGACTTCGCCCTGCCCTTCTACAACGGGCTGGCCAACGCCCCCGACAAGTCACTCATCGTGCTCAAGGACACCGACCACTTCACCTTCACCGACCCGAACACCACGATCGCCCAGTACAGCGTTTCCTGGCTGAAGCGCTTCGTCGACAACGACACCCGCTACGACCAGTTCCTCTGCCCCACCCCCAACGACCCCAACACGGTCGTCCTCCAGATCACCTGCCCGCTGTAATCCCAGCGGATGCAACCCAGCGCAAGTGCGGCAGGCACGGGCCCCCACGGTCATCCGTGCCTGCCGCGAACGCGACCAGGACGGCGGCGGGCAGGGGCGAATCGGACACGGCCCCGGAAGGGGTCCGTGGTCTCTCGCGGGTGTTCTCCCGATCTGTGACATGGAACCTTTACGTCCCATCGTCCAAGGTCAGCGACCCAGGGCGGCTTCACCGCCCGCGGTGGGGCGGGTAAGGGGGCAGGGCGAACGCCCCGTAGCCCTTGATCAACACCGCGCCGCGGGAGGCAACGCAGGAGGCGAGGTCAGCTACGAGAGGCCGCGCGGACAGGCGTGCGGTCACGGCCGGCGGTCATGCCGATTTCCGACATCAACGACATGGCCGAGCTCTGCGGCGACCGGGTCCGACTCATTGCGGCTCCTGTTCACCGATCGATGTCGGGGGTGCAGCCAGATAACTGACTACCCATTAGTATCTGACGGGTCATCAGCTCCAGAGCGCGCGGCGTGCGCCGAATCCGCTCGTCCCGATCGCACACCCCCCTCGATCGCACAGAGGAGCCTCCCCCCATGACGCACACCGTTATCGGCGTCAGCCCGTTGGGTGCACCGGACCCCCGCCTCGCCGCCGCCGTCTGCCGGGCCGGTGGGTCCGGTGTCCTCGACCTCGGCCCGGGCGCCCGCGCCGCCCGCGAGGCCCTGACCCTCTTGCGGCAGTGGGCCCCCGGCCGCCACGGCGTGCGGGTCCCCGCCGACTGTGCGCTGCGCCCCGAAGAGCTGTGGGCCCCGGCGCCCGCCGAAACGCGGCGCACCGCGGACCCGGCCGCCGGACCGTGCACCGTGCTCCTCGCCCCCGACGCGCCCTGGACCGTCGCCGAGGTCCGGGCCGCCGCCCGCGCCGCCGCCGCGGACCCCGCCGTGCTCGCCGAGGTCCGCGGCCCCGGCGAGGCCGTCCGGGCCGTGGCCGACGGTGTCACCGGGCTCGTCGTGCGCGGCGAGGAGTCCGGCGGCCCCTGCGGCGAACACTCCACCTTCGTGCTGCTCCAGCGTGTCCTCGGCGCCGTACCGGCCGACCTGCCGGTGTGGGCCTGCGGCGGCATCGGGCCGCACACCGCGGCCGCCGCCGTGCTCGCGGGCGCCCGCGGAGTCGTACTGGACATCCAGCTCGCACTGCTCGACGAGGCCGGTACGGCCCCTGCGGCCGCCGGTCTGCTGCGCGCCGCCGACGGCACCGAGACCGTCGTCGTCGACGGCTGCCGGGTGCTCGACCGGAGCCGCCCCGGCCTCCCGGCCGTCCTGCGCGACCGGCCCCTGCCGCTGGGCCAGGATGCCTTTCTCGCCGCCCGGTTCGCCGAGCGGTACGGCACCGTGGACCGCGCCCTCGCCGCCGTCACGGAGGGCATCGACGCCGCCGTGGCGGACGACGGCGCCGTGCTGCGCGGCGGCTCGCCGATGTGCCGGGCGCTCGGCACCGCGCTGCCGGTCGTCCAGGGCCCGATGACCCGGGTCAGCGACCAGGCGCGGTTCGCGGCGGCCGTCGCGGACGGCGGCGGACTGCCGGTCGTCGCGCTCGCCCTGGCCGGGCCCGAGCAGACCCGCACCCTGCTAGAGCAGACCAGGTCCGCGCTCGGCGGCCGCTCCTGGGGTGTCGGCATCCTCGGCTTCGTTCCGGAAGAGATACGCACCGCCCAACTGGAGGCCATCCGTGAGCTGCGCCCCAGCCACGCCGTCATCGCGGGCGGCCGTCCCTCCCAGGCGGCCGCTCTGGAGGCCGAGGGCATCCGTACCTTTCTGCACGTGCCGTCACCCGGGCTGCTCGGCCAGTTCCTGGCGGCCGGCGTCCGGCGCTTCGTCTTCGAGGGCGCCGAGTGCGGCGGGCACATCGGGCCGCGCAACAGCTTCCCTCTCTGGGAGGCGCAACTGGCCGTCCTGGAGGACTTCCTCGACGCGGCGGCCGACGACGGGCACACCGATGGCGGTGACGCCGCCGACCCACAGGACGTACAGGTGCTGTTCGCGGGCGGCATCCACGACGAGCGCTCTGCCGCCATGGTCTCCGCGCTCGCCGCCCCGCTCACCACCCGCGGTGCCGTCGTCGGCGTTCTGATGGGCACCGGCTACCTCTTCACCGAGGAGGCCGTCGAGTGCGGCGCCATCCGGCCGCTGTTCCAGCGCGCGGTCTTGGACGCCACGTCGACCACGCTCCTGCACACCGCGCCCGGCCACACCACCCGCTGCCTGCCCAGCGCGTTCAGCGACACGTACCAGGAGGTCAAGGACGAGCTGCGGACTCAGGGGATACCCGAGCGGCAGGTCTGGCAGGAGCTGGAGCGGCTCAACGTCGGCCGCCTGCGCATCGCCAGCAAGGGCGTCGAGCGGGTCGGCCACGAGCTGCTCGACGTCGACGAGGAGCGCCAGCGCGAAGCGGGCATGTTCATGGCCGGCGAGGTCGCCGTGCTCCGCTCCGCCGTCACCACCGTCGACGCCCTGCACCACGCGGTCACCGACGGGGCCGCCGACTTCTACGGGCGCCGCACCGCCGAACTCGCCGCTGACGTCCGCCACGCGGGCGGTACGGTACCCGAGCGGAACCCGGCCCCCGCTCCCGAACCGCTCGACATCGCCGTCGTCGGCATGGCCAGCATGTTCCCCGGCGCCGCCGACCTGCCCGCCTACTGGGCCCAGGTGCTCGCCGGCGCCGACGCGATCACCGAGGTCCCGGACACCCGCTGGGATCCCGCGCTGCACTTCGGCGCGGACGCCGAGGCGGACGACGTGTCCGCGTCCAAGTGGGGCGGTTTTCTGCCTCCGATCCCCTTCGACCCGCTGGCCTACGGAATCCCGCCCGCCTCCCTGGCCGCCATCGAACCCGTCCAGCTCCTCGCCCTGGAGGCGGCCAGGCGGGCGCTCGCCGACGCCGGGCTCGACCGCCGGGCCTTCCCGCGCGAGCGGACCTGCGTCGTCTTCGGTGCCGAGGCGGGCAGCGACATCTCCGGCGCCGCGACGCTGCGCGGCGTCCTGCCCTCGTACATCGGCCGTCTTCCCGAGGACCTGGAGGAGCAGCTCCCGAAGCTCACCGAGGACTCCTTCCCCGGCATGCTCGCCAACGTCATCGCCGGCCGGATCGCCAACCGGCTCGACCTCGGCGGCGCCAACTACACCGTCGACGCCGCCTGCGCCTCCTCCCTGGCCGCCGTCGACGCCGCCTGCAAGGAACTGGCCTTCGGTGCCGCCGACGTGGCCCTGTGCGGCGGCGCCGACCTGCACAACGGCATCAACGACTACCTGCTCTTCTCCTCCGCGCACGCGCTGTCGCCCACCGGCCGCTGCCGTACGTTCGACGCGGCCGCCGACGGCATCGCACTCGGCGAGGGCGTCGCCTGTCTCGTACTCAAGCGCCGCGCCGACGCCGAGCGGGACGGCGACCGGATCTACGCCGTCATCGAGGGCGTCGGCAGCGCCAGCGACGGCCGCTCCCTCGGCCTGACCGCGCCCCGCCCCGAGGGCCAGCGCGCCGCCCTGGAACGCGCCTACGCGCAGGCCCGCGTCTCGCCCGCCGAGGTCGGCCTGATCGAGGCCCACGGCACCGGGACCGTCGTCGGCGACCGCACCGAACTCAGCACGCTCACCCGGCTGTTCGAGGAGGCCGGGGCCGCGCCCGGCAACTGCGTCGTGGGCTCCGTCAAGTCCCAGATCGGGCACACCAAGTGCGCCGCCGGTCTCGCCGGACTGATCAAGACCGCGCTCGCCCTGCATACCGGCGTGCGCCCGCCCACCCTGCATATCGACGTGCCCAACCCCGTCTGGACCGGCCCCGACAGCCCATTCGTCTTCCACAGCGAGGCCCGGCCCTGGGCCGAGCCCGCCGCCCGCCGCGTCGCCGGGGTGAGCGCCTTCGGATTCGGCGGCACCAACTTCCACGTGGTGCTGCGGGCCCACGCCGACGCCGGAGCGCCGCCGCGCCAGAGCCACGACGTCTGGCCCGCCGAGCTGTTCGTCTTCCGCACCCGCGCGGCGGCCGAGGAACTCGCCGGCCTCGCGGCGAGCGGCCACTGGCGGCTGCGGGACCTGGCGCGTACCGCCGCACAGCGCGCGGAGACCGGCCCGGGCCCGCTCCTCGGTGCCGTGGTCGCCGAGTCCGTCACCGAACTCCCGCACCTGATACGGGACCTCCTCGACGGCACGCCCGGGAGAAGCGGAGTGTTCCCGGCCACAGGCGCCCCCGCCGGGGCGGCCGACGGCGACGGCGAAAGCAACGACGGTGGCAAGGTGGCGTTCCTCTTCCCCGGCCAGGGCAGCCAGCGCCCCGGCATGTTCGCCGAGCTGTTCACCGCCTTCCCCGAACTCGGCCGCCACCTGTACCACGCCCCGGCCGCCGCCCTCTTCCCGCCCGCCGCCTTCGACGCCGCCGAACGCGCCGCACAGGTCGCCCGGCTCACCGACACCCGCCACGCCCAGCCCGCGCTCGGGGCGGTCGGCCTCGCCGCGTACGACACCCTCACCGCGGTCGGTGTCCGCCCCGACATGGCCGCAGGGCACTCCTACGGCGAACTCGTCGCGCTCTGCGCCGCGGGCGCCCTCGACCCCGACACGCTCGGTGACCTCAGCCGGGAGCGGGCCGAGGCGATCCTCGCCGCGACCGGCGCACAGGGGCCCGATCCCGGCACCATGGCCGCCGCCGCGGCCTCCTCCGAGCAGGTGACCCGGGTGCTCGCCGGGGCAGGCCTGGCCGAGCGGGTCGTCGTCGCCAACCACAACGCGCCCGCGCAGAGCGTGCTCTCGGGCCCGAGGGACGCCGTCGCCGAAGCCGTCGACGCGCTCACCGACGCCGGGTTCGCCGTCCGCCCGCTGCCCGTCGCCTGCGCCTTCCACAGCCCGCTGGTCGCCGGGGCCGTGTCCCGTTTCGCCGAGATCCTGACGGCGTACACCGTGCGCGGCCCGGAGTTCCCGGTCTGGGCCAATCTCACCGGCACCCGCTATGCCGGGGACCCCGCCCGGATACGGACCGACCTCGCCGAGCAGATCGCCGCCCCCGTCCGTTTCGCCGAGCAGATCGAGGCGATGTACGACGCCGGGGCGCGGATCTTCGTCGAGTGCGGGCCCGGCACCGTGCTCACCGGTCTGGTCGGCCAGATCCTCGGCGACCGGCCGCACGTCGCCGTCCCGTTCGAACCCCGCCCCGACTCGGGCCTGCGCGGCCACCTGGAAGCCCTGGCCCGGCTCGCCGCGGCCGGTGTCCCGGTGGCGCCCGCACGGCTCTTCAGCGGACGCGACACGGCACTCGCCGACCCGGCCGCCGTGCCGGAGCGGCCCGGCTGGACGGTCGACGGTCACCTTGTACGCACGGCGGACGGCCGGCCGGTGCCGGGAGCGCTGCGCCCGGCCCGGCGCATCTCGGGCATCCCGCGGGCCGGAGAGCGGACCAGTGATGCGACGACGACGGGCGAACGGGAAGAACTGCTCCGGGAGTTCCTGCGCAACAGCCGGGAGATGCTGGCCGCACAACGGGACGTGCTCCTCGGCTACCTCGGGGCTCCGCCCGCGCCGCAGGCGGCTTTGCCGACCCCCGAACCCCTTCCGGCCCCGGCTCCGGCCGCTCTCGCTGCGGCTCCGGCCCCCGCTCCCGCTCCGGTGGGGGTGGATGTGCTGGCCGAGGTGCTGGCGGTGATCGCGGAACGTACGGGATATCCGGTGGAGATGGTGGGGGCGGAGTCGGATCTGGAGGCGGATCTGAGTGTGGATTCGATCAAGCGGACGGAGATCGCCGGGGAGCTGGGACGGCGGCTGCTGGGCTCGGGTGCGGATCTGCGGTCGTTGCCGGACGCGGACCTGGAGGAGCTGACCCGGGAGCGCACCGCCGCCGGGATCGCCGACTGGCTGCGGGCCCGCGCGAAGGCGCTCGCCGACCCGGACCCGGCACCCGCCCTCGCCACCTCGGCCCCCGTCGCCGAGGAGTCCCCCGCCCCGCTCACCGGCCAGGCTCCCCACCGCTATCTGCTGCGGCCCGCCCCGCTCGACCCGGCGCCCGTGCCCGGCGCCGAAGGCGCGGCACAGCTGCGCGGGAAGCGGTTCCTGATCGTCGCGGACGACACGCCACTCGCACGGGCACTCGTCACCCGGCTCACCGCACTCGGCGCGCTCGCCGCCCGTGGCGGCCCGGACACGGCACAGCTCGCCGGGCACACCGGCCCGGTCGACGGAGTGCTGCACCTGGGCGCTCTCACGGGTACGGAACAACAACTGCTGCCCGCCAAGCTCACCGTGCTCCAGGAACTGCTGCTGCGCGGCCCGCTCCGGCTGCTCTGCCCCCGCCTCCCCGACGACACCAGCGGCCTCGACGGCTTCGTGCGCACCGTGGCCCGCGAATACCCCGGCACCGTGGTCCGCGCCGTGGAGCTCGACCCCGACGAGCCCGCCACCGAGCAGGCCGAGGCACTCGTCGGGGAACTGCTGGCGCCCGACCAGGAGCCCGTCGTGCTGCGCACCTGCGGCGTCCGCCGCGCCCCCGTACCGTACGAGAGCCCTCTGGGCCCGCCCGTCTCCTCCGGCGCCGCCGCAGTCGCGGCACTCGGGCTCGGCCCGGAGTCGGTCGTCGTCCTCGCGGGCGGCGCGCGCGGCATCACAGCCCGGTTCACCCTCGCCCTTGCCGCCGCCGCACGCTGCCGGGTCGAACTGCTCGGGCGTACGCCGCTCGACGACGGCACGGGCGGGCACCACGAGCTGGCGCACGCCACCGACCTGCCCGCGCTGCGTGCGGCGCTCGCCGCCCGGGGCGGTCTGAGCACCGCCGAGATCGAGCGCGAAGCGGGCCGGGTCCTGGCCCGCCGCGAGATCGCCGCGACCCTGGCCGAGGTACACGACGCGGGCGGCCGGGCCAGGTACCGGGCACTCGACCTGCGGGACGCGGAGGCCGTGCAGCAGGCGGTCAAGGAGACGTACGCGACGTACGGCCGGATCGACGGGGTCGTACACGCCGCCGGAGTGATCGAGGACCGGCTGCTCGCCGAGAAGGACCCCGTCTCCTTCGAACGGGTCTACGGCACCAAGGTGGACGGCGCCCGCGCACTGCTCTCGGCTCTCCGGCGACTTCCCCAACTGCCCGCCTTCACCGTCATGTTCGGCTCCGTCTCGGCGGTGTACGGCAACCGCGGCCAGGCCGACTACGCCGCAGCCAACGACGCACTCGCCCGCCTCGGCCGCCTCTGGCGCGCCGGCACCGGCAGCCGTACCGTCACCGTGCACTGGGGCCCGTGGGCGCCGGCCGGGGCGCACGGCGGCATGGTCGGCCCTGAGCTGGGCCGGGAGTACGCGCGCCGCGGCATCGAGCTGATCGACCCGGAGGAGGGCGTGCTCGCGCTGCTGCGGGAGCTGGCCTGGGGCGAGCCGGAGACCGACGAGGTCGTCCTGACGGCGTCGGGCCGGTGAGCCCCACGATGCGACCGACCGCCCCGCAGCAGCGGCAGCCCGTCGCCATCGTCGGCATGGCGGTGACCCTGCCCGGCGCCTGTGACCTGGCCGCGTTCTGGCACAACCTCGTCACCGGCGCTGACGCCATATCCGAGGTGCCCAAGGCCCGCTGGGACGCGGACACCTACTACGACCCGGACGGACGGCGCGGCCTCGATGGCGTCTACTGCCGCCGCGGCGGCTTCGTCGACGGGCTCGACGCGCTCGCCGCCTTCGACCCGACCGTCTTCGGACTCATGCCGGACTCCGTCCCCGGCACCGAACCCGACCAGCTGATCGCACTGCGCACCGCCGCGGCCGCGCTCGCCGACGCGGGGGAGGCCGCACTGCCCGAAGACCGCTCCCGGGTCGGTGTCGTGCTCGGCCGCGGCGGTTATCTGAGCGACGGGCTCGCCCGACTCGACCAGCAGGTGCGTACGTCCGCCCAACTGGTGCGCACCCTGCACGAGTTACTGCCGGAGCTGGACGGCGAGCGGCTAGACGCGGTACGGATGGCGTTCACGGCAGCGCTCGGCGGGGAGCAGAGCCCCGAGTCGGTGATCGGCCTCGTGCCCAACTTCGCGGCGTCCCGGGTCGCCAACCGGCTCGATCTGCGTGGCCCCGCCTACACCGTGGACGCGGCCTGCGCCTCCTCGCTCGTCGCACTCGACCAGGCCGTCGGCGCGCTCGCCGCGGGCAGCTGCGACGTGATGCTCGCGGGGGGCGTACACCACTGCCACGACATCACGCTCTGGTCCGTCTTCAGCCGGCTGCGGGCGCTGTCGCCGTCCCAGCGGATCCGCCCGTTCCACCGGGACGCGGACGGCGTGCTGATGGGCGAGGGCACCGGCGTGGTCGTACTGAAACGGCTCGCGGACGCGCGGCGCGACGGCGACCGGATCTACGCCGTGGTCCGCGGCGTCGGCGTGGCCGGCGACGGCCGGGCCGGCTCCCTGGTCAACCCGGACCCCGGCGGCCAGGCCCGCGCCGTCCGGCTCGCCTGGGCGGAGGCGGGGCTCGACCCGGCGGCACCGGGGTCGCTCGGCCTCCTGGAGGCGCACGGCACCGGAACCCCCGGCGGCGACCGGGCCGAACTGGCCGCGCTGGCCGAGGTGTTCGGGCCGCCGGACCCGGACGCCGGGCCCGACGCCGTGATCGGCTCCGTGAAGTCGATGATCGGCCACACGATGCCGGCGGCGGGTGTGGCGGGCCTCGTCAAGGCGGCCCTGGCGGTGCACCACGGCATGCTCCTGCCGACCCTGCACTGCGACGACCCGCACCCGGCGCTCCGCGTCACCCGCTTCGCTCCGGCCCAGCAGGCCCGGACCTGGCACGGGGACGTCCGACGTGCCGCCGTCAGCGCCTTCGGCTTCGGCGGGATCAACGCCCACGTCGTCCTGGAGTCGGTACCGGAGCCCGTACCTGCCCCCGCATGGGCGCCTGCCCCGGCGTCGTCTCCCGCACCGGCATCGGCTCCGGCCGTCGCGCCTGCGGCCCCGGCACCCGGCCGCCCGGGCGCTGGGCCTGCTGCCTCCGCGGACCGTGCCGAAGTGGCCGAGCCGCCCCGGCTGTTGCGGCTCGCCGCCGCGACCCCGCAGGACCTCGCCGAACTGCTCGACGCCGACGACACCGAGCTGCGCGCGGCCGCCGCCGAGGGCGGAGCGAGGGGAGCCGGGGGCGCCCGCGTCGCCGTCCTGGACCCCACCGACCGCCGCCTCGCCCTGGCCCGCAAGGCAGTCGCCCGCGCCCGGACATGGGGCGGCCGGAGCGACGTCTGGTGCGCGCCCCGGCCGGTACTCGGCATGGGCGGCGGGAAGATCGCCTTCCTCTGCCCAGGGCTGGAGGCCGAGTTCGAGCCGCGGGCCGAGGACGTCGCCCGCCACTTCGACCTGCCGGCGCCGCACTGGCCGGACGCCCACGTGGGCGACGTCGCCCGGCACGGCGCGGCCGTCGTCGGCCTCGGCCGGCTGCTCGCCGGAGCGCTCGCCCGGATCGGCGTCCGGCCGGACGCGCTGGCCGGGCACAGTGTGGGGGAATGGACGGCGATGGCGGTCGGCGGGATGTACGCGGACGCCGAGGTCGACGCCTTCCTGCGGGACTTCGACCCGGCCACGCTGCGCGTCCCCGGGCTCGCCTTCGCCGCGTTCGGCACCGGTGCGGACCAGGTGGATGCCGAGCTCGCGGCGTACCCGGACGTCGTCGTCTCGCACGACAACGCACCCCACCAGACCGTCGTCTGCGGGCCTCACGACCAGGTCGAGGCGCTCATCGGGCGGCTGCGCGGCGCGGGAGTGCTCGGTCGGCTGCTGCCCTTCGAGTCCGGCTTCCACACGCCGATGCTCGCCCCGTACCTCACCTCCATCGAGAAGGCCGCGCGCGGCTTCACGCTGCACCCGCCCCGGGTGCCCGTCTGGTCCGCCACGACCGCCGCGCCCTTCCCGGCCGACGAGGCCGCGGCGCGCGCGCTCTTCCTGCGCCACCTGCTCGAACCGGTCCGCTTCCGGCAGCTCACCACGGCCCTGTACGACGCCGGGTTCCGGGCCTTCGTACAGCTGGGCCAGGGCCAGCTGCCGGCTCTCGTGGACGACACCCTCACCAGCCGCGCGTGCCTGACGCTCAGCGCCGACACACCCCGGTACAGAGGGCTTTCGCAGCTGTACCGGGTGGCGGCCGGACTCTGGTCGCACGGTGCCGAGCCGGACTTCGCGGCGCTGCGGGCGGGGGCCACGCCTCGGTCGACGGCGGCGCCTGCCCGTACGGCGGAGACCGTCCGTACGGCCGCGGAGAGCCCGCGAGCCGTCCCCGCCCCCGTCACCGTCCCCCTCACCCTCGGCTCCGGGCTCGTCTCGCTCGACGCCGCCACCCGGGACCGGCTCCGCAGCACCCTGCGCGCGGCACCCGCACCCGGGATGGACCGGCTCGCGGCCGTGGCCGCGCGGAGCCCCGTGGCGGCCGAACTGCGCTCGCTGCTCGGCGAGACGGCGGACACGGCGGCGGAACTGGCGGAGCTGTTCGCCGCGGCAGCGGCCCCGCGCCGCACCGCGCCCGCGGCGCCGCCCCCCGAGCCCTCGGCGACCGGGGCGGTGCCGCCTGCCGCCACCCCCCGCGCCATCACCCTGCGCATCGCACTCGACACCATGCCGTACCTCGCCGACCACTGTTTCTTCCGGCAGCCCGCGCACTGGCCCGAGATCGCCGACCGCTGGCCCGTGGTGCCCGCCACCACCCTGGTGCAGCACATGATCGACGCCGTGCCCGGCCCAGGGAGGGCCGTGGCCGTGCACGACGCCCGGTTCCTGCAGTGGACCGTCGCCGCCCCGCCCACCGAGGCCACGGTCACGGTCCGGCCCGAGGGACAGGGGCGGTACGCCGTGGAGTTCGGGCGCCACGCCCGCGCCACGGTCGAGACCGCCCACGGGCACGACACCGCGCCCCGCCCACGGCCGTGGCGGACGGACGCCCCGGAGAGCCGTCCGGCCGTGTCCGCGCGGCAGATGTACGACGACCGCTGGATGTTCCACGGGCCGCGGTTCCGCGGCGTCACCGAGATCGGCGCGCTCGGCGAACGGCACGTCCGCGGTGTCCTGACCACCCCGTCCGCGCCCGGCGCGCTCCTCGACAACGTCGGTCAGCTGCTGGGCTACTGGCTGATGGCCACGCACCCCGACCGCACCGTCGTCTTCCCGACGGGCGTCGAGGAGATCCGTTTCCACGGCCCGCCACCGGAACAGGGCACCGCACTCGACTGCCACATCAGGGTCACCACCGTGACGGACACCGCCCTGGTGGCTGACGCGCAACTCGCCCGCGACGGCGAGGTCTGGGCCGAGATCCGCGGCTGGCGGGACCGGCGCTTCGACTCGCCGCCCGAGGTCGATCCGGTCAAACGATGGCCCGAGCACAACACTCTGTCGGTCACCCAGGAGGGCGGTTGGCAGCTGGTCTTCGAACGCTGGCCCGACCCCGCATCCCGCGAGATATACATGCGCAGCCAGCTCGCGGGCCCTGAGCGCGAGCAGTACGCCGGACACCCCCCGCGCGGCCGGCGCCAGTGGCTGCTCGGCCGTATCGCCGCCAAGGACGCCGTACGCCGCCACCTGTGGGCGCACGGCGCCGGCCCCGTCTTCCCTGCCGAGATACGGGTCGCCAACGACCCTGGCGGCAGACCGCGCCCCGAGGGCGCACACGGCAGAGAACTCCCGCCTCTGGAACTGTCGCTGGCGCACTGCCGGGAGGCCGCCGTCGCACTCGTCCACCCCGCCGCCGACAGCCCTGGCACCGGCACCGGCACCGGCATCGACATCGAGGAGATCGTCGAGCGCCCCGAAACGGCCTACGACGCCATCCTCGCCCCGGACGAGCGGGCGCTCTTCACCGGGCTCGGCGGCGGCCCCGGCCCGCTGACCCGGTTCTGGGCCGCCAAGGAAGCCGCGGCCAAGGCCGAGGGCACCGGACTGGGCGGACGACCGCGGGACTTCACGGCGGTCGAGGTCGAAGACGGCGCCCGTGCCCTCACGGTCCGGGCGCCCTCCGGCCGGCTGCGGCGCATCCGGCTCACCGATGTGACCAACCCGCCGGGGCTGCCCACCCGTACCTACACCGTCGCTTGGACCGAGGAGAGCCCATCATGACCAGCCCCGCCACCACCGGCCCAGCGTACGCCGCCGTCCTCTCCGATATCACCGACGCGCTGCACACGGTCCTCGACGACCTCGAACTGGACGACACCCCGATCACCTCCGACACCCGCTTCGTGGAGGACCTCGACCTGGAGTCCATCGACCTGGTCACGCTCACCGCCGAGCTGGGCGGGCGCTACGGCGACCGGGTCGACTTCCCCGCCTGGTTCGCCTCGCTCGAACTCTCCGACATCATCGGACTGACCGTCGGACAACTCGTCCAGTACATCGCGGGGTGCCTGCGGTGACCACGATCGAGGCGGGCGGGATCCGGCTGAACGTGGAGCGGCTGAGCGGCGCACCCACCCCGGCACCGGGCCCGCCCCAGACGGTCGTCCTCGTGCACGGCATCGCCACCGACAACCTGACCAGCTACTACTTCACCATCGCGCCCGCGCTCGCCGCAGCCGGACACGACGTCCTGATGTACGACCAGCGCGGCCACGGCCGCAGCTCCCGACCGCCGCGCGGCTACGGTGTCGAGGACTTCAGCAGCGACCTGGACGCGCTGCTCGACGCCCTCGCCCTGAAAGAACCCGTCCACCTGATCGGCAACTCCTTCGGCGGCACCGTCGCCCTCGCCTACGCGCTGCGCCGCCCGGAGCGGGTCGCCGGCATCCTGATGCTCGAGTCCGAGCCGCCGACCGCCGCCTGGGCCAAGAAGATGAGCGGCATCCTGGCCGGCTCCGCCCACCAGCTCCACGACGAGCGCACCCTGCCGTGGATCGAGGAGACCTACGGCCGCCACGAGGCCCGCCTGGTGCGCTGGGCCACCCGGCTGCTGCACGGCACCTCCATCGCCGAGGACATCGCGTCCTGCCCCGTCCCCGCCGAGGAGTCCTGGCAGAGCCTGCACGTGCCGGTCTGCGCGGTATACGGCGCTGCCTCCGACCTGGCCGACACGGCGCCCTGGCTGGAATCGCTGCTGCCCCGCTGCCGCACCGTGACGGTGCCCGGGCACGGGCACTCCGTGCTCGTCGGCACCCCCGAGACGGTCGTCCCGCTGCTGCTCGACTGGCTACGGGACGGCCACCGGGAGCTGGTCGCGCCGTGAGCCGCTTTCTGTTCGTCGTGCCGCCCCTGGTCGGGCACGTCAACCCGGCGGTCAGCGTGGCCGCCGAGCTGACCGGATGCGGGCACCGGGCCGCCTGGGCCGGACTGCCCGGGTTCGTCGGGGAACTGGCCGGGCCCGACGCCGAGGTGTACCCGTGCGACGTGCCCACGCTCCCGGAACGTCCTGCCGCCCTGCGCGGTGCCGCAGCCTTGCGCTTCCTGTGGGAGGAGTTCCTCGTGCCGCTCGCCGGGGCGATGGCGCCCGGTGTGCGCCGCGCGGTCGAGGGGTTCCGGCCCGATGTCGTCGTCGCCGACCAGCAGACCCTCGCCGGTGCCCTCGTCGCCGAGCGCCTCGGGGTGCCGTACGCCACCGCGTCGACCACCCCGGCGGAGTTCAGCGACGCCCTGGACGGCATGCCGAAGGTGGCTCGGTGGACCGCCGGGCTCGTCGCGGATCTGCGCGCCCGCCTCGGCGACCCGGGGCGCACCCACGATCCGCGCTTCTCCCCCGACCTGGTGCTCTCCTTCACCACCCCCGAACTCGCGGGCCCGGGCCCTCAGCTGCCGCAGCTGCGGTACGTCGGTCCGGCCTTCACCCGGCGCCCGGCCGCCGACTTCCCCTGGGAGTGGCTCGACGAGCACCGGGCCACCGTCCTGGTCTCACTCGGCACCGCCAACACCGGCCTGGGGGCGCGTTTCCTCGCCGAGTGCGCGGCCGCCGCGCGGGAGCGCGGGCGGCGGCTGCAGGCGGTGGTCGCCGACCCCGGGGGTGTCCTCGACCAAAAGTCCGACGCCGACCTCCTGGTGCTGCCCCGAATCCCCCAACTGCCGCTCCTGCGCCGGGCGTCCGCGATGGTCAGCCACGCCGGGCAGAACACCGTCGCCGAGTGCCTGTGGCACGGCGTACCGCTGGTGGTCGCGCCCATCCGGGACGACCAGCCACTGATCGCCGGCCAGGTCACCGGCGCCGGCGCCGGAGTGCGGGTGCGCTTCGGGCACGCCGACCGCCGGCGGATCGGTGCCGCCCTCGACGCCGTACTCGACGGGCCCGCCTACCGCGCGGCGGCCCGGCGCGTCGGGGACTCCTTCCGTGCGGCGGGCGGGGCGGCTGCTGCTGCGGCGTACCTGGAGAAGTTCGCGGCACAGAAGCCACGGGAGCCGCAGGAGTCACGGGAGCGGTGAGCGACCGACCGGCACGGCGACCGCTGTGCCGAAGAGTGGAACGAGAGGAGACCACGGACATGGCCACCACGAACCGGCCCCCTGACACCCCCGACACACCCGCCCCACCGCCCCCGGCTTCCGACGCCGAACGCGTCGCCCGCCTGCGCCCTGCGTACCAGGCAGAGCTGGCCGACGGCATCGCCCGGTTCTTCGAGCCACGCCGCACCGACTGCCCCTGGTGCGGCGCGCGGCAGCTGCGTCGCCGCCTGCGCACCAAGGACCACCTGCAGCGAAAGCCCGGCACCTTCACCCTGGACCAGTGCCGCGACTGCGGACACACCTTCCAGAACCCGCAGCTCAGCGCGGCCGGACTGGACTTCTACTACCGGGACTTCTACGACGGCCTGTACGCCGAGAAGATCGGCGGCGCCCTGGACAGCGACGCCGCGAGGAAACGCAACCACGACCGGGCCGCGGCCATGCGGCGGCACGCCCGGCCGAAGCGCTGGCTGGACGTCGGCACGGCGGGCGGTGACTTCTGCCTGGCGGCCAAGGAAGCACTGCCCGGCACCTCCTTCGACGGGCTCGACATCGGCGCCCATGTGCTCGGGGCGCAGCGGTCGGGGCGCATCGAGCGGGCCTACCAGGGCTTTCTGCCCGACCTCGCGGACGAACTCGCCGGCCAGTACGACGCGGTGAGCATGTTCCACTGCCTGGAGCACACCACGGACCCGCAGGCCCAACTGGCCGCGGTTCACACCGTGCTCCGCCCCGGCGGCCACCTGATCATCGAGGTACCCAACCCGGAGTCGCCCTTCGGCCGCCTCTTCGGCCGGTACTGGCTGCCGTGGTTCCAGCCTCAGCACCAGCACTTCGTGACCATGGGGAACCTGCGCCGGGCCCTCACCGAGCTGGGCTTCACGGTGGTGGCGACGGACCGCGAGGAGTCCCATATCCCCGTGGACTTCACCGCGCTCGTAGGGCTGTGCGTGCTGCGGCTGCTGCCGTTCCGCGACGAGCCCTGGCTGCCCGAGCCCCCGGGCCGTCTCGGCGCCGCGGTCACGAAGACGGTCTTCTGGGCGGGCATACCGTTCTGCTTCCCGATGTACGCCCTGGACCGGCTCCTCGCCCCGCTGATCCGCCGCAGCCGCTTCTCCAACGCCTTCCGGGTGATCGCCCGCCGCGAGGAGTGACCAGCCCAGCACGAGCTGGGGCTGGAGAAGATGAAAGACGCCGTGTGGAAGGTGGACCCTTCCTACGGAAGTCCGCCGCCGCGACCCCAGGGACACCCAACAGCAGATGCTGAACCTCGTATTCGAACCCGATACGGGTCCGCTGCGACGCATCCTGCGCGACTTCATCTCCGAAGCTCCCGACGGGCGAGCCATCCCAGAACTCAAGCGATACGCCCTCTTGGAAACCGTCTACCGACCCGGCAAGGTGATCGATGCCGTCCGACAGCTACGCAACTGCCGTAACGACGGAACCTCGTGCCATCAGCACCAAGACGCGTGTGCACCTGGCCGCGACACCTCCGACGCCCAGTCCGTCAGCCGAGCAGGGCGCCCGCTGGTGAGCGGGCCCCAAGAGCACATCAGGGAATGCGAGCCAGGAAACGGCATCGATCGGCACGAGCTGCACAGACTGGTCCTGCCGGGGCGCCTTGTCCAACTGCACGACGGGCATCGCCGGAGCAGCCCCGCGATGCCCGTCGCATCAGGTCCCCGTCCACGCAGACTCCCCGTCGGTGCACGGCGGCAGAAGCACCTCAGATGTCACGCCGGTGTCACCAACCCCGTAGAACGCTCCCGGATCTCAAAGATTCCGCCCACGCAACCGCACCGTTTCGTACCACGTGGACGCCAGAAGACGGTTCTGACTACCTGTGCCATGTCGTACCGCAGGACTCGCACGCCAACACCACAGATCACGGACCAAGACCCGGACCAGGTGCGGACCAAGTCGGCTCAGCAGCAGACGATTCCACCGTTTGTCACAGGGCCGCGATCCAGCGCACCTTCGGTGCGCGCCGGGGGCGTGGTAAATGCCGTGGCGCGCGCCGGGGGTGCTTCTGTCTGCCCTGACGTGGGCTGATGGGGGTACGGGACGCTGAGCTGGTTCGTTCCGGCCGAAACCGAAGCCTCTGTGATGCCGGTGAGCTCGCAGGTCAGCATGGTGCTGGGGACCGCCCACGGGAACCGTGGAGTGCTGCTGCGAAGCACGTGCGTCAGAATTCCTGATTCGCCCTGGTCCTCCCGGAACGGCGCACCCGGCGGCCGCGACGACCACCGGGCACCCAGCCCTGCCCACACCCACCCTGACCTGGACCTATTTACGCGTCAGAGGCGACGGTGAGCGTGTACCACCAGCAGACCAAGAACCTGCTGGTGTCGTACTCGCCGAAGAAACTCGGCTTCTTCCAGGCGCAGAGAAATGGGCGCCTGACTTGGGCAGATGCCCGTCAGGCGCCCTTGAGGGGGCACACTTGAACTGTGAGCCGAAATATGACCTTGCCCCGATATGCCCCATCGCTGCCCCACGTCTGACCAGCTGTTCCGGGGTATGCCCGGGCCAGAACCGGACTGGCCCGCCTTCAATGCCGTTGCCCGCCCGCTTCCCCCTGCGGGAGCGGTGAGCGGGATTCACAGGTGGGCCGGGGACGACCGCCCCCGGGCGGTCAGTACGGCCAACGGGTCGAGGACCGGCACCACCCCGTCGCGCCATGCACTGGTCCGGGTTCAGGAGGGGGTGACGGCTAGGACACGGCCCAGTGCGCTGTCGGGGCGGGTGGTGAGTTCGTCCCAGGTGCCTTCCTCCGTGATGCGGCCGGCTTCGAGGACGGCGATGCGGTCGGCGCGGCGGATGGTGGCGGGGCGGTGGGCGATGACGATCGTGGTGCGGCTCTCCTTGCCGAGCGCGGTGGCGAGTTGGGCGTCGCCTGCGTTGTCGAGGTGGGCGGTGGTCTCGTCGAGGACGAGGACTCGGGGCTGCGCGAGCAGCGCGCGGGCGAGGGCGATCCGGGCGCGCTGGCCGCCGGAGAGGGTGGAGCCGCGCTCGCCGACGAGGGTGTCCATGGTGGCGATGCGGTCGACGCCGCACAGCCGGGCGGTTGCGGCGAGGAGGCCGTCGTCCGCCTCTGGTACGGCGAGCCGCAGGTTGTCGGCGAGGGTTCCGTGGAAGAGGGGGGTGTCCTGGCCCACCACGGCGACGGCTCGTCGGAGTTCGGCATCGCTCAGGTCCCGTACGTCGACAGGCTCGCCGTCGCCGGGTATCAGGTGGACGGCGCCCTTGGACGGGTCCCAGAAGCGGGCCAGCAGGTGGGCGCAGGTCGACTTGCCTGCCCCCGAGACACCGACCAGGGCGAGTGTCTGTCCTGCGTGGACTGTCAGCTCGACTCCGTTGAGCACGGGTTGACCGCCGTAGTCGAAGCTCACCTGGTGCAGCCGGACGCCCAGCGGGCCGGAGGGAAGGGGGCGGGGTGAGGCGGGCGGGGGGGCGAGGGCGGGGGCCCGCACGGCCGCGCCGACGCGGGCGGCCGCGGCGCGCAGTCCCACTGCCTGGCTCAGTGCCCTGGCCGACTCGGCGACGGGGCCCAGCACCGACAGGGCCAGCGCCATCGCCGCCGGGGCCCACGCGCCGTGCAGCCGCCCGGAGGTCACGGACTGTGCCGCGGTGGCCACCACGCCGAGGACCGCGAGCACGATGAGGAGGTCGCGGACCGCGGCGGCCATGGCCTCCCAAGTGGCCTCGGCCCTCTGGGCCTCCCCCACCTGTCGGCCCTGTTCGGCGAGTCGGCGGCGCCGCTCGGTCAGCCCTCCGAAGGCGAGCAGCTCACGCAGCCCGTCGACGGTCTCCACGGTGTCGGCCGACAGCTTGGCGGCGGCCGCCCGGGTGCGGGCTCCGCGCGCCGCGCGTCCGGGCATGTCGGCGAAGGGCGCCACGGCGAGCAGCGCGGCGACCGGCAGCACCGCCGCCAGCAGCCATGCCTCCAGCGTGGCCAGAACAACGGCGCCGCCGGTGAACACCGCCCCGGAGGCGAGAAGTTGGGCCGTGGTGTGGGCGTAGAAGAACTCCAGTGCCTCCACGTCGGCCATGGCGGTGGCGGCAAGGTCCCCGCTGCGCCGGCCGGCGACGCGGGCGGGCGCGCTGCGGGCGAGCCCGTCGAAGACCCGCACGCGCAGTTCGGCCAGCACCCGGTAGGCCAGGTCGTGGCTGAGGTCCATCTCGCGCCAGGTCATCAAGGCGCGTACGAGGACGAGGACGATGAGCGCGGTGACCGTACCGGCTGAGGGGGCGCGGTCCTCGATGACGGCGGTTCCGACGGTGTGAGCGGCCAGCGTCAGCAACGTGACGAGTGTGCCCTGTTCGATGAGTGCGGCGCCGCACGTGCGGGCCATCATGAGCCGGTGCCCGGCGAGGGCGGGGAGCAGGGCGCGCAGTGAGCCGCGTGCGGGGGTGTCGGCGCTACCGCGGTCGGTGGTGGTGCTCATGCGGCGAGCCCTTCCTGGTGAGCGTCGCCCGCCGTGACGAGCTTGGCGTAGACGCCCCCGGCTTCGACGAGGGTGGTGTGCTCGCCGAGGGCGTCCACGCGTCCGCCGTCCAGCACCACGATGCGGTCGGCGTGCCGGACGGCGGCGAGCCGGTGGGCGACCACCAGGATGGTCCGGCCGCCTGCGGCGTCGAGCAGGTCGCGGATGATGTCCGCCTCGCGGCGTTCGTCGACCGCGCTGGTGGCCTCGTCGAGGACGAGCACCGGAGCGTCGGCCAGGAGGGCGCGGGCGAGGGCGAGCCGTTGGCGCTGGCCGCCGGACAGGGTGGCGCCCCGTTCGCCTAGGACGGTGGCGTAGCCGTCGGGGAGGGCGGTGATCTCGTCGTGGATGCCGGCGGTTCGTGTGGCGTGTGTCAGCTCGTCGTCCGTGGCGTCCGGCCGGGCCAGGCGCAGGTTGTCGGCGATGGTGGCGTGGAAGAGGTAGGTCTCCTGGGAGACGACGGCGATGCCCTGCCGCAGTGAGTCGAGCGCGTACGCGGTCACGTCGTGGCCGTCGAGGGTGATCCGGCCGTCCTGCGGGTCGTGGTGGCGCAGGAGCAGGGCGAGGAGCGTGGACTTGCCGGCGCCGGACGGGCCGACGATCGCGGTCGTGCGTCCCGCCTCGGCGGTGAAGGTGACGCCGCGGAGCGCGGGTGTCTCGGCGCTGTCGTAGGTGAACTGGACGTTCTCGAAGCGCAGTTCGGGCGGGTCCGACCGGTGGGCAGGTGCCGTTCCCGTGTCGGGGACGGCGGGTTCGGCGTTGCGCAGCGCCGCGAGCCCGTCGGCGGCCGATACGCCCAGGTAGCCGGCGTGCCATTCGCGGGACAGGTCGCGGACCGGTCGGAAGCACTCGGAGGCCAGGAGCAGCACCAGGTAGGTGCCGGTCGCCGTGGTGGATCCGGTGATGGCCGACCAGCAGGCCAGCAGCGCGGCTGCCGCGGTGCCGCCCTGGATCGCCAGGTCGGTGAGGCCGGTGTCGACGAGGGACACGCGCAGCTTGGCGACGGTGGCCCGGTGCAGCGCCGCCGACCGCTTCTCCAGCCTCTCCCGGGTGCGCCCGACGGCACCTGAGGCCCGCAGGGCGGGCATGCCCTGCAGTGCTTCGAGGTAGTCGGCGCCCAGTTCCTCGTAGGTGTCCCAGTGTTCCTTGCCACGCTGGGCCAGGAGCCGGTCCCAGGCGCGGGGTCCGAAGAGGGCTAGCAGGAGGGCGGGTACGAGGCCGAGGAGGGCGGCCGGTTCGATGACCACCAGGGCTGCGAGCAGCAGGGGCGGCACGGTGAGGGTGAGCAGGAGCTGGGGCAGGTAGCGGGAGACGTAGGCGTCGACGCCCTCCACGCCGTCGACGAGGGTGGTGCGGACGGCTCCGGCGCGGGCGGTGGTCAGGTGCGCGGGGCCCAGCCGTCCGAGGCGGGTGAGGAGTTCGTCCCGCAGAGCGATCCTGACTCCGGCCCCGGCTCGGGTGGCGGTGCGCCGTTGCCAGTTGCCGAGCCCGGCGCGTACGGCGACGACGCCGAGCGCCGCGCCGAGGAGTATCGGGAGCCGGTCCGTTTCGCCACGGGCCAGGTCGGCGAGGGTCACTGCCAGCAGTACGGCCTGCGCGAGGTGGGTGAGGGTGACGGCCGCCTGCAGGAGGGTGGCCGCGAGCAGGGGGCGCCGTGCGTGCCGTGCGGCACGGCGCAGCTCGGGGTGGACGATCACGAGGGCTTCTCCTCGTCGGGGTGGGTGGTGCCGAGGGCCAGGCCGTGGACGATCCAGTCCCGGCCCGGTGGGGCGCCGAGGGCGGCGCCCAGGTCTGCCTGCTGCCAGGAGCCGACGGGGCGGGCGTCCAGCCCACGCCGTACGGCGGTCAGGTGGGCGAGGTGGACGGCGAAGCCGGCTCGTAGGTGCGTTCGGCGGATCAGCGCGGCGTCGGCGTCTGCCGGGCAGCCGTAGGCGAGGAGGACGGCGCCCGCGTCCGCGATCCACGCCTGGCCTGCGGCCCATACGGCGAGTGTCGGTCGGGCCTCGCCCGCTGCGAGCCGCCGAAGGGTGCCGTCGGGGGCCGGCTCGACCAGTTCGGGCTGCGGTTCGCCGACGGCCGCGCACCAGGCGAACTCACCGGCGCTCGCCTGGACGGCGGTGGCGAGCACCGCACGCAGAACGTCCCGCGACGGGGTGCCGGTGAGCGGTGGCGCTGCGCTGCGGCGGGCCAGCAGCTCGCCGGGGGCGGGCACGTCCATGGGCGGGCTCGCCCCCTCGGGCCGAGAAACCCGGCCTGCTCTCTGAGGCAGGAGGAAGTGCAGTGCGGCCATTGGGTTCTCGTTCAGCCCGTCCAAGCGGAGTGCGGGCTCCGCCATGTCCAGCGCACGGGCCGCGAGCCACAGCGCAGCGGCGACGTGTCCGGTGTCCAGCAGCATCAGCGGCCAGGCGCGGTGGCCGTAGTGGGACACCGTGCGCCGTGGGGTGACGGACAGTTCGACGGTCGCCCCGGGCAGCGTGCCGCCGACTTCGGAACCTTCGGAACCGACGCGGTGCACCCGGTGGCGCAGCGGGTCGTAGCCGTAGCGCCCGGGTGGCAGCGGGCAGCCGGTGCCCACGACGAGTTCGGCGTCCACCGGGTGCAGCCCGCCGGCGGAGGGGGCGGGCCGCAGCCGCCCGGAGCCGTCCGATGCGGCCAGGGAGAGGCGGAGCAGCCGGTCCAGGTCCAGCTGCCCGGGGGCGGCCTGCGGCAGGGCGTGCGGCGGTCCCGGCCAGGCGCGGACGACGGGACCGGGGGACGTGTCCGGGCCAGGCGGCTCGGGCGAACGGGCGCGGGCGAGGGCGGTGACGAGGTCCACGCGCTCGGGAAGGAGGTCCACGGGGAGGAGGCCCTTCACATGTGCGGCGGAGGAGCCAGCGTGAAGTCCTCCGGTGCGCTCGGTGGGGTCGTCCGCCAGCCGCGGGCGACGGCGGCGTCGGCCAGGCGCGGGCAGCCGAAGTAGCCGAAGGCGGCGGGGGCGTTGGGCAGGAGCCCGGAGACGAGGACCCGGGCGACGCGCAGGGACGTCTCGGCCACGTCCTCGGTGGTGAGGTCGAACGTCATGACGCGGTGGCCGCCCTCGTGGAGCACGCGTTCCAGCCGGTCCCGGCTGCCGGGCTCGACCGCGTCGATGGAGACGGTCCCGAGCGCGGGGTCGGTGAACCGCCGGGCCTCGGGCGCCATCCGTTCGTCCAGCCACACCTGGACGTGCGCGCCCAGGTCCCGTACGTGCTCGAACTGTTCGCCGCACACGTCGAGGTAGCGGCCGTCCTCGCGGTGGTCCAGGTACAGCCCGCGCGCGAGCAGCCCGGCCTCGACGGCCTGGAACACCCAGCCGTCGGGGTCGGTGAGACCTCGGGTGAACACCCAGGTGTGGGCGGCTTCGAGGACGGCCTTGCGGGCGGCCTCGGCCGGGTCGTACTTGCAGGCGAAACCGGAGGCGTACAGGCCGAGCCGGGGGTCGTGCACGAGCGCGGCCATGCAGGGGGCGAACTCGGAAGGCATCTCGACGAGGTGGACGTCGAGCGCGGATCCGGCGAGGTCGTCGGTGAGGCCTGGCACGGTACCCGGGTCGATGCCGCGGGCAGGGCCGTCGAGGTGCCACCACAGTTCGAGCGCGTCGCGTTCGACGATCTCCAGCAGGCCGCGCTCGGCCGCGTCGTCGAAGCCCTGCCCGGTGGCGATGCCCGCGTAGTTGAGGTGGTGGGTGCGCGGCAGCGAGCGCAGCTCTCCCTGACGCCAGTTGAGGTGGGTGAGGGCGACGGGCGCCCAGACCTCGGCGGTCCGGCCCTCGGGCAGCCGCTCGGTGCCACGCGCCCACAACGACGGCGTGTCGGCGGTGAGCCGGCGGTAGGGGAACCTCTCCCGGGCGTACTGCCAGTCGGCGTAGGCCGGCAGTTCGTCCGGCCCGTACAGCCGCAGCCCCTTCTCGGCCAGTTCGGCGGCCGTGGCACGCAGGGGGGCGTCGGGGTGGCCGGGCGGCGGCACCCGGTTGCCGCAGTATCTCTCTATCCCTTCCGCTATCGCGGCTGTGCGCGCGCCTTCGGGGTCGCCGAAGGTGGTGCCCAGCGACACCCGGTCGGCGGGCCACAGGCCGAGTCTGCGGGCGTCGGCGATCTCGGCGGTGAGCGCGGTGTAGCGGGGCGGTGCGCCCACGGGGTGCTCGACGGGCTTGACGTCGCGGACTATGCCGCAGACGGGGTCGACGAGAGCTTCCAGCGGCAGCGCTGTCATCGCGGGATCTCCTCTGCGGGAAGGGCGGGCGTGGGACGGGAACGGAGCACGGGCAGCCGGAGCGCCACGCTCCCGGCGTCGATCTCGCGCCGGGAGGGGAGCAGCCGGGTGGCCGTGACCGGGTTGTCGCCGGTGTGGGGGTTGCGGGCGTGGGCCGGGAAGTGGTGCCCGGCGATCTCCAGGCGGAGCCGGGTGCCCGCCGGCAGCCGCCGTGCGAGCCGGCCGAGTCCTACGGTGAACTCGGCCTGACTTCCTGGTGGTTCCTCGCGCCGGACGACGCCGACGGCGAGCCGCTGGGCCACCCCCTCGGGGGTGAGTGCGACGAGCCGGACGGCCCAGTCGGCGGACGGCGTGTGCGCGGTGGCACGCAGCCGCACCTCCGCGGGGCCGACCACGTCCAGCGGACGCGGCAGCGGCGGAGTCACCAGCAGACAGCGGTCGGGCGGACCGTTCTCGGGGACGGCCAGGTTCTCGGACGACACGGGGTGTTCGGGATCGGCCGTGAAGGAGGAGCCGTGCAGCAGACGTACGTTGTGCGTGCGCGGCTCTCCCTCTGCGTCGGCGGGCACCCACAGAGGGCTGCCGCCCAGGCCGACCACGCCACCGGTCCCGGGAGCGAGATCCCCGGCGAGAGCGCGGCGGGACCATCGCACGTAAAGCTCACCGAGACTCACCCCGTGCGCCGGATCGGCGTCGGGTCCGGGCTCGGCGACGAGGCCGTGCCCCCAGGGTCCCAGCAACAGCCGGGCCGACGAACCGCCCCAGCGGCGCCACAGCGCCACGGTGTCCTCGGTGAAGTGGTCGTGGTGGCCGCCCACCGCGAGCAGGGGCATCCCGGCGTGCTCCGCTCCCGAGAGAAGCCGGCCGCGTTCGCGGTGGCTCCACAGGCCGGGCCACGACGGCAGGCTCCGGCCGAGCCGCTCGGGGAGGCCGGTCAGCGGCAGATGGGTGAGCAGGCCGGGGTCCGCGGCGAGGGCCTTGTCCAGGGCGTTGTCGTCGGAGTCCGGCCGGTCGCCGTGGGCCGCCCACCATCCGGCGCGGGCCAGCAGCCGTTCCACGCCGGCGGGCTCGCGGGCCGTCTCGGCGGTGCCCAGCGCGGGCACGGCTGCGATGACGGCGTCGGGCCGGGCGTCCACGGGCGCGTCGAGCGCGAGCGCGAGCGCGCAGTGGGCGGCGTAGGAGGCGCCGACGGCGACCAACCGCCCGTCGCTCCATGGCTGTCGGCGGATCCAGCGGACGGTCGCCGCTCCGTCGGCGGCCTCGTTCTCGTACGGGTGCCACTCCCCCGGCGACGCGTGTCGGCCCCGTACGTCCTGGACCAGTGCGGCGAACCCGCGGCGGGCCCAGCCGCGCAGCTCGGCGCGGTGTCGTGTCCGGTCGTAGGGCGTGCGGATGAGGACGGCCGGAAAGGGGCCGTCGCCGTCCGGGAGGTGGGTGTCGGTGGCGAGCCCTTCGACGGCCGTCGTGGACGGCGTCATCCGGCCTGCTTCGGCATGCGGGCGACGTCGGGGACGGGCAGCACGGGGTGCTCGGTGACGGTCAGCGTGCGCAGGTCGACGCGCCGGAGCCGGCGCCGGGCGGGGAGGGCGTCCGTGTCGGTCGCGCCGGTGATCCACCGGCTGAGGTCGTCGGCGAGCAGGGCGGCCAGCAGCCCGGCGGCGGGCGCGGTGAGGTGAACCGGCGCACCGGACGTACGAGGTCCGCTCCAGTAGGCGGCCAGCTCCCGGTGCGCGGGGGTGGCGGCGAGCCGACGGGCCCGGACGTGTGCCGAGGTGACGTCCCCGGCAGCGGCCGCGAGGGGCTCGATGTATGCCTGCCAGCCCTCCCGGTGGCAGCGCAGCCAGGCGATGCCGCGCTCGGGCAGCCGGTCGGCTGTGTCCCACAGCCCTTCGGGCACGGGCCCGTCGAGACACCACACGACGGCGGCGGGATCTCCGGTGGACAGGTCGTCAGGTGACGGTGACGTGCTGCCGTGCGCGGCCGTGCGCGGCTCGGCGCCCAGCGCACGCAGGAGTGCGGCCAGTGGTTCGGTCAGGACCGTGTCCCCCAGCAGCCGGATGTCACGGCGATCGGCGGGCCAGCGCGGGCGCCGCGCTTCACCCGCGAGGTACCCCGCGCCCTCGAAGGCTCGGACGATGCGGTCGAGTTCGTCGTCCGGCTCGTCCGCGGCCGTACCGGAGAGGCGGGACAGCAGGGCCTCCACGTCCGCGTCGCCCGTCCTGACGCTGAGGAACTCACCCTGGACCGTGCGGACGGCGAGACCCCGCCCGGGTACGGCGACGACCTCGACACCGGGCACGAGCTGGCTGCGGGACACGTCGATCCTCCTGGAGAAAGGGGGCCTTGGAAGGGCGTGGGCCCGCCCGCAAGGTGACGGGCGGGCCCACTCACGAGGGCGCTGGGCCTCGTCTACTCCTCGGTGTCCTCGAAGGGGTTCTCGACGAGGGCGTTGGAGTGCGTGGCCGAGGCGTGAGCCAGCTGACCGGGGTCGGCGATCGGTGCGAAGACCTTCTCGGTGTTCATGAACTCTCCTTCTTCATCAGGGAGATACGGCGTTCTGGTGAGCGCCGCACCAGGAACTCTAATGAATATGATTTTCATATTCTAGAGCCGGGAGAGGGTGATCTGGGTAACACACGGGCCAGCCGCCTTCGGGATCCCGGCCGACCCGGCCGGCCACCCGGAGGACCTCTGCGAGCAGTCCCGGGGTGACGACCTCCTTCGGCGTGCCGTCGGCCACCACCCGGCCGTCGCGCAGCGCGACGATCCGCTCGGCGAACCGGGCGGCGTGGGCCAGGTCGTGCAGCACCATCACCACGGTGAGGCCGCGTTCCTCACGCAGCCGGACCACCGTCTGCAGCACGTCGAGCTGGTGGTGCAGGTCCAGGTAGGTGGTCGGCTCGTCCAGCAACAGGACCCGGGTGCCCTGGGCGAGCGCCATCGCGAGCCGCACCCGCTGCCGCTCGCCCCCGGACAGCGCGTCGACATCACGCTCGGCCCACTGCTCCACACCTACGTCGCGCAGTACGCGGCGTACGACGGGGTCGTCGCCCTCGCGCAGCATGCCGAGCGGGCCGCGCGCCGCGTAGCGCCCCTGCCGGACGAGCTGACGTACGGTCATGCCCGGGACGGCCGGAGCCGACTGGTGCAGCAGCGCGACCCGTCGGGCGGTGGCACGCCGGGACAGCCGGGCGAGGTCGTCCCCGGCGAGCAGCACACGCCCCTCGTCCGGCCGCAGCAGCCCGGCGGCGAGCCGCAACAGGGTTGACTTCCCACAGCCGTTGAGGCCGATGAGGGCGGTCAGCTCACCCGGTTCGACGGTCATGTCGACGCCGCGCAACACGGGTTGGCCGGGGTAGCCGAAGTGGACCCCCTCGGCGCGGATCCCCACGGACTCGGTCATGCTCTGTCCTTCAGTCGACATCAGAACGTACGGCTCGGCGCGCGGCGCACGACGAGCAGCAGCAGGGCGGCCCCGAGGCAAGCGGTGAGGGCCCCGACCGGCAGCGTGAGCCGCCCGGAGTCCAGCGCGGCCGCCAGCAGCCGCGAGGACAACTGCGCCGTCGCGTCCGCCCCGCACACCACGGCCGCGCCCACGAGGGCGACCCCGGGCAGGGTCACCCTCAGGTCGGCGCCGAAGGCGGCCAGGGCGAGGTGCGGCACGAGCAGCCCGACGAATCCCAGCGCCCCCACGGCGGCCACCGCACCCGCTGTCAGCGCCACCGCGCACAGCAGGGCGAGTGCCCGGGCGCGGGCGGCGGACAGCCCGGCGGCGCGGGCGATGTCGTCCCCGCAGCGCAGCAGGGTCAGCGGCCCGGCCAGCAACCAGGCCGCGGCACCCCAGCCGAGCGCCCACGGCCACAACAGGTGCCAGTGCTGCCACACCCGGCCCTCCGTGGTGCCGACGAGCCACTGCACGACGCTGCCGAGTTCGCCCGGTGCGACGAGCAGCACCATGGCGGTGAGTCCGCCGAGCACCGCCGACACCAGCACCCCGTGCACGGCTGTCTGCGCGGGATCACCGCTGCCGCGTCCGGCGAGCAGCCACAGCAGCGCGGCACCGGCGCAGCCGCCCACGCACGCGGCGACGACCACGGCGAGGGGCGATTGCCACCCCGCGAGTCCGAGACCGGTCGCGGCGACGGCACCGAGCACGGCGCCCGGCGTCACACCCGTCACCTCGGGTCCGGCCAGCGGGTTGCGCAGCGCCGACTGCAGCACCAGGCCCGCCACACCGAGGCACGCCCCCGCGCCGAGGGCCACCAGGAGGCGGGGCAGCCGGAGTTGGAGCAGAATGTGCCGTTCCGTCGCATCACCGCCCCCGCCGAGGACGTCCCAGACCACGGCCGGGGAGATGCCGCGCCCGGCCACCAGTTCGACGCCGGCGCACACGACGGTGACTGCGCCGAGTACCGCGAAACGTCGGCTCACCGGACCTCCTCGGCCCCGGTCGCCTCACCGCGTGCGGCGGAAACACCGGAAGGGCTGTCGCTCCCCGGATCTCCTCGACGGACACATTCCCGGGCCCCCATGGAAGGCTCCTCCTCCGAAGGACTGGACGGCATGGCGTGAGCGCCCTGCGGCGCCGAGCCCGCGGCAGCGGTGCCCGCCGCCCGGCTCCGGGCCGTCGGCCTGCGGCTGCCCGACCGGAGCAGGGCGACCCCGGCGGGCACCCCGACCAGAGCCGTCCACGCGCCGACCGGCGTCTCCACGGGCGCCAGCGCAAGGCGGGCCGGGACATCGGCGACGACCACGACGACAGCGCCCCACGCGGCAGACCAGGGCAGCCAGCGCACCGCGTCCGCCGCGGGATGGAACCACCGCGCCAGGTGCGGAGCGAGGAACCCGACCCACGCCACCGGCCCGCACACGGCCGTCACGGGTGCGATCAGCACGACGGCGATGGCCAGCGCGGCCAACCGGGCCCGCTGGGCGCGCACACCCAGCGCCTCGGCGTCCTCGTCCCCGAGCCGCAACACCGAGAGCACCGGTGCGCACAGCACGAGCGCGGGGACCGCGACGAGCAGCCACGGCCACAGCCCGGTGACGTCGTCCCAGGTGCGGGCGGAGAGCGAGCCGAGCAGGTAGCGGTAGATCAGCTGGAGGTCGAGCTGGTCGGCCATCACCATCAGCACGAGCAGCGCGGCCTGCAACGCGGCGGCGACCGCGGCGCCGGTGAGCAGCACGGCGGACGGACTGCGCCCCAGCCCCGCGGCGAGCAGCGTGATCCCGCCGCCGAGCGCGGCACCGCCGATGGCCGGCAAGGGCTGGACAGCGGCAGGGAGGGACACCGACAGCACCAGTGGCGCGGCCACCCCGAGCGCGGCACCGGACGACACACCCAGCATCTCGGGAACGGCCAAGGGGTTGCGCAGCGCCTCCTGCAGCACGAGCCCCGCCGCACCCAGACAGGCCCCGGCGACAAGCGCCAGCACCAGCCGGGGCACCCGCAGCTCGGTGACGACGATCCCGGCGAGCGTGCTGTCCGCGTCCATCAGCGCACCGGGCAGCCGGTGCAGCGGGACATAGGGCGTGCCCAGGCTCAACGCGCAGGCCGAGGCGGCGACCAACAGGGTCACCACCACGGGCGGTTGCCATCCCCTTGCGAAGCGCACCGACCACCGAGGGCCCGATGTCGCGTCGCCTTCCGCGGTGTGCGTCGTGACGGGCGCTCTCACCGCAGTGCGGCCGTGGCCTCATCGAGGATGATGCCCAGCGAACGAGTACCGCGCCCCTTGGCCCACACCTCGGAGTTCACCTCGTGGACGTCGCCGTTCTTCACCGCCGGGATCTTGCCCCACAAGGGGTTCTTCGCCAGCTTCTCCGACAGCTTGCCGTCCGCCTCGCCGAAGCTCAGTGTCTCGACGAACAGCACGCCCACGTCCGCCGCGAGGATCTCTTCGAGGCTGTAACTGCCCTCCACTCCCCGGGACTTCCAAGGGTAGTCGGCGAGCTTCGGGAAGAGGCTGGCGCCCACGTCGGTCTCCGGGGTGGCGACGCCGAAGTTCTCGTCGCTGCCGTAGATGATGAGCGCGGTCTTGTCGCTCCTGGTCTTCTCGGCTTCGGCGAGCTTGGTGCGGAAGGCCTTCTCGGCCTTCTCGCCCTCGGCGGCACGGCCGGTCAGTGCGGCCACATCACGCAGGTAACCCACGCTGTCCTCCCACGTCTCGGGCTGCATGGGCCAGAACGTGGTGGCGTCCTTCAGGGCCGGGGCGAGCTTGCCGTGGGTGTCCTCCAGGCCGATCACGAGGTCGGGCTTGTGGGAGAGGATCACCTCCACCTCGGGCGCGATGAACCCACCGGGGATGACGTCGACCTTCTTCGCCTTCTCCTCCCCCAGGAAGTCGGGCTGGGCGAGGAGTGCGCTGTTGGTGGCCGTGGGGACGATGCCCAGCTCGGTCAGGATGTCGTCGCAGAGCGCGAACAGGCAGACGATGCGCTCGGGCTCCTTCTCGAGAGAGATCTTGACGCCGCCCGCGTCGGTCAACGCCCGTGTGGCCTTGATGGGTTCGACGGTGACGTCGGTCTTCGGACCGGCCGCGGCGGCCTTCTCACTCGCCGGTTCGGCGGACGATCCACACCCGACCAGCGCCGAGCCCACTAGCGCTGCGGTGATCCAGCTTCGGACGAATCTCGACGGTGAGCGCAGCATCGATGCCCTCGCTTCTTCTCATGGACCCGGGAACGCACCGAAGATACATGATAATCGTTTTCAATAGATCCGCTTTTCATGGAGGCCCCGATGACAGCCACGCTTGCCCTACTGCTCGTCTCCGACCACGTACAGGGATCCATTCACGTGCTGACCGTGCCGGACGGCACCGAGACGGGCCGCCTCACCGGCCGTCACCTCTCGGAACATGCCGGGTTCCTGGCACTGCCGGGCGGGCGAGCGGCCTGCGTCGACGACCGCAGGGGCGAGTTGCTGGTGCTCGATCCCTTCGGCGACGAGCTGGTGGAGACCGCGATCCCGGTCGCCGTGCCGGCCGAACACCTGGCCTGCGACCCGTCGGGCCGGTGGGTCGCCGTGACAACGGGCCTGGGCGAGAACGGCGAGCCGTGGTCGGACCTGCTGACGGTCGTCGACCTCACGACGGGAGACGCCGCGCGGGTACGCACGCGTGTCGGCGAACCGGGTGTGACGGTTCTGGGCCACGGTGATCCGCTGGTCGTCCTACGGCACCGGGAGCCCGGCACGGTGGCCGTCCACCGGTTCGCCGACCTGCTCGCGGCCCCGCCCGGCTGCCCTCCGGTCACGCCCCACGCGCACCTTCCGCTGCCGGACGACGGACACGGGGACGCTCAAGACCCGTACCTCGGGCACGTGTTCGCGGCCACGGGTGACGGCGTGCACAGGGCACGCCGCGAGGGCGACGCACTTGTCCCCGAGCAGACGATCCCCTGGGATTCACCTGCCCGGGGCTGGTACCTGCGACTCGACCCTCGACGACGGGCGCTGTGGTCGACGCTGCGGGGCGGCCTCGCGGACCCCCTGCGGTGGCCGGAATGGACCAACCAGGCATGGCTCCACGACCTGGAGACGAACCGCACCACTCTGACAGAACTCGGCCCCGGCCTGGTCTTCCGGCTGGCCCTCGCCCGACAGCACACCGCGTTCACCCGCATTCACCCGGACGGCGACGAACTGGTCCTCCTGGACGCCGACGACACCACCCGCCGCGTCCCACTTCCCGCCATGGACGGCGCACCCCGCCGCGGCGGCACCCCCTGGGAGGGCGTCCAGCGGCGCGCGGTGGCCGCCTCGCCGGGTTCCGACTGGGTCGCCGTCACTCGCGGCGGTCACGGTGAAGTCCACGTCTTCGACGCCCGAACCGGCAGTGAAACAGCCCGATTGAAACTGGACACCCCCCTGGGCCACGGCGGCCACATGATCCTTCGCACGCAGACCGACGGCGCCGAAGGCGATCCCGTGGGCCGCTGACAGCCAAGCTGCGCCTCGCGGCCGGCACGGGGCCGGCGAGCTCACGAGTCCATACCCTCACAATGGAATCCATTTTCATATAGCGTCGAAGGCTCCCACAGGAGAGGGAGCAGCCATGACAGAGCGCACCGCGCGCCTGGGCACGGTCCAGGAGACGCTTCTCATCCCCCTGTACGGGCGGGCCGTGGAGAGTCGCAAGCGCGACGCGGCCCTGCGCGGCCCTCGGGCCGAGGAGATCACGGCGTCGATCGACTACGACTTCACCCGCTTCGACAACCTGCCCAGCCTGATCGGCACCGTCCTGCGTACGAGCCTGTTCGACCGATGGGTGGCGGACTTCCTCGCCACCCATCACACCGGCACCGTGGTGGAGATCGGCACCGGGCTCAACACCCGCCACGAACGCGTCGACAACGGCCAGGCGCACTGGTTCGACCTCGACCTGCACGACGTGATCGAGCTGCGCCGCGCCTTCTTCGTGAACACCCCGCGCCGGACGATGATCGCCGCGTCGGTCACGGACGGGGCATGAACCTCGGCAGTGGCCTCACAGGCCGGCGGCCCGCACTTCTTCGCCGCCGAGGCCGTTCTGCCCTTCCTGACGGACGCAGAGGTACGGCACGTCGTGGACCTGCCGCCGGGCCCGCCGGGGCGGCTGGATGCGGAGCAGATGAGTCGCCGACCTCATCACAAAGGCAAGCCATGGCTTAAGTACACATGTAACGGGAAATGATGATCCCCGAACGGTCGTCCGAGCGGTTGCCGGTGCCCCCACTGCTGCGTCGCTCAACCGCCGGGAGCCGCAGCCGCCGGTGGACGGGGAGGGGCCTGTCGTGCGTGTGCCCTTGTATCTGCAACCACGATTGGAACCGCCGCTCAGCTCGTTACTGGACGACGTGCCCTTCCTCCACTCCCTCGTCGACGCGCTCGGCTCCCCGCTCGATGTGCTGCTGCCCGACCGCATCGCCAAGAACGCGGGCGATTTCCACAGTGTCTACCGCAAGCACCACCTCACCGGGCGGGTGTACTTCGCACACAAGGCAAACCAGTCCAGCTCCCTGGTACGCAGGTTGGCCGCGGCCGAACCCTCGGCGGTCGGCGTCGACGTCGCCTCCCTGGGTGAGCTGCGACACGTCCTGGGATGCGGCGTCACCCCGGACCGGATCATGGCCACCGGGCCCAAGGACCCGGAGTTCCTGTGGCTCGCCGCCCGTACCGGCGTCACCGTGAACATCGACTCGCCTGGCGAGCTCGAACAACTGGCCAGGCTCATACGAGATTTCTCCCTGCCCCGGGCCGATGTCCTACTGCGGCTGTCCGAGTTCGAGGCAGCCACCGGCCCCGGTGCCTCCGGGGTGAAGACGCTCTCGCGCCGCAGCCGCTTCGGCACACCGTTGCGGGAGGTGGGCCCTCTCCTCGACACGGTTGAACGGCACCAGGACACCGTCCGGCTGACCGGTGTCGCCTACCACCTGGACACGACCGGCCTGGCGGAGAAGGCGACCGCGCTGGAGCAATGTGTCGCCGTCATGGACGAGTGCCGCGCCCGCGGACTGGACCCGCGCGTCATCGACATCGGCGGCGGCTTCGGGGTCGGCTATCTCGCGGACGCCGGCCAGTGGGAGCGCTACACCACCGAGCTGGCGGGCGCGGTGCTGGGCACCCGCCCCGCCCTGACCTGGCGCGGACACGGCTACGGTCTGCGCAACGAAGGCGGCACGCTGCGCGGGGCGCCGGCGCTCTATCCGGCCCATCGCCCCACGGCCGGCCCCGGCTATCTCGACGAGCTCCTCTCCCACCCCGCCCCCTCCTCGGGCCGCCCACTCGGCGCCCTCCTCCTGGAACACCTCTACGACCTGTACTGCGAGCCGGGGCGGGCGCTCGTCGACCAGTGCGGGCTCTCGCTGGCGCGGGTGCTCGACGTGCGCCCTGCCGGCCCGGACTCCGGTGACCTCCTGGTGCGCCTCGGCATGAACGCCGGCGACGTGAGCCTGGAGGAGCACGGCGTCCTCGTCGATCCCGTCCTTCTCCCCCGCACCGGAACGGCCGCAACGGAAGACGTCGGCGCCGACGGGCCGGTGGGGGTCTACCTGGTCGGCAATCTGTGCCTGGAGGCCGACCTGATCACACGCAGAAAGGTGTTCCTGCCCCGGCTGCCACACGCCGGCGACCTGCTGGCGTTCGCCAACACCGCGGGCTACGCCATGGACTTCCACGCTCACCGAGCGCAGCGGCAGCCGACCGCCCGGACGGTCGCCGTCGTACGCGACGGGGACTCCTGGCGCTGGTGTCCGGACGAGGGGTACTGGCCGACCACACGGCCGAGAGGACCGGTGTCATGAGGTACGACAGCATCACGGAGGCAATCGGCAACACGCCGCTGGTACGCATCGATCCGGCCGTGCACGGCCTGCGCCGCATCGACCTGTACGCCAAACTGGAGATGCTCAACCCCTTCGGCTCGGTCAAGGACCGAGCCGCGTGGAACATGGCACGCCCCGGTCTGGCCGAGGCAGCGGAGCGCGGGGCGACCGTCGTGGAACTGTCGAGCGGCAACACCGCAAAGGCCCTGGCTCTGCTCGCGGGGATGCACGGGCTGCGCTTCAAGAGCGTCACCAACCGGATGCGGGTACCGGAGATCAAGGACCTGCTTCTGCTGCTGGGCGCGGAGATCGAGGAGTTGCCCGGGCAGAGCGAGTGCCTCGACCCGACCGACACCGAGGACCCGCTGACCCGCTTCCACCAGGCCCTCGCCGAGGACGGCAGCGCATATCTGCACACCGACCAGTACTTCAACCCGCGCAACACCGAAGCGCACGCGGCGGGCACCGGACCGGAGATCGTCAAGGACCTGGACGGACGGGCACCTGACTGGTTCATCGCGTGCGTGGGCACCGCCGGCTCGTCGACCGGGGTGGCCCGGGCGCTGCGCGAGCATGACCCCGGGGTACGCGTGGTAGGACTGGTCGCCCACAAGTCGGACTTCATCCCCGGCATCCGCACCATCGACGAGGTCCACCAGGTCGGACTCTTCGACCCGGCGACGTACGACACGATGGAGTCGGTGACCGCCGACCAGGCCATCGACGGCATGCTGACCCTGATCCGCCACTGCGGGCTGCTGGCCGGACCCACCGGAGGCGCCGCCTATCACGGCGCGGTACGACATCTGCGTGCCATGGACGCGGAGTTGGAAGAGTCCGGAACGGCCGATCGCCGGACGGCGGTCTTCATCGTCTGCGACCGGGCGGAAAGCTATCTGAGCTACGTACGGCAGCGCCGCCCCGAACTCCTGGGCCGGCCGCCCCAGAAGAACTCGGCGAGAGCGCTCACCGAAGCCGAGGTACAGGCGCGGGCACAGGTCGTCGACACCGACGACGCCTTGCGCTGGATCGCGGACGGGCGGCCCCGGCCGCTGGTGATCGACCTGCGCGGGCCGCGGGCGTTTGCCGCGCTGCACATCGACGGATCGGTCAACATCGTGGACGAACTGTTCGACGAACTCGTACGGGGCGGTCTACCGTTCAGCAAGCGACAGCCGGTGCTGCTGGCCTGCCCGGTCGGCGAGAAGTCCGCCCGCTACGCCGCGCTGCTGACCCGCATGGGCCATCCGGACGTGCGCAGCCTGTCCGGCGGCATCGTCGCCTGGCGGGACGCGGGCGCCCCACTGGTGCGGGACTGACCTCATGCTCCACGACGGACTCACCCATGAACTGCGGGAACTGGCAGACTGGCAGCGGGAACTGCGGGAACAGTTCCCCATCATCACTGGCCATCCGGAGCTGGTGTATCTGGACAGCGCGGCCACCTCGCAGAAGCCACGCGCCGTCCTCGCCGCCGCGCAGACGTATCTGACGACGGCCAACGCCAATGCCGGGCGAGGAACCTACCCGTGGGCCAACGGGACGACGGCGATGGTCGAACGCACCCGACAGCGCGTCAAGGTTTTCCTCGGCGACCCCGCCCCCGAGCGCTCCGGCGTCCACTTCACCAGCGGTACCACGGAGGGGCTGCGGGCTGTCGCCCGCGACTGGCTTGCCGACCAGCTGACCGACGGCGACGAGATCATCGTCCCCTTCGCCGACCACCAGGCGAACCTGGAACCCTGGCTGGAGACCCAGCGGCTGCTCGAACAGCGCGGCATCACCGTGCGCCTGCGCGCTCTGCCGTACCAGACGGCCTCCGGAGACTACGACCACCGGGCCCTGACCGGGATGGTCAACCCGCGCACCCGCTTCGTCGCCGCCACGCACATCCACCACGTCTACGGCGGCGACATGAACGTCCACCGCATCAGGGAGGCCGTCGGCCCCGACGTGCCGATCTGTCTCGACGCCGCCCAGAGCGTCGGTCATCGGCCCGTGTCCGTGGGCGAACTCGACGTGGACTTCGTGGTCTTCTCCGGGCACAAGGCACTGGCTCTGCCCGGCTCCGGATCCGTCTGGGCCCGCAACGCACGCGGGCCGCAGTTCCGGCCCGGCGGCTGGCACGGCACCCCCAACACCGTCGGCATCGCCACCCTTGAAGCCGCGCTCGACTGGTTGGACGCCGCGGGTACGGGCCGGATCGCGCGCTGGACCACCGCCCTCACCGCCCGGTTCACCGACCGGCTCCGCCACCTGACCTCCTACGAGATCCTGGGCTGCCAGGCAGGTCTGGCAGCCGACTCACCCGTGCAGCGGCGCCACGGCATCGTCACCTTCAGGCACCACGACATCCCCTCCGACGATCTCGGGTTCATCCTGTTCAGCCATGGATTCATGGTGCGGGCGGACAGCCTGTGCCAGGCCGGCGCGGACCCCCGGGACGGTGCGGTGCGCATCAGCCTCCACGTCTACAACACGGCGAAGGAGGTCGACTGCCTGCTGTCCGTCCTCGGATCGTTGGACTGAAACACAAATGGAAACCGTTTCCATCTGTAGATTGGGGAACAGCACTGATAGGTGAGAAACGGAAGAGGCGCACGAACCGATGGGCGTAAGAAGCTGTTGTCGTTCCGAATCTGAGGGCGATGTTTTCGCTGGTCAGGCATAGGGTCGGCGATTCGGTGGGAGTGGTGGCGTGTCGTGTCGTCGCTCCCCGGGAGGTCGCGGATGCCGTCGGTGGCCGGACTGCTGGAACAGCACGAGCTCGCTGCTCGTCGTCGTGTCGAGGGGTTGCGTGAGGAAGCCGATCGCATCCAGGCCGAGCTGGCCGCGGCCGAGGAGGAATGGCAGGAGTGGGCGATCGCCCGCAGGCGAGTGGGCACGGTCCTGGCTCCGGACGGCGGCAGCATCGCCGTAGAGGAGGTCGTCCCCGGCCCGGTCGCGGGCTCGACGTCCCGGCAGGCGGCGAGGGCGAGGTCGCAGGTGCCGGTGTGGCGTGAGGGGCTGGCCTGGTCGGTGCTGTCGGTGAACTACCAGCGCATCCTTGGGGCGCTCGCCGACCGGGACCGGCTCCATCAAGGGCCGCTGACCTGCCAGGAGTTGGCCGTGTTGGTCGATCAGCTCACAGTGCCGGCCAAGGTGGAGGCGTTGCGGTCGAAGGCGAAGCGTCTGGTCGCGCGCGGCTGGCTGGCCGAGCTGCAGCCAGGCCAGTCGGGGCCTCCGCACAACTGCACCAGCTCTTCGAGGGCCGTCGCAGTGGGACAGACTGAGTGGGACAGACGTCGACGGGGTGGAGCCAGGTTCATCCTGGCTCCACCCCATGGTGCGGGCGTGTCACTGGAACTGTGCGAAGAACCTCCAGATCTCTGCCTTGGTCCAGGTGGTGACGCCGCTTTCGTTGGTGGAACCGTCGACCGGACCGGGTATGTGGCCTCCGTCGAACGCGGCCCATTGGACCGGGTATCCGGCACGGCAGCCCGAGTAGGTGGTGGTGATGTGCGTTCGGCTGCCCGGCGCGGGCTCGCGCGGGCTCTGGGAGGTGCAGCCGTTGTTCCTGACGAACGTGTCGCGCAGGGACCGTCCTTGCCCGATGTTGAGGACGGAGTCGCTGATGCCGTGGATTCCGAAGTAGGCGATGGGCTGGGTGCCGCCGCTGCACCCGCTGATCTGGGCGCCGGAGATGACCGCGACAGCCCTGAAGACGTTCGCCCGGCTGCATGCGAGTGCGTAGCTCATGCCGCCGCCCCAGCTGAATCCCGTGGCGAAGCGCTGTGCCGGGTTGACACAGAGGCCGCCCTCGATCCGCCGGATCATGTCGTCGACGAAGGTGATGTCCTCACCGCCGGAATTGGCCCAGCCGTTGCCGAGGCCCTGGGGGGCGACGAGGATCGCGCCGTTGTTGGACTGTTCCTGTTGGCCGTAGTAGGACCAGGCGCTCCCGCTCGTGCCGCCCGAGGCGACGTCGCCGGCGGTTCCGCCCCGCCAGTGGAACGCGAAGATCAGCCGGTAGGGGCGGCTGTTGTCGTAGTTGGCGGGAACCCTGAGGATGAAGCTGCGGCTCTTGCCGCCGCTCTGAATCGTGTGCGTACCGCTCGTCAGAGTCGGGGCGCTGCCGCATCCGCCGCCACCACCGCCGCCACCACCGGACGACAGCTTGACCATCTGCCATTGCTGGTTGGCGCCGCCCCAGTCGGTGTACTGGACGACGTTGCCGCCGTCTGCGGTGGAGGCGCCCTGCACCTCCACCGCCTTGCTGCTGGTGCGGTTGATCAGCCGGACATGGCCCCCGTCGGAGTCGGCCAGGCGGAACTGCTGGTTGGCCCCGTTGTGGTCGGCCCACTGCTGGATCGCGGCGCCGTCCGCGGTCGAGGCGCCGGCCACGTCGAGAACCTTGCCCGAATGCCGGGCCTTGAGGCGGTAGAAGCCGCCGCCGGAGTCCACGAACTGCCACTGCTGGTTGGCGGCTGCGTCGTTACGCGTCCACTGGGTGACCCGCGCGCCGTCGGCGGTGGACGTGCCGGAGACGTCCAGCGCCTTGCCGCTGTTGCGATTGACCAGGGCGTACCAGGCATTGGGGTCCACCGTCGCCGCCTCGGCGGGCGCCGGATTCACCGCGGCCAGCATGCCGATCGCGAGGGTCGCCGCCACCACGGCCGCGACCCGGGACCACCAACGATGTCTGTGTGGAGGGGCGGGGGAAGCCGCACCGGAGGTCTTCATCGAATCGCCCTTTCGTCCGTGGCAGGCCCCATCAGGTGCGGGTCCAGCGTTGGTTGCCGCTGTTCGAGCAGGAGTTGAGCTGGATCTGGGTGCCGTTGGCGGTGCCGCCCGAGGCGGCCTCGAGGCACAGCCCGGACTGGACGCCGACGATGGTCCCGTCGGAGTTCAGGCGCCACTTCTGGTTGTCGCCACCCCAGCAGGAGTAGATCTGCACTTTGGTGCCGTTGCCGGTACCGGCGGCGTCCAGGCACTTGTTGCCGTAGACCCGCAGTTCGCCGGAGCTGCTGGGCGCCCACTGCTGGTTGGTGCCGCTGTGGCAGTCCCAGAGCTGGAGCTGGGTGCCGTCGGCAGTGGAGGCGCCGGGCACGTCGAGGCAGCGGCCGGAGCTCACGCCCTTGACTTGACCGGAACCCGGAGCGGGCGTGTTGGAGCCGCCGTTGAGAGCGTTGAGGACCGAGGTGTAGGCGGGCTTCTTGCTGCCGTCGGAGTTGAACAGCAGCGGCGTGTGCTGCGGCCGCCAGGAGTCGGAGTCGCGCACACCCCAGACGGTGATGCCGAGGCAACGCGGCACGGCCAGGCAGTCGTTGGTCACGTTGGCGTAGGTCGTTCCCGAGGCGCCCTGGATGTCGAGTTCGGTGATGGCCACGTCGACGCCGAGAGCCGCGAAACTCTGCAGGGTGGTGCGGAAGTTGCTGTTGTAGGGGCTGTCGTTGTTGAAGTGCGCCTGGAAGCCGACGCAGTCGATCGGCACGCCGCGCTGCTTGAAGTCCCGGACCATGTTGTACATGGCCTGGGTCTTGGCCCAGGTCCAGTTCTCGACGTTGTAGTCGTTGTAGCAGAGCTTGGCTGCCGGGTCGGCGGCGCGCGCGGTGCGGAAGGCGACCTCGATCCAGTCGTTGCCGGTCCGTTGGAGGTTGGAGTCGCGCCGGGCTCCCGAATTGCCGTCGGCGAAGGCCTCGTTCACGACGTCCCACTGGGCGATCTTGCCCTTGTAGTGGCCCATCACGCCGTTGATGTGGCCGATCATCGCCTGGCGCAGGTTGCTGCCGCTGAGGCTCTGCATCCAGCCGGGCTGCTGGGAGTGCCAGGCCAGGGTGTGCCCGCGCACCTGCTTGCCGTTCTGCACAGCCCAGTTGTAGACGCGGTCACCGGCGGTGAAGTTGAACTGGCCCCGCTGTGGTTCGGTGGCGTCGATCTTCATCTCGTTCTCGGCCGTCACCGAGTTGAACTCGCGGTTCGCGATCGACGTGTACGTCGAGTCACCCAGTCTGCCGGAGGCGATGGCGGTGCCGAAGTAGCGGCCGCTCTGCGCCGCCGCGGCGCCCAGCGTGCTCTCGGCGGCGTGTGCGGGCGGCGGGACCAGCGCGGCGACCGTACCGAGGACGCCGGCGACGAACGCCAGCTGCAGGCCGCGGATCTTCCGGCGGACCTGGTGTCTGGGAAGGGCGTACAAGCCCATGGCTCTCCTCCAAAGCGGCTGTCACGGATATGCGCGGATAGGGCGGGAGCTCGGGGAAGCGGCGGTCGTGCCTTCGCGGCGGACCTGTGGGGCGGGCCGGAACCCGCGCAGCACGGACCTCACCGGCAGCCGCGGTGCCGGGACGGCGCCCGGTCCGCCGTCGGGTGGGGCACGGCGGGGCAGCGCTGTGGCGCGGGCACTTCATCGCGGTTCAGCGGTGGGTGTCACGTATGAAGGGCCCGGATGCCCTGGTGCGAGCCTCGCCGGGACGGAACGGGGTGGTGCGGGTGGCGCCATGCGCTGATCTGTGGGGGGTGTGGTTCTTGCGTGCGGCCACTGGTGAGCCCGGGGTCGAGACGGTTCGGCATCTCGAACTGCGTCCGGTCGCCCAGAGAGGGATGATTGAGGGATTGACGGTGGATCGTCAATACTCGGTAACGAGAAAGTTTCCGCTCATTGTCCGCAACTTTCGGTTGCGATCACCGGGCCAGTCGGCCCTTCGCCGCTCAGTGCGGCCTTCGCCAGGGCGAGCGGTGCCGTGGACATCCGGGGCGATCCCTTTCGGAGCGTCGACCCGTGCCGCCCGAAACAGAGGATCGGTTTGTGGTCAGATCGGCGACAGGGGTTGACCGGAGGGCTTTGCATTCCTAGCTTGTGCCGACAAGGTTCGGGAATAGCTTCGAATGTTTCGAAACTCTCTTGCCTTCGATACGGCCGCTCCGCGGTTCATCGGCGTCACCTCACCCCGCCCCTAAGGAGGCCCCCCTGATGCGGTTTCGCCGCCCCTCCCCGGTCCCTGTGAGACGCTTATTCGCTGCTCTCGCGCCTCTGCTGCTGGTGGTCACCTTCCTCGGCGCCCAGCCCGCGAGCGCGGCGACCGTCGACCCCAACGCCTCGTACGTGCTGGTCAACCGCAACAGTGGCAAGGCCCTGGACGTATACAACATGGCGACCAGTGACGGCGCCCGCATCACCCAGTGGACCAGAAACGATCAGAGCCAGCAGCAGTGGCAGTTCGTCGATGCCGGGAGCGGCTACTACCGCATCAAGTCCCGCCACTCGGGCAAGGTGCTGGACCTCTACAACTGGTCCACTTCCAACGGCGGCTCGATCGTCCAGTGGACCGACCTGAACGCCGCCAACCAGCAGTGGCGGCTGGCCGACAGCTCGGACGGCTACGTCCGGCTCATCTCGCGCCACAGCAACAAGGCCCTCGAAGTGCAGGGCTCCTCCACCGCGGACAACGCCAACATCGTCCAGTACGACGACTGGGGCGGCACCAACCAGCAGTGGCAGCTCGTCAAGGTCGGTGCCGGCACCCCCGGCCAGTGCGACCTTCCGTCGTCGTACCGCTGGTCGTCGACGGGCGCGCTGGCCCAGCCCAAGGCCGGGTGGGCCTCACTCAAGGACTTCACCGTCGCCCCCTACAACGGCAAGCAGCTCGTCTATGCGACGACACACGGCGCCGCGGGAACGGGAAGGGCCTGGGGCTCGATGAACTTCACCCCGTTCACCAACTGGTCGGAGATGGCCTCGGCCAGCCAGAACACGATGTCGACTTCCACCGTCGCACCCACGCTCTTCTACTTCGCGCCGAAGAACATCTGGGTGCTCGCCTACCAGTGGGGCAGGACCGCCTTCTCCTACCGGACGTCGAGCGACCCGACCAACCCCAACGGCTGGTCCGCCGAGCAGCCGCTCTTCACCGGAAGCATCTCCGGCTCCGGAACCGGCCCCATCGACCAGACGCTCATCGCCGACGGGACGAACATGTACCTGTTCTTCGCCGGCGACAACGGCAAGATCTACCGGGCCAGTATGCCGATCGGGAACTTCCCGGGCAGCTTCGGATCCTCGTACACGACGATCATGAGCGACACGACGAACAACCTGTTCGAGGCCCCGCAGGTCTACAAGCTCCAGGGCCAGAACCGCTACCTCATGATCGTCGAGGCGATCGGCTCGCAGGGCCGGTACTTCCGCTCGTTCACGGCCACCAGTCTGAACGGCTCCTGGACACCCCAGGCCGCGACCGAGAGCAACCCCTTCGCCGGCAAGGCCAACAGTGGCGCCACCTGGACCAACGACATCAGCCATGGCGAACTGATCCGCACCAGCGCCGACCAGACCATGACCGTCGATCCCTGCAATCTGCAGTTGCTCTACCAGGGGCGCAACCCCAACTCCGGCGGCGACTACGGCCTCCTGCCCTACCGTCCGGGTCTGCTGACACTGCAGCGCTGACGGCGTGACACGAGTCCGGCTCCGGGAGGAGGGAGCCGGCGTGGCGGGCTCGGTGGAAGGCCGAGCCCGCCCGGGTCACGCGACCACGTCAGCGCTCCAGGCGCACCGGGTCACCTGGTGCGCCACGGCGGACGAGCCGGGCTTCGGTGATGCGGGGAAACATCACCTCGGTCGACCGGGCAAAGCTCCCGTCAGGCGCCCCGCGGCACGGTCAGCCGTCGGCGGTGGTCGGGCGTGGCTGTCGGTAGGGCCGTACCGCGCGGCGCGCGATGGCGAAACGGTGGGTCTCCGAGGGGCCGTCGTAGATCCGGAACGGCCGGACCTCCCTGTAGAGGCGGGCCAGCGGGGCGTCGGCGGCCGAGATGCCGAGCGCTCCGCAGATCTGCACCGCCCGGTCCACCACCCGGTTCACCGCCTCCGCCACGAAGGTCTTGGACACCGAGGTCAGCTGAGAGGCGGCGGCGGAGCCGGTGTCCAGTTCCCAGGCGGTGCGCAGGATCAGTGCGCGGCTCGCCTCGATGTCGATCTCGGAGTCGGCCAGCATCTGCTGGACCATGCCGAGGTCTCCCAGCGCCGAGCCGAAGGCCATCCGGCTGCCCGCCCGCTCCAGTGCGACGTCCTGGGCGCGGCGGGCGGCTCCCAGCCAGCGCATGCAGTGGGTCATCCGGGCGGGTCCGAGCCGGACCTGGGCGCCTTCGAAGCCGCGGTCCACCGCGCCGAGCACCTGGTCCTCCCCCACCACGCAGTCCTCGAAGAGGATCTCGCTGTGTCCGGCGAAGAGCGACTCGTCCAGGGTCTCGATGGACCGGACGAGACGCATGCCGGGGGTGTCCGCGTCGACCAGGAACATGGTGGCGCCGCCCGGGTCGCCGGGGCTGCCGGAGGTCCGGGCCATGACGATGGCGAAGTCGGCGCCGTGGGCACCGGTGATGAACCATTTGCGCCCGTCGATGCGCCAGCCGCCGGGCACCCGGGTCGCGGTGGTCCGCAGGGCGCGGGGATCGGCGCCGGCTCCCGGAGCGGGTTCGGTCATGGCGAAGCAGGAGCGGGTCTCGCCCGCGGCGAGCGGAGCCAGATACCTCTGCTTCTGCTCGTCGGTGGCCACCTTCTCCAACAGGTGCATGTTGCCCTCGTCGGGGGCCGCGCAGTTCAGCGCCAGCGGTCCGAGCAGCGAGTAGCCCGCCGCTTCGAACACCACTGCCTGGCCGCGCAGGTCGAGCCCGTGTCCGCCCCAGCGCGTGGGTACGTGCGGAGCGAACACTCCCGCCTCCCGGGCGGCTTTCTGCAGAGTTTCGCGCAGTGCCTCGGGGGCGTCGTGCACGGACCCGCCGCACTCGCGCTCGGCCGGAATGACGACCTCGCGCACGAACTCGGCGGTGGACGCGGCGAGATGCGCGACAGCCGGATCGATATCGAACTGGATGGGCACGTGGCCTCCCGCCGACGGGCGTACGGGCATCGGTGCCCGCCGCGTCCTGGAAACTGTATAGCGTCTTCAGTATCTTGCCGGGAAGCACCCGGCGACGGGAAGACGGCAGGAGAAGCGTGATGAGCGTCCCAGCGAGTACCGAGCCGGTCCGGATCGTCCGGCACCCCGACGGGGTCGTGGAGTTGAGGCTGGACGATCCCGGCCGGGGAAACGCCCTGGATCTGGGGACGGCCGAGGCGCTGCGGGACACGGCCGCCGAGGTGGCCGCGGACCCGGGCGGCGCGGTCCTGCTGCGGTCGACGGGCGGCAGCTTCTGCGTGGGCGGTGACCTGCGCGCCTTCGCCGGTCTCGGTGCGGGGACCGGCGCCTACGTGCACGCCGTGGCGAGCGCCGCGCACGCCGCGATACAGGCCCTGTACGAACTGCCGGTGCCGCTGGTGACGGCGGTGCGCGGAGCGGCCGCGGGCGGGGGGATCGGCCTCGCCGTGGTGGGTGACATCGTTCTGGCGGCTCGCTCGGCACGGTTCCGGCTGGCGTACACGGCGATCGGACTCACACCGGACTGCGGGGCCTCGTGGCTCCTGCCACGGCTGCTGGGCCCCCGCAGGGCGGCGGACCTGATCCTGACCAATCGCGTCCTGACCGGCGACGACGCCGAACTCTGGGGCCTGGTCTCCCGGTCGGTGGACGACGGGGAACTGGACGACGCGGCGCATCGGATCGCGGCCGATCTGGCCGCCGGCGCCGGGGACGCGCTGCGGGCCTCGAAGGGCCTGTTGCGCGTCGGCACCGGCGAGGAGCTGCGCCGCCACCTCGCCGAGGAGGCAAGGCTGATCGCCGCCCTCGCCGACGGCCGTCAGGCGCAGGACCGCATGGCGGCGTTCCTCGCCGCGGGCAGCCGCCCGAAGGCCGCTGACGGCCGGGCCGGGACCAGGCAAGCGGAAAGTGTTTCTTGAGTCCCTCTTCACTAACGGGCCCGCCGGGGCGTAACCTCCGGGCAACACAGGACCGAGGAACCGGTCACCACAGAACCGGGGAAATGGTGTGGCGATGCAATCTGCTGCCGTGGACGTTCCGGACGCATTCGACGAGACCCTCACCGAAGGCGCCGTCGACCTCGTTCTGCGCGGTATGTGGCGTGGCCGGCCGGAGTCCGAGCACCGCCCGCTGGTCGACGCCGGACTGGCGATGGTGAAGGGGCCGGTGGTGCTGCCGACCGAGCGCGCCAAGACCGTCGCCGCGCGGATCCTGCGGGTCCCCCCGGGCTCCGAGCAGGAGGGCCGGATCACCGCGGCGTACGAGGCGTTCCTGCCGGTCAACCGCAAGATCCGCGACGTCTGCACGGCCTGGCAGTGCCGCCCCGACGGCTCGGTCAACGACCACTCCGACGAGGTGTACGACGCCGGGGTGCGCGAGTCGCTGGAAGACGTGCACGAGGCGATCCAGCCCGTGCTGCGCAGGCTGGACCCGGTGCTCGCCGGCAGCGGACGGTACCTGACGGCCCTGGAGGAGGCCCTCGACCGCTTCGACGACGGCGCGCCGCAGTGGCTGGCCTCGCCGCTGTGCGACTCGTACCACACCGTGTGGATGCGGCTGCACCAGGAGCTGCTGCTCGTCCTGGGCATCAGCAGGGCCGAGGACGAGGCTCTCGAAGAGGAGCTTGTCACAAGGAGCAGAGGGTGAGCGTCACCGACCGCGAAGTAGGGCCGCTCGCACAGTCCCGGATGTCCGTCGCGCCGTCCGGAACCCCCGGCCGGCTCATGGTGCCCTACGGACAGGGACGCACCCGGGGCCTCGAAGCCGACGAACTGGGCGCGCACGGGGCGGCGGTGGACGGCCTGGTGGCCCTCGGTCTGCCGGTCGTGCCGGGGCTCACCGTGCCCGCCGGCGCCGCCGCGTCGCTGTGCGATCCCGACACCGCCCAGGCCGCCGTGGACCTGGTCGAACAGCTCTCGGGCCGGCGTATCGAGGACGCGGCCCGGCCGCTGCTGCTGCGCCTGTCGGCGAGCGCGCCGACCGAGATCGCCGGACTGCCGCCCGACCTGGCCTGTCTCGGCGTCACTCCCGCCCGTGCCGACGACCTGTGCGCCCTCATCGGGCGTGCGGACGCGCTGTACGAGGTGTGGGCCGCCACCGTACGCATGATCGCCGAGTACGCCCTGGACGTGCCCGGCGCGGTGCTCGACGACGCCCTCCTGGACACGCCGACGCCACGGGTACGGGTGGAGGCACTGCTGTCGCTGACGGCGGAACACGGCTCCGGCCCCTTCCCCGACGAGCCGGCGCAGCAGCTCGCGCTGGCCGCCCGTGCCCTCCTCGCCCGGTGGGACTCGCCGCGTGCGAGAAGATCCCGCCGCGCCCAGCGGCTCCCCGCCGACCTGGCCGTCGCCCTGCATGTCCAGGCCCTGCGCATCGGCCCGGCCGACCACTCCGGCTACGGCACGGCGACCAGCCGCGACCCCGAGACCGGGCGTCTCTCCCCGCAGGGCTCCTTCTTCCGAGGAGTGCGCCGCAGCGCCCCGCCGCCGAACACCGGAGAACCACTGGACCGGCTCGCGGGTGGCACCGCACTCCTTGAGCACTCCCTGCTCACCCTGGAGCGGCATCTGCGCGCGCCGGTGTCGGTCGACTTCGAGGTGCGCGACGACGAGATCTCCCTGCTCGCCGCCTCGCCGCAATCCCGCCCGCCGCTCCGGGCCTCGGTGTGCCTGGCCACGGACCTGGCCCGGGACGGGGCGCTCGGCCGCGAGGAGGCCGTCCGGCGGATCACGCCCGCGCAGGTGCAGGAACTGCTGCACCCCCAACTACGGCTGACCGGTGGGGAGGAGCTCCTGGCGAAGGGGCTGCCCGCGTCCCCGGGGGCGGCGACCGGCGCGGTCGTGCTGTCCAGTGAACGTGCCCTCGAACTGGCCGCGGACGGCACGCGGGTCGTGCTCGTGGCCGGTGAGACGACCCCGGCGGACGTCCCCGGGATGCTGGTCTCCGCCGCCGTGCTGACCGGCAGTGGCGGTATCGCCTCGCATGCCGCCGTCGTGGCGCGGGGAGCCGGCACGCCCGCGGTGTGCGGCGCGGAGGGGCTGCGCGTGGACCTCGCCGCCGGGACGGTCCGCATCGGGGAGCGGGTACTGCGTGAGGGCGACCCGATCTCGCTGGACGGCCGCAGCGGCGCCGTGTACGCGGGGACGCTGCGAGTCAGTGTGGCCGGACCGCCACCCGAACTGTCCACCTTGCTGGAGTGGGCGGACGGCATGCGCCGACTGGGCGTGCGGGTCAACGCCGACACGGCCGCCGAGGTGGACACGGCCCTGGCCCTGGGCGCGGAGGGTGTGGGGCTGTGCCGTACGGAGCACCAGTTCCTCGGCGAGCGGCTGCCGCTGATCAGGCGAGTGCTCCTGGCCGCCGACCCGGCCGCCCGCGACGAGGCGCTGACGGCGCTGGAGCGCGCCCAGCACGAGGACTTCCGCGCGCTGCTGGCCGCGGTCGGGAACCGCCCGGTGACCGTGCGCCTGCTGGATGCCCCGCTGCACGAGTTCCTGCCCGCCCCCGGGCAGGCCCTGGACGCGGCCGAGGAGCAGCGGGCCGCCGCGCTGCGCGAGGCGAACCCGATGCTCGGGCTGCGCGGTGTGCGGCTGGCACTGCTGCACGAGAGGCTCTACCCGGCGCAGGCCGAGGCCCTCTTCGCCGCCTGGGCGGATGTCGCCGCCACCGGGGTCCGGCCGGAGCTGGAGGTGATGATCCCGCTCGTCAGCCTGCCGGAGGAACTGGCGGCCGCCGCCGCGTACGTACGGGATGCCGCCGACACGGTCGCCGCCCGCACCGGGGTGCGGGTCCCGTACCGGCTCGGCACGATGATCGAGACTCCGCGCGCCGCACTCCTGGCCGGTGAACTCGCCGAGCACGCCGAGTTCTTCTCCTTCGGCACCAACGACCTCACGCAGCTCACCTACGGGTTCTCCCGGGACGACGTCGAACGGCAGGTGCTCGTGTCGTACCAGGAACGCGGGCTCCTGACCGCCAGCCCGTTCGCGCGGCTCGACCCGCACGGGGTGGGGGCCCTGATCCGCCTGGCCGCCGAGCAGGCACGGGACGTGCGGCCCGGTATCAAGCTTGGCGTGTGCGGTGAGCACGGTGGGGATCCGGAGTCGATCGCGTTCTGCGACGACCTCGGCCTCGACTACGTCTCCTGTTCCGCGCACCGCGTGCCGGTGGCCCGGATGGCGGCCGCGCACAGTGCCCTGGGCCGACGGCAGGACGCCGAGCGGCGCGACGAGAGCGGGAGCACACGATGACGAGCACCATGACCGAGACCACGGCCCTGTCGGAGACCGAGCTGGCGGACCTGCGCGAGACCGTTCGCTCGGTGTGCGCGGATACCGGCGGCACCGCCGCGGTACGCCGGCTGTCCGAGGACGCGCCCGGCATCGACGCCGAGTTGTGGGACACCCTCGGCCGACAGGTCGGCCTCGCGGCCCTCGGCCTGCCCGAGTCGGCCGGAGGCATCGGCGGCCTCGCCGAGATCGCCGCCGTCTGCGAGGAGTTGGGCAGGACACTGGCACCCGTACCGCTGCTGTCCTCCACCGTGCTGGCCGGGCAGGTGCTGGCCGGCTGCGGCACCGCCGACGAGGCGTCGGCCGCGCTGGCCGAGGGCACCGTGCACGCGCTGGCGGTGGCCGCGCCCGACGGGGCGTGGCGGGCGGACGCCGTGCCGGTGGCCGTCTCCTGGCGGGGCGGCGTCCCGCTGCTGGACGGCACCGCGCCGTTCGTCCTCGACGGCGCCGACGCCGAGGCGCTGGTGGTGGCCGCGGCCGGGCCCGACGGTGTGGACGTGTTCCTGGCCGACCCGCGTGAGCCGGGAGTCACCGTGCGCCGGGTGCCCACTCTGGACCTCAGCCGGGGCCAGGCGGTGATCACCTTCTCCGCTGCCCGGGCACGGCCGCTGACCGTCGGCGGCGAGGGGGCGGACATCGTCTCCCGCGCCCTGGACGTGGCCCTGGTGGCTCTGGCCGCCGAGCAACTGGGCGGAGCGCAGGCCGCCTTGGACATGACGGTGGCCCATGTGCGCGAGCGGACCCAGTTCGGCAGGGCGATCGGCGGCTTCCAGGCCGTCAAGCACGCCTGCGCCGACATGCTGCTCCAGGTCGAGGCCGCCCGGTCCGCCGTGGTCCGCGCGGTCCGGGCGGACGGATCGCCGGTGGCGCTGGCCGAGGCGGCAGCAGTGGCACAGGCGTGGTGCGGCGAGGCGTTCGTCTCCGTCGCCGCCGAGTGCGTGCAGTTCCACGGCGGGATGGGCTTCACCTGGGAGCACGACGCGCACCTGTACTTCCGGCGCGCCCAGTCGGACGCGGTCCTGCTGGGCGGCGCCGCACACCATCGGGAACGGCTGGCCGGGCTGCTCGGCTGGTGACATGGAAGGCGGGACGGCATGGCCACCAGACTCATCGACGAGTCCCTGTTCGAGAACGGGGAGTACGGCGACGGGGATCCACCGCGTCTCGTGGGCGCCCGCTGCTCCGGCTGCGCCACCGTGGTCTTCCCCCGGCAGGACTCGTGCCCCAGGTGTTCGGAGGGGACGATGACGCCGCGGGTACTGCCGGTGAGCGGGCGGGTGTGGTCGTGGACGCTTCAGGCGTTCCCGCCGAAGTCGCCGTACCGGGTGCCGGCCGGCGGCCACCGGCCGTACCACGTGGGCTATGTGGACCTCGGTGAGGTGCTGGTCGAAGCGCGGCTCGCGGTGCCCCGCGCGGAGATCCGGATCGGCCTGCCGGTCCGGCTCACCACCATGCCCGCCTACCAGGACGAGGACGGAACCGAGGTGGTGACCTTCGCGTTCCGCCCGGAACGGGACGGGGAGCGATGAGCGGGTCGAACGACGTGTACGTGGTCGGATGCGGGATGCATGCCTTCGGCCGCGACGAGAGCGTCACCGGAATGGACATGGCCGAGCACGCGGTGCGAGAGGCGCTGGCCGACGCGGGCGTCGCCTGGGAGGACATCGGCTACGCGGCCGGCGGCTCCGACGTGTCCGGCAAGCCCGACACGTTGGTGGGCCGTCTGGGCCTGACCGGAGTGCCGTTCGTCAACGTGCAGAACGGCTGCGCGACCGGCGCCTCCACCGTGCTCACGGTGGCGAACGCGCTGCGCGCGGGCGAGGCCTCGCTGGGGCTCGCGGTGGGGTTCGACAAGCACGAGCGAGGCGCGTTCCACGTCTCCGCGGCCCGCTACGGACTGGGCGACTGGTACGCCGAGACCGGCATGATGCTCACCACCCAGTTCTTCGCGCTGAAGACCCAGCGGTACCTGTACGAGCACGGGATCTCTGAGCGGGCGCTGGCGATGGTCGCCGCGCGAGCCTTCCGCAACGGCTCGCACCATCCCCTGGCCTGGCGGCGCAAGCCGTTGACCGAGCAGGAGATCCTGGACTCCGCCGAGGTCAGTCCCCCGCTCACCCAGTACATGTTCTGTTCCCCCGGACAGGGCGCGGCGGCCTTGGTCCTGGCCCTCGGCGACCGTGCGTTCGACCTGTGCGAGCGACCGGTCAGGCTGGCGTCACTGGCCTTCCGGACCAGGCGGTTCGGTTCCTTCGAGGTGTTCTCGCCCTGGCTGCCGCCGGGGCCGCACCGCAGCCCCAGCGTCGACGCCGCGGAGGCGGTCTTCCGCACGGCGGGGGTGCGGCCCGCCGACGTGGGTGTCGCCCAGTTGCAGGACACCGACAGCGGCTCGGAACTGATCCACCTGGCGGAGACCGGGCTGTGCGCCCATGGCGAGCAGGAGGCGTTGCTGGCCGCCGGGGCCACCGAAGCCACGGGCCGGATACCGGTCAACACCGACGGCGGATGCCTGGCCGGCGGGGAGCCCGTCGGCGCCTCCGGGCTACGGCAGTTCCACGAGGTCGTACGACAGTTGCAGGGCCGGGCACCCGGTGTGCAGGTGCCGGGCGCCCCCCGGGTGGGCTTCACCCATGTGTACGGGGCGCCCGGAATCAGCGCCTGCTCGATCCTGACGGTGTGAGAGGCGGCCCGCACATCATGGGGCACGACGGCAGAACAGCGCTGGTGACCGGCGGGGCACGCGGCATCGGCCTGGAGATCGGCCGACAGCTCGCGGACCGGGGGCTACGGGTCCTGGTCGGGGCGCGGCAACGGGCGGCGGCTGAGGAGGCGTGCCGCGCCATCGGCCGGTCGGCGCTGCCCCTGGCGCTGGACGTGACCTCCGCGAAGAGCGTCACCGAAGCGGTGCGGGAGGCACGGGAGCTGACCGGCGGGATCGACGTCCTGGTGAACAACGCGGGAGTGTCTCTCGACGGGGAACTGCGGCCCCCGTACATCGACGAGGACATTCTGCGTTCGACCCTGGACACGAACCTCACGGGCGCCTGGCGCGTGGCGGAGGCTGTCGTCCCGGGCATGGTGGAGGCCGGCTACGGCCGGGTCGTGAACGTGACCAGCTCGTACGGTTCACTGGCGCTGATGGACTCCGGCCGGCACCCCGCCTACCGCATCTCCAAGACGGCGCTCAACGCCCTGACCCGGATGCTCGCAGCCGAACTGGCCGGCACGGGTGTCCTGGTCAACGCCGCCGACCCCGGCTGGACCCGCAGCGGCATGGGCGGCCCGTCCGCTCCGCGCGGGCCGGAGGAGGGTGCGGACACCACGGTCTGGCTGGCGACCCTTCCCGAGGGCGACCTGACGACGGGCGGGCTGTTCGCCGAGCGCCGGCCACTGCCCTGGTGAACCGCCTCAGCTCGGTGACGTCGCCGGAGCCGACGCTGTCTTCGCCGGGTTCCGTTCGGTGGCGACGATACGCAGTGCCAGCTCCCTGACCGCCTCCAGCACGGACCGGGAGGGCAACTGGGACAGCGGGCCGCCCTCCGCCCGCAGCGCGGTGACGAGCATGGTCGTACTGATCAGTGTGCGGACCGCGAGCGCCTGTGCCGCGTGCCGGGTCTTCGCCGCCCGGGGGCTGCGGGTGGTGCTCTCCGGCAGATAGTCGTAGCCGCGCTGGATGTGCCGCTGTTCGAACTCGTCCCGCAGCACCTTGACACTGCCGTTGGCCGAGGCGACCTGGACCTGGTACAGGCGGGCCTCGTCCGGGTTCTTCTCCACCCAGTCCCACACGGCGTCGATGACGCGGACCAGACCCTCCGCGTCACCCGGCTCGGACTCCGGCCGGGCCGCCTCCACGACCGCGTTGAGCTGGTCGAAGACCCGGCGCATGGCGAGTTCGAGCAGCTCCTCCTTGCCGTCGAAGTGGTAGTAGACGGCCGTCGGCACCACCTGCGCCTCGTCCGCGATGTCCTGGATGCTGGTCTCAGCGAATCCGTTGCGGCCGAACACCCGGACGGCGGCGGTGATGATGTGCTGCCGTCGCGAGGGCCGGTGGGCGGGCTGCTTGCCGTTTTTCGTGGTGGCCATCATGCTCCCTGCCGACTGCCGTGAACCCGCGTCCGTGGGCCCTGCGTACTGACCATTCTATGCAGTAACTAGCACCGCTGGTTGACATAATTCCTGCTGATTATGGGGCTCCGGGACCTTCGGATCCCGGCATACTTGACACCATGACGACCTCCCGGACCCGAGCCGCTCATCGTCCGTCGCGCAAGCAGTGGGTGATCGAAGCAGCCACCGAGTTGTTCGCCACCCAGCCGCCCGACGAGGTGACGGTGGCCGACATCGCCGCTCGCGCCGAGATGACCTCGGCAGCGGTGTACTACCACTTCTCCTCCAAGGACCAGGTCCTGGCAGAGGGGATGCGGGCGTTCGCCACAGCGCTGCGTGAGCAGTTGCGGGCACTCACGGAGGCACACGAACCCGGCTCGGACATCGCGGCGGCGGTCACCGTGCTGCTGGCCTGGATGGGCGAGCACCGATCCGCCGCCACCGTGTTCTTCGTGTCGTCGGCCGGCATGAGCCAGGACGCGGAGGCACTGCGCCAGGAAAGCCGCGCCGAGCTGCTCCAGGAGGTGATGCGGTTGATCCGCAAGGCCCGCGAGTCCGTCTCCGACGCCGAGGCGGCGGTGATCGGCCTGGGCCTGCTGGCGCTCCTGGAGACGGCGGCGATCTCACAGGTCCGGGGCGACGACGTCTACCGGTCGCTGGGGCACCGCTCGTTCGTCCGCGAGGTCGCCGCGCTGGCAGAACGCATCGCCGACCCGACCGCCTAGAGAGCGTCCGCAGCAAGGGCGCGGGCATGGGGAGAGGCCCCTCGCACTCAAGTGGGAGGGGCCTCTCGCCCGGACGGAGTCAGGGTCACGGCAACGACACGGCACTGTAGTCGTCGCCTCGCCACAGGGCGCACAGCAGCGCAACGGCGCGTGGGCATATCGGCCGCGATGCCGTCCCGCGATCAGCGGGAGGCCGGGAACGTGCCTGGCCGACCAGTGGGTGACTGCGCTCGTCGGCGAGGCCCCGCATCGTGTTCGGCATGGGTGGTGCGCCCGCGCGTGCGGGCACCGACCGCGACAGGCGGTCCCGGTGCGCAGTCCTCGCATCGGCTTCCCACGGCCGCGGTCGAGCCACCCCGCCCCGACGGCTCACACCAGGAGACGGAGCGGCTTGCGCAGCAACTCACCGACCGTGCGCAGATACTCGGCGGCGGGAGCCCCGTCGACGGCACGGTGGTCGAAGGTGAGGCTCAGGGTGAGCACCCGTGTCCGCAGCGGCCGGTCGTCGTCCCACTCCACGCCGTCCCTGAGCCTGCCCACCCCGAGGATCGCGACATTGCCGGGGTTGATCACGGGGGTGAAGAAGTCCACGCCGTATCCGCCGAGGGAGGTGACGGTGAAGGTGGCCCCTTCCAGCTGGGCGGGGGAGATCCGCCCCTCGCGCGCGGCCTCGGCCAGAGTCCTCGACCGGCGCGCGATCTCGGGCAGCGGCAGTGTCACCGCGTCCTCGATCACGGGCACCATCAGGCCGCCCGGGACGGCCACCGCGAAGCCCAGGTGGATGCCGTCGAGCAGATGGATGCCGTCCTCCCGCACCGTCGCGTTGAGCAGCGGGTGCTCACGCAGGGCCAGGGCGGCGGCCTTCAGCAGGAAGTCGTTGAGGCTGGGCACCGGCAGGTCGCTGTCGGCCCACTCCTGTCTGAGCCGCTCCCGCAGGGACACCACGGCGTCCATCCGCACCTCGTAGCCGTGCGTCAGCTGCGCCATCTCCTGGAGGCTGGCGTGCATCCTGCGCGCGATGGTGCCGCGCATCCCGGTGAGGGGAATGACGTCGCCGGGCCGGGGGACCGCGTTCCGGCGAGCAGGCGCGGGAGCGACGGCGTCGAGGTCGGAGCGGCGGACCCGGCCGCCGAGGCCGGTGCCGTTCACCTCGGAGAGGTCGATGCCCCGCTCCTTGGCGAGCTTGCGGACCAGGGGCGAGGAAGGGGCGCCGACCGGCGCGGCCGACGTGACGAGGTCGTCGGCGAGGGCGGTGAGGAACTCCTCCACGTCCTCGGAGACGATCCGGCCGCCCGGCCCCGTACCGCGTACGGCGGTGAGGTCCACGTCGGCGTCGGCGGCGACCCTTCGAGCGTTCGGTGAGGACGGCAGCCGGTCGCCGGTGCCGTTGGCGGAGGGCACCCCGGCGTCGAGGGCCGCGGCGGTGCCGGTGAGCGCCGACTGGACGGCCCGAGCCGCACCGCCGGCGGGAGCGGGCACGAGGGTCGTTGCCGCGCCGCCGTCCAGGGCGGGCACGACCGCCACACCTGCGCCGGATCCGGACCCGGGAGTCATCGGCGTACCCCCCGGGTCCGGTGGCTGCTCGCCCTCGGCGAGCAGCCAGCCGATGAGGGCTCCGGCGGGGACGGTGGTCCCGGCCGGGACCACCGGGTGGAACAGTCCCCCGGCCTCCGCCTCGACGTCCACGTCGACCTTGTCGGTGGCCAGCCGCAGCAGTGCGTCGCCCTCCGCGACGGCCGCGCCGGTGGCCACCAGCCATTCGTCGATCGTGCCTTCCTGCATGGTCAGGCCGATCTTCGGCAGCAGAACCTCGACCGCCACGTCCGTCACGACCTTTCGAGGAGACGCCGGCAGCCCTGGGCGATACGGGCGCGATCGGGCACGTACGCCTTCTCCAGGACCGGTGAGAAGGGAACCGGGGAGAAGGGGGCGCCGATGCGCAGGACCGGCGCGTCCAGATAGTCGAAGACGACGTCCTGGATCTGGGCGGCGATCTCCGCTCCGAGGCCCCCGAAGGTGACGGCCTCGTGCACCACGAGCACCCGGTTGGTGCGGCGGACGGAGGCGAACATCGTCTCGGTGTCCAGGGGCTGCACGGTGCGGGGGTCGATCACCTCGATCTCCACGCCCTCGGCGGCGAGTTCGTCGGCGGCCGCGAGGGCCTCCCCCACCATGCGGCCGAGAGCGATCACGGTGACGTCGGAGCCCTGTCGCGCGGTGTGCGCCTGGCCCAGCGGGATGCCGTAGATCTCCTCGGGCACTTCGCTGGTGCTGCCGAGCAGGACCTTGTTGAGCATGACGACGACCGGGTTGTCGTCCCGGATGGCCGAGACGGTCAGGCCTTTGGCGGTGTAGGCGTCACTCGGCATGACCACCTTGAGGCCGGGCACGTGGGCCAGCCAGGCCTCCAGGCTCTGGCTGTGCTGTGCGGCGGCACCGAGGCCGGCGCCGGAGGCGGTGGTGATGGTCAGCGGCACGGACAACCCGCCGCCGAACATGTACTTCATCTTGGCTGCCTGGTTGACGATCTGGTCGAGGCAGACGCCGATGAAGTCCATGAACATCAGGTCGACGACGGGGCGCAGACCCCGGGCGGCGGCGCCCACCCCCAGGCCGACCAGGGCGGCTTCGGAGATCGGGGTGTCGATCATGCGGCGGGGGCCGAACTCGTCGAGCAGGTTGTCGAACATGCGGAACACGCCGCCGTATCCGGCCACGTCCTCGCCGGCGACGAAGACGTTCTCGTCCTCGCGCATGACCTGCGCGAGGCCTTCGTTGAAGGCCTTGACGTAGGACAGTCTGCGGGCGGCTGCGACCGGGACGCCGGCCGGTGCTTCGGTGGTGAGGGTCATGGCGGTCATCCCGAATAGACGTTGAGGAGCATGTCGGCGGGGTCGGGCAGCGGACTCGACTCGGCGTACACGATGGCCTCGGCGATCTCGTCGCGCGTGCGCTGCCACACCTCGTCCAGCTCCGCACGGGTGGCGGTGCCGTCGGCGACGGCCCGGGCCTCGATCAGGTCGATGGGGTCGCGCGACTTCCACTCGGCGACCTCCTCGTCCGAGCGGTAGGGGTGCCGCAGGCCCTTGACGCCCTGGTGGTCGAAGTAGCGGTAGGTCTTGGCCTCGATCATCATCGGGCCCGCGCCGGACCGGGCCCGTTCGACGGCCTCGGTGGCGGCCCGGTGGACGGCGACGGCGTCCATGCCGTCGACGATCACGCTCGGCATGCCGTAGGCGGCGGCCCGGTCCGCGACGTCGGTGATCAGCATGTGAGCGGACTGCGGGGTGAACTCCGCGTAGCCGTTGTTCTCGCAGACGAAGACCACGGGCAGGTCCAGGATCGCGGCCATGTTGGCGCCCTCGTGCCAGGCGCCGATGTTGGTGGCGCCGTCCCCGAAGAAGGTCACCGCGATGTTGTCCTCGCCCTTGTACCGGGCGGCGAAGGCCGCGCCGACGGCGATCGGGACGCCGGCCCCGACGATGCCGTTGGCGCCTAGCATGCCGCGGGTGAGGTCGTTGATGTGCATGCTCCCGCCGCGGCCGAGGCAGGCGCCGGTGACCCGGCCGTACAGCTCGGAGTACATCTCGCGGAAGCCGACGCCCTTGGCCACGGCGTGCCCGTGGCCTCGGTGGGTGGAGGTGATCTGGTCGTCGTCGCGCAGAGCCGCCATCACGCCTGCGGCCACGGCTTCCTGGCCGACGTAGAGGTGCAGGAAGCCGGGCAGCTTCCCGGCCTCCATAAGTTTTCCCGCCTCGGTCTCGAACAGCCTGATGCGCACCATGCGTTCGTGCAGGTCCTTGATGACCTGCGCGGATGCTGGGTGTGTGGTCTTCGCGGCCGACTTCCGCGGTGCCTTTTGAACCATCGTCCGCCCCTTCGCCCCGTTGCGAGGTTTCCAACCGATCGGACTTTCTATTGCCGGTCTACAGTAACCAGCAGGGCGCACCTTACTGAAGAGGTTCTCTAATTACTATGGGCCGGGTCCAACGGGTCTCCTGGTCACCGCCTCGCCGGTCCACCAGTTCGAGGACGTTGCCCTCCGGATCCGCCCAGAAGCTGATCCGCCGGTCCCGCGCCACCACGACGACCGGGGACGACAGCGGCCGGGCGCCGGCGGCCGACAGGGCGGCGACGACCGGCACGATGTCGTCGAAGTGAAAGGTGACATAGGACAAGCCGCGGCGTGCGGCCAGCGGTGCGGCGCACGGCCGCGCCTCAGCATCCGCATCCGCATCCGCATCCGCATCCGCCTGAAGTCGTATCAGCTTGATCCGGCCCCCGGACGGCACCTGAAGCCAGACGACCGACAGGGGCCCACCCAATCCGGCCGGGCCGCCGATGGTGTCCGGGATGTGCGAGCGGTGCACCGGAACGCAGCCGAGCACCTCGCGATAGAAGCGCTCCGACACCTCCAGGTCGCGCACCACGACACCGACCTCGAAGGGCTGGGTCATCGCCACTTCTCGGGCCACCCGAGCCGGCTCGGCCATCTCATCGACCACTGGACCCCTTCCGCCCACTCACCACCCGCACCCACCCTTCAGCTGGAGCCGATCCCCAGAAAGATCGACCTGAGCGGCGGTTACCCTCGCAACGGAAAGCGAAGGTGACCTGCGCAATGCCGCACATCCAAACTTCGCGACTTTCTATTGACACACAACACTAACTCCTGTTGTTGTGGCGGTCACAGCGGAGCTGAAGCACAGGCACCCTTCACCAGCTCGCGACTGGGAGGATTGAGGACATCGTGGTCCAGATCTCACCGGAGACCCGAGCGGCAGGCGACGAGCGCCCCTTGCCGCCCCCCGCCCCGGAATACCACTCATGGATCGGCCAGGACCGCTCCAGCGATGACGCGGGCAAGGCGATGCGGCAGGATGCGGCCGACCTTGCCGAGCGTGTCATCGAGCACTACCGGAACAACACGACGCATGAGGCCGAGGAGCAGTGGACGGAACCCGTCGACAACTACCTCGACGTCGACCGCTGGCTGCGTGAGATGGACGCCGTCCACCGGAGCGTCCCGCTGCCGCTCGCCATGTCGTCCGAGCTCCCCAAGCCCGGGACCTACAAGGCACTGGACGTGCTCGGCATCCCCATCCTGATCACGCGGGACCGCCAGGGCGCAGTCCACGCGATGATCAACGCCTGCCGGCACCGTGGCGCCGAGCTGGTCGAGCCGGGCTGCGGCGTGGCGAAGCGGATCACCTGCCCGTACCACGCCTGGTCCTACGACCTGTCGGGGGAACTGCGCGGCGTGTACGCCGAGAAGACCTTCGGCGACGTACCACGCGAGAAGCGCGGCCTGATCCAGCTCCCCGTCGGTGAGCGCGCCGGCATCGTCTTCGTATCGCTCGATCCGAACGCCGAGCACGACCTGGACGCCTGGCTGGGAGATCTGCAGCCACTGCTGGAGGGGCTCCGCTTCGCGGACTGCCACCACTACGCGACCCGGGAGCTGACCAGCCCGAACTGGAAGGTCACCCTGGACGGGTACCTGGAGACGTACCACTTCGCCTCGCTGCACACGAAGACGGTCTTCGAGACGAACTTCTCCAACATGATGGCCCACGACACCTGGGGGCCCCACCAGCGTCTCGCGGCGGCCCTGCGGCCCGTCGCCGACTTGGTGGACCTGCCCGCGGACAAGCGTGACCCCGGCGACATCGTCGGAGCCATCTACTGGCTCTTCCCCGGCCTGGCCATCGCCGGCACCTGGCGCAACAAGATCGCCGTCTCCATCGTGATCCCCCGTACGGCCACGGAATCAGTCACCCAGCAGATCATCCTGCTGCGCGAACCGGCCGTCACCGAGGAGGAGCGCCACGCCGCCGACCAGTTCGGCGAGTGGTTCTACGAGGTGGTCCGCGACGAGGACTACGCGACCACCTACGGAGTCCAACGGGGGCTGAAGGCCCTCGCCGGGACCGACTTCGTCTTCGGACGCAACGAACCCGGACTGCAGCACTTCCACCGCACCATCCACCGCCTCCTGGACGAAGCGTCCAGATGACGAACCCTCAGAAACCGCAGGAGAACAACATGGTGGCTACGGGCAGCCTCGACGGACGTGTCGCGGTGATCACGGGCAGCACGCGCAGTATCGGCCGCGCCATCGCCGAGGCCTTCCTGGCCGACGGAGCCACGGTCGTGCTCAGCGGCCGCTCCGAGATCAAGGGCAAGCAGGCCCTGGAAGAACTCCAGGCCGGCGACAAGGCCGTCTTCCACGCCTGCGACTCGAGCCGCCAGTCGGACATCGAGGCGCTGGTCGACTGGACGGTCGAGCGCTTCGGTCGACTGGACGTCATGGTCAACAACGTCGGAGGCACCGAGGGCTTCGCCCCGGTCCACGAGCTGAGTGACGAGGCGTGGCACAAAGCGCTCGACCTCAATCTGAACGCCTACTTCTACGGCACCCGCCGTGCGCTGAGGCCCATGCTGGAAGGTGGCTGGGGCCGGGTCATCAACATCTCCTCGGTCGAGGGCAAGCAGGCCAACAAGCCCGCGATCAGCCACTACATCACCAACAAGCACGCCATCCACGGTCTGACCAAGGCGACCGCCTTCGAGTACGGCACCATGGGCATCACCTGCAACGCGATCTGCCCCGGCGCCGTCGACACCGACCTGATGCGGGCCGCCGGGCCTGCCGCGGCCGAGGCCGAGGGCATCTCGTACGAGGAGTGGCTGGCCCGGTTCGCCGAGCACGCCGCTACCAAGAAGATCACCACCGTGGAACAGATCGCGAGCGTCGCCTCGCTGCTCGCGAGCGACGCCGGCGCGGGCATCACGGGCACGCTGATCAGCGTCGACGGCGGAACGGCGCAGTGGTGAGCGCCGGAGCGGACGGAGGGAACCCCCTCGCCATGAAACACTGGATCACCGACTGGCAGCGCAGCGAGCGACTGCCCCACTACACCCGGGCCAACGCGGGCGAAACCCTGCCGGAGCCGGCCAGCCCGCTGGGCTGGACCCTGGTATGGGGGCGCGGCCTGCAGGGCTGGCGTCGCGGTTTCGTCGAGTTCGGCATCTACCGCGAGGACGAGATCAGCGGCCCTCGCCCTCCGTTCGTCGGAATCTTCGGCGGTTACTTCTACCTCAACCTGTCGCACCTGCGGCTGTTCGGCATCCGCATGGGGCAGACCGCGGACCAGATCGACACCGCCTTCGTGGGCCAGCGCTCCGACACGCCGGTGTACGTGCCGCACCCCGACGACCTGGACGCGGAACTGACGGCCAAGGCCACAGCGACGCTGCAGGGGATGCTCGGTCAGGCCGGCTACCCGGAGGGCGACGCCGACCATGAGCGGCTGCGCCGTATCAAGCGCGAGCGACCCGACCTGGCGTCCCTGTCCGACGTCGAGTTGGTGGCCTACGCCCGCTCGTTGCTGGCCGACGTGGAGACGACCTTCCAACGGCATGTCGAGTCCTCGCTGCCCGCGTCCGTCGGGCCGGCGATCCTCGGACCGCTGTGCGCGAGCGTCGACCGTCCCGGCGCGATGCTCGACCTCATCGGCGGGCTGGGAGGCGTGGACTCCGCCTCTCCGTCAACCGGGCTGTGGACGCTGTCCCGCCAGGTGGTCGCCTCGGCGGAGCTGACAGCTCTGTTCGACCGGGGTCCGGCCGCAGTGCAGCAGGCTCTCGAAGGGGCGACCGGAGACGTCAAGGCGTTCCGTGACTCCTTCGACGAGTTCATCGCCGAGTCCGGCGACCGCGGCCCCAACGAGTGGGACATCCACGCGCTGTCCTGGGAGGCGGCGCCGGTCCAGGCGCTGGCTCTGGTCGATCGGATCCGGCACACCTCCGACGACAACTCTCCGGCCGCGCGTCACCGCAGGCTGACCGAGCGCCGCGAACAACTCGCGGCGGAGATCCGAGCGGCCCTCCCCGAGGACACTCGGCCGATGTTCGACGCCGGCATGCACGCTTCCCAGGTGTGGATCCCGGCACGTGAGCGGACCAAGGCCAACTGTGTGACCGTCATCAACGAAATCCGTATGACGGTGAGGGAGCTGGGTCGTCGCGGAGTCGAGGCGGGACGCTTCGCCGAGCCCGAGGACGTGATGATGCTGCTGGAGACGGAGCTCGACGACTATGTCGCCGACCCGGGCGGCTTCGAGCCCGTCATCGCCCAGCGGCTTCAGGAATACGCCGGGCTGCGCGAGCTGGAACCTCCGTTCTTCGTCGCACAGGACGCACAGACCGAGATCGACGGCTGGCCGCGGCGCAGCGAGGATGACGTCGCGACCGCCGCGGAGGGCGATGTGCTGACCGGCGTCGGCGGAAGCCACGGCGCCTACACCGGCAGGGTGCGGGTGGTCACCGACCCGGCCTCGTGCGAGGCGCTGGAGCCGGGCGAGGTGCTGGTGGCACCGATCACGGACGCGGCCTGGACCCCGCTGTTCCTCGTGGCAGGAGCAGCCGTCGTGGACGTGGGGGCGCTCAACAGCCACGCCGTCGTGGTCTGCCGCGAACTCGGCATCCCGGCCGTCATCTCCGTCGAGGGCGGTACACGGCGGCTGCGGGACGGCATGGTGATCACGGTCGACGGCGAGAAGGGCACGGTCACCGTGGACGGCGTCCCGGCGGCACCCGGCATCTGAGCAACCATGGGCCCGTCGCTCCTTCCTGGCAGAGGGGCGGCGGGCCCACGGTCATGAGCCATGACCGTGGAAGGGGAAAGGGACCACCGTGTCAGAGGAAATCATCGTCGCCGGCTGGATGGACTACGAGCCCGCGGACCGCGACACGATGCTCAGGCACCTCGTCGAAGTCGGGAAGCGCACCCGCGAGGAAGAGCCCGGCTGCCTGGACTACGCCATGACGGCGGACCCCACGGACGGCCGCCGGATCCGGGTGTTCGAGCGGTGGGTGTCCCAGCAGGCCCTCGACGAGCACTTCGCCACCCCGCACATCAAGGACTTCCGGACCGCCGTGTCCGGACTGACCCGGTTGGGGGTCTCCCTGCAGGCACATACGGTCGCCGCGTCGCGACCCATGCGCTGACCGCGGTCCCGGCCCGTGCGACGAACGGCGCCCGCGTCGCGGGCGTCGTTCGTCGTTCGTCGTTCGTCGTTCGTCGTTCGTCGTTCGTCGTTCGTCGTTCGTCGTTCAGTAGTCAGTCACGCAGTAGTCAGCAATTCAGTCGTCAGTCATGCAGTCGGACCAGCATCTTGCCGATGTTGCCGCCCCGCAGCAGGGACAGCAGGGCTTGTGCCGCGTTGTCCAGACCGTCCACGACCGTCTCGCGCGCGGTGATCCGGCCCTCGGCGAGCCAGCCCGCGACCCGCTGCTCGAACTCCGGCCGCAGGTCGTCGTGGTCGCGGACGATGAAACCGCGCAGGGTCAGCCGCTTGAGGACCGCCTGGATCAGCTGGTTGATGTCCGCGGACCGCCCGTCGCCGCCGAACTGCGACATCATGCCGCACAGCGCGACCCGGCCACCGGTGCGCAGCGCGTGCAGCGCGGCGGCGAGCTGTTCCCCGCCGACGTTGTCGAAGTAGACGTCGATGCCGTCGGGCGCCAGCCGGGCCAGTGCGTCGCGCACCGGCTCGGCACGGTAGTCCGCGGCCGCGTCGTAGCCGAACTCCTTCACCAGCAGGGCGCACTTGTCCGGCCCTCCGGCGGTCCCGATGACGCGGTCCGCGCCCAGCAGGCGCGCGAACTGACCGGCGGCGCTGCCGACCGCGCCGGCCGCCGCCGACACGAGGACGGTGTCGCCCGGACGCAGCTGCGCGATCCGGGTCAGGCCGACGTAGGCGGTGAACCCGGTCTGGCCGAGCAGGCCCAACCAGGTGGGCAGCGGGGCGAGTTCCGGGTCGATGCGACCGGCGCCGTCCACGGCCCTTTCGTCGAGCACCGCCCGCTCCCGCCAGCCGAGTTGGTGGCGTACGTAGGTGCCCGGCGGCACGGAGGCACAGCGGCTCTCCTCCACGACGCCGAGGGCGCGGCCGTCGAGCGGGGCGCCCGGGGTGAAGTTGTGCGTGTAGTGCTTCTCGGTGCTCTCCAGGCGGCCGCGCATGGACGGGTCGACGCTCATGTAGAGGTTGCGCACGAGCAGCTGCCCCTCCTCCAGGAGCGGCAGCGGGCGTTCCTCGACGGCGAAGTCACCGGGAAGCGGCTCACCGTCCGGTCGGCGCACCAGACAGACCGCCCGGGTGGTGCGGGGCGTCACCGGGTCACTCCTCGGGCTGCGGCGTCGTGCGCCGCTGGGCGAGGCGGCCGACCCAGCCGGCCATCTGGAGGTCGGCGTGGCGCAGTTCGCCCGACTGCCACCGGGCCTGGAAGTCGAAGACGCCCTGCGCCCCCGTCCCGGGGTCGGTCACCTCGACCAGCCCGTCCTCGGTGAGCCGGTACACATGCCCGGTCAGTGGGTGGATCACTTGCTTGGACATGGGGCCTCACTCCTGCGCTCGGCGGCGCACGCCGCTCTTGGTCACGGTCACCGGGCCCTCGACCAGGAGCCGGCAGGCGAGTCTGGTCGAGCCGTCCACCGGCCGGCGCAGGGACTCGATGCCCTCGCGCTCCAGCAGGCCCACGGGCGAGCAGTTCTCGGCGCCCTCCTCGACCCGGACGAAGCAGATGCGGCAGGTGCCCTTGCCGCCGCAGACGGTGGGCCAGCGGTAGCCGAGTCGGCGGGCGGCGGTGAACAGGTCCTCGCCGTCGCGGACTTCGAGCTCGACGCCGGAGGGTCTGACCGACACTCGGTGGATCACTTGTCCATCCACCGGTCGAGGGTCCGGTTGAAGTGGCGGATGCGGCTCTCCTGGTAGTTGGCCAGGGTGATGCCCGGCTTGCGCATGGCCTTCAGGCCCTGCTGGACGTAGGGCAGGTTCTCGCAGTCCTGGTCGAAGACGGGGCCGAGCACGCCGAGTTCGGGGATGTCGGCGAAGAGCATGTCCTCGGGCACCCAGCGGATCTTCGCCGGTGGCGGCAGCTCGCCGGGCTCTTTCGGGGACGACATGAAGATGATCTCGGCGGTGCAGGAGTCGGGGTCGAGGCCGTGGGGCCGGAACCGGTAGATGATGTTCGACTTGGCGCCGCCCCAGGGGTTGAAGTTGGGGAACAGCAGGTAGTTGATGGCGTCCAGCAGTTCGGTGTCGGGGGTGTTCGAGAAGTCCTGCCGCGAGGTGGCCGCCAGTTGCGCCCGCATGCGCTCGGCGAGGACCTGGCGGGCGGTGCCGCCGGGCGGGATCGCCGGCAGCTCGTCGCCCTCCTGCCGTACCAGGTCACGGCCCTGGGCGGCGGAGTAGAACGCGCGCGAGTCGTAGAAGGTCTCCAGGACGTCCTCCTCCGTGACGGAGTCCGCCACGTGCGGACTGGGCGCGCCCTGGATGTTGATCATCCGGCTCCAGTTCGGCTGGTCCGCCATGACGTCGTACTGCGAGTTGGCGTCGGCGAGCCACGGCAGCATCTGCGGGTGGGTGGCGATCACATGGAAGGACTCGATGAACGCGTCCTGGGCGACCTTCCAGTTGCAGGGCAGCACTTTGCCGATGTGCAGCGACTTGTAGCGGTTCTCCAGCGGCCAGATGTAGTAGTCGTCGAAGGTGCCGCGGTAGCTGTCGAAGGACTCGGCGTACGGGTCCATGTTGATGAAGACGAAGCCGCGCCAGGTGGCCACCCGGGCCTCGGGGAGGGCGAACTTCTCCGGGCTGACGTGCGGGAAGTCCCAGGCGCACGGCGGGGTCCGCATCGTGCCGTCGAGGTTCCAGGTGAAGCCGTGGAACGAGCAGCGGAACTCGCCGACGTTGCCGCCGCCGGTGCGCAGTTTGCGTCCGCGGTGCAGGCAGACGTTGACGAAGGCGCGGATCTCCTCGGGCGCCGTGCGGACGACGATGAGCGAGTCGTCGCCGATCTCGTAGACCTCGTGGTCGCCGACCTCGGGGATCTCGCTCTCCAGGCAGGCGAACTGCCACACGCGCCGCCAGACCTGCCGCATCTCCCGTTCGGCCCACTCGCGGGAGGTGAAGCGGGCGGTGTCGACGTCCTCGCTGCCGAGGTGGTCGTTCCGCTCGAACCTGAGGGCGGGGGGAACGGGTCGGCTGTCCTGGTCGAGGTAGTCCTGGACGCTGGGCCCGGGGCACCGCGCGGCGCCCAGCTCCGATGTTTCGTCCATCATCTCTCCTCCGGCAGAAACTTTAGAGTGAGTGTAGTTACGGGTGGCGGCGTGGAGCAACACTCGTACCAGTGGATGGACTCTCACGATTTCCTCGCCCACCACGATGTTCGCCGCTGGTACCGGAATTTCTTGTGGCGGACCTCTCCCCAAGACCGCTGGGACATGTCACACTCCGACCCACTTGAGGCTGTAGTTCCTCAAAAGTTTCTCCATTGCCGGACGGTCTTTGCCGTCCCGGCCCCAGCGCCGCGGCGTCCTCGCCCCGGGGCAACACGGAATCGATCCGCCTGACCGGAGCCCGACCACCGCGGACGCGGGAGCGACGTGGGTCGCGGCAGCGCAGGCGACACCTCTCGGGAGTACTCAACGATGAGTTCCAGACCCCGTCGCACGGTCCGCCGTGCCCTCACCGCCACCGTCTCCGTCGCCTCACTGCTCGCCCTGGCGGCGTGCGGCGGCGGCAGCACTCCCGCCACCGACTCCACGCAGGCGGCCGCGCCGGGCTCCCCCGGCCTGACGGCGGCCCGCGAGGCCCTGGCGAAGTACTCCGAGCGCCCGACCGCGATCTCCGTGACCGAGCCCGTCGGCAAGAAGATCCCCAAGGGCAAGAAGATCGACTTCATCCTCTGCGGCGTCCAGTCCTGCAAGGACCTCGCCGACTTCTTCACCGAGGCCGCCGAGGAACTCGGCTGGGAAGTGAAGCAGATCGCCACCCAGGGCACCCCGGAGTCCGTCCAGGCCGCCTACGAACAGGCCCTGCGCGACAAGCCGGACGCCGTCGTCGCCTCCGGATTCCCGCGCGCCGTCTACGCCAAGCAGCTGGCCCGGCTGAAGGCCGCCGAGATCCCCGTCATCCAGTCGAACGCCGACGACCTGCTGGGCGACGGCATCTCCCTGCTCAAGAACGGGCCGGACGACGTCGGCGTCCAGGGCGAGATGCTCGCCTCATGGGTGGTGTCGAACAGTGACGCCAAGGCGAACACCGTCTACTTCGACCTTCCGGCGTACACGATCCTCAAGCCCGTCAAGGACTCCTTCGCCGCCAAGTACAAGAAGTGGTGCGACGGTTGCGGGCTGGACAACGTCGATGTGCCGATCACCGCCGTGGGCAAGGACATGCCCGACCGCGTGGTGTCGTACCTCCGGTCGCACCCGAAGGTGACCCACGTCGTCTTCTCCCTGGGCCTGCTCAACGTGGGCGTGCCGACCGCGCTGAAGACCGCCGGCATCACCGGCAAGCGCATCGTCGTCAACGTCGGTGACGCGCAGAACTACCAGTACATCCAGAGCGGTCTCACCGACGGCGCGATGGCGCTCAACTCCCACGAGACGGCCTGGCTGCAGGCCGACGCACTGGCCCGGCACTTCACCGGCCAGCCCATGGACGTGGACCAGAAGGCCGCACTGCCCAACATGCTCGTCACCAAGGACAACCTGCCCTCGGCCGACGGCGACTTCCCGATCGTCGAGGACTACCAGGCGCAGTTCAAGGCGCTGTGGGGGCTGAGTTGACCGGGCCGGTGCTCCGGGTGGCCGCCCTGTCGAAGAGATTCGGCGGCACCCAGGCACTCGCGGACGTCGATCTGGAGGTCTCGCCGGGCGAGATCCACGCCCTGATCGGGCCCAACGGCTCCGGCAAGTCCACCCTCATCAAGATCCTCGCCGGCTACCACCACGCGGAGCCCGGCGCCGTGGCCGAACTCGACGGTGAGCCCTTCGACCTCGGCCAGGTCACGGCTTCCCGGCACGACCGGCTCCGCTTCGTCCACCAGGAGCTGGGGCTGGTGGGCGAGTTGAGCGCCATCGACAACCTCGCGCTCAGCCATGGCTTCGCCCGCACGGCCTTCGGCAACATCCGCTGGCCGGAGATGGAGCGGCGCACGAGCGCCCTCGTCGAGCGGTTCGGCCTCGGTATCGACGTACGCCGGCCGCTGGCGACGGCGACCCCCGTCCAGCGCACGGTGGTGGCCATCGCCGCCGCGCTGCAGGGCTGGGAGGGCCGGCGCGGTGTCCTGGTGCTCGACGAGCCGACCGCCGTACTGCCGCCCGGCGAGGTGGCCCGCCTCTTCGACATCGTGCGCGAGGTCCGCGACGCGGGCGCCGGCGTCCTGTACGTCTCGCACCGCATGGACGAGATCTTCGCGCTCGCCGACCGGGTCACCGTGATCCGCGGCGGACGCCGGATCGCCACCCGCCCGGTCGCCGAGCTCACCCCGCGTGCGCTGGCGGAGCTGATGGCGGGCGAGGAGATGGAGACCGACCACCGTCCCCCGCCCCCTTCGAGCCGCGCCGACCCGGTGCTGGAGGTCAGGGACCTGTGGGCCGGGCCCCTGCGGGGCGTCGGGTTCGACCTGGCCGGAGGCGAGCGTCTGGGCATCACCGGCCTGGCCGGCTCCGGCCACGAGATCGTGCCGTACGCGGTGTGCGGGGCCCATGCCGGGCGGGTGAGCGGCAGGCTGCGGCTGCCCCGGCGCTCCGAGGGGTGGACGCGGGCGCGCGACGCCGACGGTCTGGGCCTTCCCCTGGTTCCCGCGGACCGGGCGGGCGAGGGCGTGATCGGCGACTTCTCGGTCGGCGAGAACCTCACCCTGCCGCTCCTGGGCCGGTTGCGCGCCCGTTCCGGGCGGCTGCGCCGACGCCACGAGTCCGCCCTGGTGGAGGACTGGATCCGGCGGGTCGGTGTCCGGACGGCCGGCCGCGGGGCGCGGATCACCACGCTGAGCGGCGGCAACCAGCAGAAGGTCGTGATGGCCCGCTGTCTGGCACAGCGCCCGCCGGTGCTGGCGCTGTGCGAACCCACGGCGGGCGTGGACATCGCCACCCGTCTGCAGCTGTACGACCTGATAGAGCGGCAGGCCGGCGAGGGCATGGGCGTCATCGTGTCCTCCACCGACACACAGGACCTGCTCGCCCTGTGCACCCGCGTCCTGGTGGTGCGGGACGGCCGGATCGCACGGGAGATCAGCGGCCGGGACATCACCGAGTCCGCGCTCGTGCACGCCATGGAAGGAACCGAGTGACATGTGTCCTGGAAGGAACCGAGTGACATGACGTCCACCCCGACCCGGGCGGCGGGGCTCCCGCCGTCCGCACCGGAGAGATCCATGGTGTCCGTACCGGGGACAGCGGTCCGACGGGCGGTGGCCGCCCTGTCGTTCCGGAACATCGGCGCCGTGTACGTGTGGCTGGTCATCGTCGTGCTCTTCTCCGTGTGGGCGCCGGACACGTTCCCTACCGCCATCACGGTCAAGCAGGTGCTGAACGGCAACGCCGTGGCGGGCCTGGTGGCCCTCAGCGTCGTACCGCCGCTGGCCGCACGGGTCTTCGACCTCTCGATCGCCTACACCATGTCGCTCACCAGCGTGCTGACCGCCTATTTCATGGTCTCTGCCGGGCTCGGTCCCGGCACGGCCATCGCCCTGGCGATGACCGCCGCGCTGCTGATCGGGGTGGTCAACGGCATCGTGGTGGTGGTCCTGCGCGTCGACTCGTTCATCGCCACCCTGGCGACCGGCGCGCTGATCCAGTCCCTGATCACCATGGTCACCAATGACAGCTCGATCACCGGTGTGCAGCTGCTCGCCGAGCCGTTCGCGAGCATCGCCCAGCTGGACGCGGGCGGTATCACGCTGCCGGTCCTATATCTGCTGCTCGCCGCCGTCGCCATCTGGTTCCTGCTGGAACACACCGCCACCGGGCGCCGGTTGTACGCGACCGGTTTCAACGCGGACGCCGCCCGGCTGCAGGGGGTGCGCACGGACCGGCTGCGCTTCCTGACCCTGGTGGCCTCCGCGCTGCTCTCCGGCTTCGCCGGCGTCGTCTTCGCGTCCTCCGTCGGCTCCGGCTCGCCCACCGCGGGCACCCCGTACCTGCTGGCGGCGTACGCCGCCGCGTTCGTCGGGGCGACCCAGTTGCGGGCGGGCCGCTTCAACGCCTGGGGCACGGTCCTCGCGGTCCTCCTGCTCGGCACCGGCATCACCGGACTCGGGCTCGCCACCAGCGCGCAGTGGGCCGCGAGCCTGTTCACCGGCTCGGTCCTCATCGTGGCGCTGGTCCTCACGGGTGGCAGGGTCGCCCTGCCCGCCGTTCTGCGCCGCCGGACGGGGGCCCGTCAGGAGGAGACCACCAGCGAGGAGGTCCGACGATGAAAGCGGTTCAGTACCGACGGGTGGGGCACGCCCCCGAGGTGGTGGAGGTTCCGGTGCCGGAACCCGGCCCGGGCCAGGTGCTGCTGAAGGTGACGGCGGCGGGGCTGTGCCACTCCGACCTGGCGGTGATGGGCTGGCCCGAGGACCAGTTCCCCTACGCGCTGCCGATGACGCTCGGTCACGAGGGTGTCGGGACGGTGGCGGCGGTGGGCTCCGGAGTGACCGCCGTGGTGGAGGGCGAGGCGGTGGCGGTGTACGGGCCGTGGGGCTGCGGGCGCTGTCACAAGTGCGCCGAGGGCAAGGAGAACTGCTGCGCGTACGCCGCCGGGCTCGGCATCCTGCCGCCGGGTCTCGGCCGGCCCGGGGCCCTGGCGGAGTACATGCTGGTGGACTCGGTCCGCCACCTGATTCCGCTGGACGGGGTCGACCCCGTCCAGGCCGCGCCCCTCACCGACGCCGGGCTGACCCCGTACCACGCGATCCGCAGATCACTGCCGAAGCTGCTGCCCGGCAGCACGGCGGTGGTGATCGGCGTGGGCGGTCTGGGACATCTCGCCGTGCAGCTGTTGCGCGCGCTGACCCCGGCCCGGGTGGTCGCCCTCGACGTGAGCACGGAGAAGCTGGAGCTGGCACGCAAGGTCGGCGCCCATGAGGCACTGCTCTCCGACGGCGAGGCGGCCGCGCGGCTGCGGGAACTCACCGGCGGTACGGGAGCGGAGGTCGTCCTGGACTTCGTGGGAGCCGAGGCGACCCTGGCGGTGGCCGCCGCGTCGGTGGCGGTGGAGGGCGATGTCGCCGTCGTCGGCCTCGGCGGCGGCACGCTGGCCGTCGGCTTCGGCGGCGGGCTGCCGTTCGAGGTGTCGGCCGCCTTCCCCTACTGGGGCAGTCGGACGGAACTCATGGAGGTCCTGGAGCTCGCGCGGCAGGGTCTGGTGTCCTCGCACGTCGAGACCTTCACGCTCGACCAGGCACCCGAGGCGTACGAGCGTCTGCACGCCGGGGAGATCAGCGGCCGCGCGGTGGTACTGCCGCACGGCCCACTCAGCCCGTCCGGCGTGTGAGGACAGGGCACGTTCAGGGCCGGAGCGGGGGTCTGGGGACGCAGCCCCCAGGGACGGGAACGGGTAGGGGCGGCGGGGGCGAAATCCTCCGGCCGCCCCCGCCGCGCTCAACCGCCCGCCGCCCCCCGCACACCCACCGTCCGCTCCACGCACCGCCGCAGCACCGTCAGGAACTCCGGTGTCCGCCAGGGGCCCCGGTCCACGCTCCCCGTGTCGTCCACCCCGAGGTCCTGCACGTCGTAGCGCCCCCGGCAGTGGCCGAGGGTGAAGTAGCAGACCTCGCCCCGGCCGTGGCGCTTGAGGTACAGCACCGGGCGGGGCGCGTCGTCGAGGGCCGCCGAGTCGCCCTCGTCGAAACCGCGACACGGTCCCGTGTACTCGGCGTGCAGCAGTACCTCCAGCTCCCCGTGCAGCTCGCACACGTACAGCTCGTCGGTGACCGTGAACGGCCCGATCCCGGCGACCAGCGGATGGTCGGGCCGGGTCACCCGCACCTGGTACGGCTCGATCGGCGGGTGGGCCAGGAACTGGCTGCCGAGCACCTGCGCCAGTTCGCCGAGGAGCCGTGGCGTGGTGAACACCCGCGGCCCGGCGCCCGTCGACGGCTCGATCACCGCGTTGGTGCCGTGCAGGGCGAGCCAGCGCCCGCCCCGCTCGACGAACCGCGCCAGGGCGGCCCGCTGAGCCGGGCGGGGCCGGACGTCGCAGGTGTAGGTGACCAGCAGGTCGGCCGCGTCGAGGGCGGCCTCGCAGGCGTAGTCCTGGTACACCGTGGTGCGCACGCGGGGATGCTCACCGAGCAGTTCCAGCAGCCGCAGCCGCGCGTGGTCGAAGTCGTGCCATCGGCCGCCGCAGACCAGTACGGCGTCCAGGCGGCCGGCCGGGCCCGCCACGGCTCAGTACTGGACGCGGGTGAGCAGCCCGCCGTCCACCACGAGGTTGACCCCGACGCAGAAGGAGCCGCTCCGCCCGAGCAGGAACGCCACTGCCGCGGCCACGTCCTCCGCGGTGCCGTAACGGCCGATCGGCAGCTTGGCGAGGACCTCCTCGTACACCTCGGGGCGGCTGGTGCGGATGGTCTCCCAGGCGCCGCCGGGGAAGTCGATCGGGCCGGGCGAGACGGTGTTGACGCGGATGCCCTTCGGGGCGAGGGCGTGCGCGAGGGCCGAGGCGTGCTGGACGACGGCCGCCTTGAGCGCGGAGTAGGAGTTCGCTCCGGCCGGACGCGCGGTGTCGGAGGCGTTGGTGGTGCCGATGGCCACGACCGCGGCCCGGTCGGAGGCCTCCAGGTGCGGCAGCGCCGCCTCGACGAGTCCCGCGAACGGGATCAGGTCGCCGCGCAGGCTGGCCTCCCACGACTCGGGGCCCTTCATGTTGCCCGCCGACACGTTGGACACCAGCAGGTCCAGGCCGCCGAGTTCGGCGGCCGACCGCTCCACGAAGCCCGCGAGGGCGGCCGGGTCGGTGACATCCACCGCTTCCGCGAACACGGTGGCCCCCTCGGCCCGGAGTTCGGCGGCGGCCTTGGCCAGCCCCTCCTCGCCGCGGGCGCACAGCGCCAGCGAGCAGCCCTCGGCCGCCAGGGTGGCGGCGACAGCCCGGCCGATTCCCCGGCTCGCCCCGGTCACCAGCGCCTTCGCGCCCGTCAGTCCCAGATCCATCGATGTCACTCCTTTGTGATTGTGCGAACGAATCCCGGTCTCGCAGTCACCGGGACAGACCCCTCAGTCACCTCAGTCCCTCAGTCACCTCAGTCACCGGGCAGCTGCGAGAAGGGCGCCCGGTCCGCCCGCGGCTCCGGCGGCAGCTTCAGCACGCGCTCGCCGATCAGGTTGCGCTGGATCTGGTCGGTACCTCCGGCCAGCCGGTAGCCGGGGGCACCGAGCAGGTGCTGGGTCCAGGCGAAGGCGCCCGGTTCCCCGGTGTCGGCGCTGATCCGCGCTCCCATCAGCTCGGCGGCGACCTGTCCCGTGCGGGTCATGAGCTCGGAGGCCATGAGTTTGGTCAACGACGCCTCCGGGCCCGGCCGGCCGCCGGCGGCGCTCGTCCTGGCGACCCGGTCGACGGTTGCCGCCCTCAGAGCGGTACGTACGTACAGGTCGGCGAGGCGCTGGCGGACCAGCGGGTCCCCGCTGCGGCCGAGGGAGCGGGCGAGGGCGAGGACGTCCGGAAAGGTGCCGCCCTTGCGGCGGTTGCCGCTGCCGGAGGCGGTCCGCTCGAAGGCGAGGGTGGCGGTGGCGACCTCCCAGCCCTGGCCCGGTCGCCCGATCCGGAGCCGGTCCGGGACGCGTACGTCGGTCAGGAAGACCTCGTTGAAGGAGGCGCCGCCACTCATCTGACGGATGGGCCGCACCTCGACGCCGGGCGCGTCCAACGGGACCAGGAAGGCGGTGATGCCGGCCTGTTTGACGACGTCCGGTTCGGTGCGGGCGAGCAGCAGACCGTAGTCGGCGAACTGGGCGCCCGAGGTCCACACCTTCTGGCCGTCGACCACCCAGTCGTCGCCTTCCGCCCGAGCGCGGGTGCGCAGGGCGGCGAGGTCGGATCCGGCGGCGGGCTCGCTGAAGAGCTGGCAGGCCAGCAGGTCGGTGCGCAGGAAGGCGCGTGCGTAGTGGTCGCGCTGCTCGGCCGTGCCGAACAGGGAGACGGCCATCGCGACCAGGCGCACGGTGACGCTGATCAGCTCAGTGGACGGCGGCACCTCGAAGGCGGACTCCTCCTGGGCGAAGACCGCCGCGTGGGCGGCGGTCAGGCCCGCGCCGCCCTTGTCCGCGGGGAGCGTCAGCGCCTGGTAGCCGGCGTCGAAGCGGGCGCGCTGGTAGGCGCGGCAGCGTTCCAGCAGCAGGCGTTCCTCGTCCTCCGGGAGGTTGTGGAACACGGCGAGGTCGGCGGCCGATCCGGCGGACTGCGGCGTCCGCGCCGGTTCGAGCACGGTGGCCAGCCACTGCCGGACCTGTGTGCGCCAGGCGTCCGGATCGGGCTGTGACATGGCTCCTCCTCGGGCACTTACCAGACGAAAGATTGAGTAAGAGGGAGTGGAGCGTGGGCCGCACTCACGGTTAGAGCATGCGGTAATGGCTCCGTCTGGGATCAGAGTGTTCCGCACTTTCTTGATAAACGCTACAGTCTCGGCATCCGTCCTCCCCTCGAATCGGGAGAGGACCGAGGAGCCGCCGGAGGAGCCATGTCGCTGCTGCCACTCGACCACCGCGCCCAGGAGACACCGGACGAACCCGCCCTCGCGGACGACCTGAACGTGCTGTGCTGGTCCGGACTCGTCGACCAGGTCGCGCGAGCGGCGGCCCGGATGCTGGAGTTCGCGCCCGGCCCCGACGACCGGATCGCCGTCCTCGGCGACAACGCGATCCCGACGCTGGTGGCCCATCTCGCCGGCCTGCGGGCCGGGGTCGGGACCGTGGCCACGTCCCGGAACCTCACGTCGGGGGAGCTCGTCGACCAGATCATCGACGCGCGTGTGACCGGGATCATCGCCGGGCCCGCCGGCGCGGGCGCCGCCCTCGACGCGGCACGGGAACTGGGCCTGCCGCTGGTGACGCACGGGACCGCGCCGATCGGGCACGCCTTCGACTGGGACCTGTGGCTGGCGGCCGCACCCGCCGGACACGCCCTTCCCACGGACCGGCCCGCCCGGCCTCCGCTCGTCTACACCTCGGGCACCACCGGACGGGCGCGCGGCACCGAGGTGCGCTGGGTGAGCGGCCCGGTCGCCGACGCCTCCGCCTACCTCGCCGCTGTGTCCGCCCGGCCCGGGTTCCCTCCGGGACCCCACCTGGTGTGCGGCCCCCTGCAGCACAACGCGCCGCTGACCTCGCTGCGGCACCTGGCGGCGGGGCAGCCGGTGGTCGTCCTGGGCAGGTTCGGCGCGGAGGCGTTCCTCCACCGGGTGCAGAGGTGGGGGGTCTCCTCGACGGTGATGGTGCCCACCCACTTCCAACGGCTGCTCGCCCTTCCGGACGAGGTCCGCGCACGGTACGACGTCTCCAGCCTCCGGCAGGTCTCCCACACCGGCTCCGCGTGTCCACCGGACGTGAAGCGAGCCATGATCGACTGGTTCGGTCCGGTGCTGACGGAGTCGTACGGCGCGAGCGAGGCGGGAACCGTGGCGCGCATCAGCAGCACCGAATGGCTGGCCCACCCGGGATCCGTCGGACGCGTCCGGTCCCCGTTCGAGGTGCTGGTCACCGGTGACGACGGCCGGGTACTGCCGCCCGGCGAGCACGGGCTGCTCGCCTTCCGGGCGCCCGAGGACCAGGGCGTGCGCTATCACGCGGACCCGGACAAGACCAGGTCCGCCTACCTCTCCCCCGGCGTCTTCACACTCGGCGACATCGGCTTCGTCGACGCGGACGGCTACATCTTCATCACCGACCGCGCCGCCGACGTCGTCGTCTCCGGCGGGGTCAACCTCTACCCGGCGGAGAGCGAGGCGGTGCTGCGGCAGCACCCGGCGGTCGCCGAGGTCGCGGTCATCGGCGTGCCCGACCCGGACTTCGGTGAGTCCCTGCGGGCCCTGGTCGTGGCGGCGGCCGACGAGCCGCCGGCCGCCGAGCTGGACCTGTTCTGCCGCGAACGCCTCGCCGCCTACAAATGCCCGAAGTCCTACGAGTTCGTCCCCGAACTCCTGCGCAACGCCATGGGCAAGCTCGACAAACGCGCGATGCGCCGCCCCTACTGGGGCTCGGAACGGACCATCGCCGGCTGAACACGCCCGCCCCGTCGCCTTCCGGCCGGCCCGCCTCCCCCTTCCCGACCTTCCCGCTCTCCCGCCTTCTCTCGCACGAAGGATCACCCATGACCGAACTTCTCCTCGTCCGGCACGGCCTCCCGATGGCAGGCGTGTTCGACCCGGGGCTCTCGCCCGAGGGCACGGCCCAGGCCGAGCGCGCCGCCGCCTGGCTCGCGCACGAGCACCTCGACGCCCTCTACTCCAGTCCGTTCCGGCGCGCCCGCGAGACCGTGGCGCCCCTGGAACGGCTCACTGGCATGACCGCCACCGTCCTGGACGACCTGCGGGAGTGGGACACCGACGTCTCGCACCCCTACACGCCGCCCGAGCAGATACAGCGGGACGACCCCCGGTCGGTGGCGCTCTCCGAGGGACGGTACGAGGACTTCGTACCGGACCTGGACTGGGACGCCTTCCGCGCGCGTGCCGTACGCGCCACGGCCACCATTCTCGACGCGCACCCCGGCGAGCGGGTCGCCGCCGTGTGCCACGGCGGAATCATCAACACGTATCTCGCGACGATGCTCGGCCTGCCCACGATGTTCTGGTTCCACCCCGGCTACACCTCGGTCAGCCGCGTGCGGCGGATGCCGGGCGGACGCCTCGTCCTGCACTCGGTCAACGAGACGGCCCACCTGATCGCCGAGCGCGCCGTCGACGCGGCCGCCGGATCCCTCTGACCCACCCAAGGAGGTCCCGCCATGCCCGGATCCGTCATCGTCGCCGGAACCAGGACACCCATCGGCAAACTGATGGGCACCCTGAGCCCCCTGTCCGCGGTCGACCTCGGCGCCCACGCCATCGGCGCGGCCCTGTCCGCCGCCCACCTGGATCCGGCGGCCGTGGAGGCCGTCGTCATGGGCCATGTCGTGCAGGCGGGGGCCGGACCCAACTCGGCCCGGCAGGCCGCGATCCGCGCCGGCATCCCGTTCTCCGTCCCCGCGAGCACCGTCAACAAGCTCTGCCTGTCCGGTCTGCACGCCATCGCCCTGGCCGACCTCATGATCACCTCCGGACGTCATGAGGTCGTCGTCGCCGGTGGCATGGAGTCCATGTCCGGCGCCCCGCATCTGCTGCGCGGAGCCCGCACCGGCTGGAAGTACGGTTCGACGGCGGTGGAGGACGCCCTCGACCGCGACGCTCTCGTCTGCGCCTTCGACGGCGTCTCCATGGGCGCGGCCACCGAGCGCTACCAGCAGCCGTTCGCCCTGACCCGCGAGGAGCAGGACGAGTACAGCGCGCTGTCCCACCGAAGAGCCGCCCTCGCGCAGGAGTCGGGCGCGTTGTCCGAGGAGATCACCCCGGTCGTCGTGGCCGGACGCCGGGGAGAGACGGTGGTGGACACCGACGAGGGCGTACGGCCCGGGAGCACCGCCGAGGGGCTCGGGCGCCTGCGGCCGGCCTTCTCCGGCGCGGGCACCATCACGGCGGGCAACTCGTCCCAGCTCTCCGACGGCGCCGCGGCCGTCGTCGTGATGAGCGCGGAACGCGCCCGGTGGGAGGGCCTGACGCCGCTCGCCGAGATCGGCGCCTACGGCACGGTCGCGGGCCCGGATCCCTCGCTCCTGGTCCAGCCGGCGGGCGCGGTCCGCGACGCCCTGACCCGGGACGGCCGGCTGAAGGCCACCGATCTGGACCTGTTCGAGATCAACGAGGCGTTCGCGGGAGTGGCCCTGGCGTCGCTGCGGGAGCTGGACATCCCCCTGGACAAGGTGAACGTGGGCGGCGGAGCGATCGCGCTCGGGCACCCGGTCGGCATGACCGGAGCCCGGCTGGTGCTGACTCTCGCGGCGCAACTGCGCAGGCGCGGAGGCGGCAGCGGAGCGGCCGCCCTGTGCGGGGGCGGCGGCCAGGGCGACGCGCTGTTGCTGCATGTACCGACACCCGCCTGAGCCCCCGGAGCCGACCCCCATGAACGACCGACTGCCCCCGATCGACACGACCCTCACCGTGGCGAGCCGCAACATCGCCGCCGACGGCGTGGTCTGCCTCACCCTTCGCCGCCCCGACGGCGGTCCGCTGGCCTCCTGGACGCCGGGCGCCCATGTCGACGTATTCCTGAACAGCGAGAACGGCAAGTCCGGCGACGGTGACGGCCACGGCGGTCTGATCCGTCAGTACTCCCTGTGCGGGCACCCGGCCGAACGCGAGGCGTGGCAGATCGCCGTGCTGCGCGAGCCTCAGGGGCGCGGAGGCTCCGCGTACATCCACGACCACCTGCGCGAAGGCGACACCGTGCGGGTCCGCGGACCACGGAACAACTTCCCGCTGCGGCCCGCCGCACGCCATCTGTTCATCGCCGGCGGCGTCGGTATCACGCCCATCCTCCCCATGGTCGAGGCCGCGGCGGCCGCGGGGGCCGAATGGCGGCTGCTGTACGGGGGCCGCACCCGCACCTCGATGGCGTTCCTGGACCGCCTCGCCCCGTACGGGGACCGTGTGGTCATCCGTCCGCAGGACGAATACGGCCTGCTGGATCTCGCCGCCCACCTCGGCGAGCCCGAGGAGAACACCCTCGTGCACGCCTGCGGTCCCGAACCCCTGCTGCGGGCGGTGCGGGAGCAGTGCGCGGGCTGGCCGCCCGGCGCCCTGGGCGTCGAACGGTTCGCCCCGTCGGCACCGACGGCGGAAGCCGGCCCGGCCGAGGCCTTCGAGCTGGAACTCGCCCGTTCGGGGCTCACCCTCACCGTGCCCCCGGACCGCTCGGTGCTCGAAACCCTGGAGGAGGCCGGCGTCGCGGTCGACTTCTCCTGCCGGGAAGGCACCTGCGGCACCTGCGAGACCGATGTGCTCGACGGCACACCCGACCACCGCGACGCGCTGCTGACCGAGGAGGAGCGGGCCGCCGGGGACACCATGCTCATCTGCGTCTCCCGCTCGTGCGGGCCACGCCTCGTCCTCGATCTGTGACAGCGATCACCTCCGCAATTTACTAGGACGTCCTAGTATTTCTTCGTACCTCTTTCGTCCTGCAGCACCCCACCCTGCCCGGGAAGGCCCTCATGAGCGATCAGCATCGACCCGTGCACCCCGTCCGCCTGGTCACCGCTTCGGCTCTGTTCGACGGGCACGACGCGTCGATCAACATCATGAGGCGGATCTTCCAGTCCCAGGGCGCCGAGGTGATCCACCTCGGACACAACCGGTCGGTGCGGGAGGTCGTGGACGCGGCGCTGGAGGAGGACGCGCACGGTGTGGCGGTCTCCTCCTACCAGGGCGGGCACGTCGAGTACTTCGAGTACCTGGTCGAGTCGTTGCGCGCGCAGGGAGCGGAGCACATCCGGGTGGTGGGCGGCGGAGGCGGCGTCATCGTGCCCGCCGAGATCACCCGGTTGCGCGGGAGCGGGGTGACCATCTTCTCCCCGGAGGACGGGCAGCGGATGGGCCTGGCCGGGATGGTCAACTCGGTGGTGCGGGACTGCGACTTCGACCTCTGGGACGACAGGCCGGCCGACGCGGCCGCCGTGCTCGCCGGTGACCGGTTCGCGATCGCCCGCGCCATCACCGGCGCCGAACTCGGCAAGCTGCCTCCCGACTTCCTGGAGCGCCTGCGTGCCACCGCCGCGGCCCGGGTCGTGCCGGTGCTGGGCATCACCGGCACCGGCGGCTCGGGCAAGTCCTCGCTGACCGACGAGTTGGTGCGCCGCTTCCGTGTCGACCAGCGGGACAAGCTGCGGACCGCGGTGATCGCGGTCGACCCGACCCGTCGCCGTGGCGGCGGCGCGCTGCTCGGCGACCGGATCCGGATGAACTCCCTGGACGGGGACCGGGTGTTCTTCCGGAGTCTGGCCACCCGCGGCAGCCACGAGCTGCCCGAGCACCTGTCCGACGTGATCGACGTCGTGAAGGCCGCCGGGTTCGACCTGGTGATCGTCGAGACGCCGGGCATCGGCCAGGGCGACGCGGCGATCGTGCCGTTCGTGGACACCTCGCTGTACGTGATGACGCCGGAGTTCGGTGCCGCCTCGCAGCTGGAGAAGATCGACATGCTCGACTTCGCCGACGTCGTGGCGATCAACAAGTTCGAGCGGCGCGGCGCCAAGGACGCCCTGCGCGATGTCGGCCGCCAACTGGTCCGCAACCGGGAGGCGTTCGACAAGCGGCCCGAGGACATGCCGGTGTACGGCACCTCGGCGGCGACCTTCAACGACGACGGGGTCACCGCGCTCTACCAGCACCTGCGGACCGACCTGGCCGGGAAGGGGCTGCCGCTGTCGGAGGGCGCGCTGGCACCGGTCGACGTGCGCCACTCCTCGGGCATCCGCCAGGTGGTCCCGGCCGACCGGGTGCGCTATCTCGCCGAGATCACCGACACCGTCCGTACGTACCACGCGGACACCGGGAGGCTGGCCGAGGCGGCCCGGCGGGTGCAGCGACTGGAGGCGGTAGAGGCCGAGCTCGTCGAGGCGGGCGCCGACGCGGGGAACGTCCGGGCGCTGCTCGACGACGCCGTCAGGCGGCTCCCGCACGAGGTCAGGGAGCAGATCGGCGCATGGCCCGCCGTCATCGCCTCCTACTCCGGCGACGAGCAGGTGGTGAAGGTCCGGGACAAGGAGATCCGCACCCGGCTGACCCGCGAGTCCCTGTCGGGGAACAAGGTTCCTCGCGTCGCCCTGCCCCGGTTCTCCGACCACGGGGAGCTGGTGCGGTTCTGGCGCCGGGAGAACCTGCCGGGCTACTTCCCCTTCACGGCAGGGGTGTTCCCCTTCAAGCGCGACGGCGAGGACCCGGCGCGGATGTTCGCCGGCGAGGGCGATCCGTTCCGCACCAACCGCCGGTTCAAGCTGCTCTCCGAGGGGCAGCCGGCCACCCGGCTGTCCACCGCCTTCGACTCGGTGACGCTCTACGGCCGCGACCCGGACGAACGTCCCGACATCTACGGCAAGGTCGGCACCTCCGGTGTGTCGGTGGCCACGCTGGACGACATGAAGGCGCTCTACGACGGCTTCGACCTCGTCGCTCCGACCACGTCGGTCTCCATGACCATCAACGGACCCGCGCCGACCATCCTGGCGTTCTTCCTCAACACCGTCATCGACCAACAGGCCGACAGGTTCCGTGCCGCCGAGGGCCGTGATCCGTCGCCGGACGAGGCGGCCGAGCTGCGCGCGCACGCGCTGGCGAACGTCCGCGGCACGGTGCAGGCCGACATCCTCAAGGAGGACCAGGGCCAGAACACCTGCCTGTTCTCCACCGAGTTCTCGCTGCGGATGATGGCCGACATCCAGGAGTGGTTCATCACGAACCGCGTCCGCAACTTCTACTCGGTGTCGATCTCCGGCTACCACATCGCCGAGGCCGGGGCGAACCCCATCAGCCAGCTGGCGTTCACCCTGGCCAACGGGTTCACCTACGTCGAGGCCTACCTCGCCCGGGGCATGGACATCGACGACTTCGCCCCGAACCTGTCGTTCTTCTTCTCCAACGGCATGGACCCCGAGTACTCCGTCCTCGGCCGGGTCGCCCGCCGTATCTGGGCCGTCGCGATGAAGGACAAGTACGGGGCCAACGAGCGCTCCCAGAAGCTGAAGTACCACGTGCAGACCTCCGGCCGCTCCCTGCACGCCCAGGAGATGAACTTCAACGACATCCGCACGACGCTGCAGGCACTCATCGCGATCTACGACAACTGCAACAGCCTGCACACCAACGCCTACGACGAGGCGGTCACCACCCCCACCGAGGACTCGGTCCGCAGGGCCCTGGCCATCCAGCTGATCATCAACCGGGAGTGGGGCCTGGCCATGAACGAGAACCCGCTGCAGGGTTCGTTCGTCATCGACGAGCTCACCGACCTGGTCGAGGAAGCGGTGCTCCTGGAGTTCGAGCGGATCAGCGAGCGCGGCGGCGTCCTCGGTGCCATGGAGACCGGCTACCAGAGGGGCCGTATCCAGGACGAGTCGATGCTCTACGAGCAGCGCAAGCACGACGGCACCCTGCCCATCATCGGCGTCAACACCTTCCGCAACGCCCACGCCGACACGGCCGAGCCGGGTGTCATCGAGCTGGCGCGCGCGACCGAGGACGAGAAGCAGTCCCAGCTGCGACGCGTGCGCACCTGTCAGTCGCGCCATCGCGACGACGCTCACACGGCCCTGACCGCCCTCAAGGACGCGGCCATGGACGGCCGCAACGTCTTCGCCGTACTCATGGACGCCGCCAGGGTCTGCTCGCTCCAGCAGATCACCGAGGCCTTCTTCGAGGTCGGCGGCCAGTACCGCCGCAACGTGTGATCCATCCCGTGGACCACGTAGCGGCTCATCAGAGAGGACCTCAGATGGATCCCGTCACCCGGCTCGGCGTCGTCGGATGCGGCCTCATGGGCTCCGGCATCGCCGAAGTCGCCGCCCGCGTCGGCATCGACGTCCGTGTGGCCGAGGCCACACCGGACGCGCTAGAGGCAGGCCGCCGCCGACTCACCGCCTCCCTGGACCGAGGCGTACGGCGCGGCAAGCTCGGCGAGGAGCAGCGAGACCAGGCCCTCGCCCGGCTGTCCTTCACCCATGACCTCAGCGACATGGCCGACCGCCAGTTCGTCATCGAGGCCGTCGCCGAGAACCGCGACATCAAGGCCGACGTCCTGCGCACCCTGGACAAAGCGGTCGAGGACCCCGCGGCGGTCCTGGCCACCAACACCTCCTCGATCCCCGTCGTCGATCTCGCGGTCGTCACCCAGCGACCCGCGCAGGTCATCGGCATGCACTTCTTCAACCCCGTGCCCGTACAGCGGTTGGTCGAGCTCATTCCCGCTCTCACCACAGGCGCGGACACCGTGCGGCGCACCCGCGGCCTGGCCGAGCAGTTGGGGAAACAGGCCATCCAGGCGCCCGACCGCTCCGGCTTCGTGGTCAACGCCCTCCTGGTGCCGTACCTGCTCAGCGCGGTACGGATGGTGGAGTCGGGTGCCGCGCGGCCGGAGGACATCGACCGGGGCATGGAACTCGGATGCGCCCACCCCATGGGGCCGTTGCGCCTGCTCGACCTCATCGGCCTCGACACGGCGCAGTCCGTGGCGGAGTCGATGTACGAGGAGTTCAAGGAGCCGCTTTACGCGCCTCCGGCCCTCCTGCGCCGCATGGTGGCCGCCGGCCACCTCGGCCGCAAGAGCGGACGCGGTTTCCACATCTACGACGCCTGACGCCTGGTGGCCCGACGGTGGTCGCCCCGCACGGGCGCGGGGCGACCACCGTCGGCTCAGCCGGTCACCGGCTGCAGTTTGGCGCGGAAGTGCCGCAGGATCGGGGACTGCTCGACGATGCGGTAGCCGTGGACGGACTCGCTCTCCTTGGCGATGCGTTCCAGGGTCCTGCCGACGTGGTCGTAGTGGCTGCGGGTGTAGACCCGGCGCGGGAGCGCGAGCCGGACCAGTTCGTACGGGGCGCTCTTGACGGGGTTGCCGTCCTCGTCCTCCTCGCCGAGGTAGAGGGAACCGAGCTCGGCCGAGCGGATGCCGCCTTCGAGGTAGAGGCGGCAGGCGAGGGCGTGGCCCGGGTAGTGGTGGGGCGGTATGTGCGGGAGCAGACGGCCCGCGTTGAGGTAGAGGGCGTGCAGGCCGGGGGGTTCGAGCAGGTCGACGCCCGCCGCGCGGACGCGGTCGGCGAGATGGGAGGCGACGTCGGCGCGCTCGGCGAGGTAGGCGGGCTCGGTGACCTCCAGCAGACCGGTGGCCATCATGTCGAGGTCGCGGCCGGCGAGACCGCCGTAGGTGGCGAAGCCCTCGGTGGCGATGAGGAGGCGTTCGCATTTCTCGGCGAGTTCGGGGTCGTTGAGCCCGATGAAGCCGCCGATGTGGACGATGCCGTCCTTCTTGGCGCTCATCACACAGCCGTCGGCGAGACGGAAGGCTTCTTCGGCGACCTGGCGCGGGGTGTGCCCCCGGTAGGCCTCCTCGTGACGGGTCACCAGCCAGGCGTTCTCGGCGAACCTGGCGGCGTCCAGGATCATCGGGACACCGTGCCGGCGGCAGATCTCGGCGGTCTGTTTGAGGTTCTCCATGGAGACCGGCTGGCCTCCGCCGCCGTTGTTGGTGATCGTCATGATCACCACGCGGACCCGGGAGCCGTCCGGGCCCTCCAGCGTCTGCCGGAGCCTGTCCAGGTCGATGTTGCCCTTGAACGGCACCTCGCTGTCCAGGTCGCGGGCCTCCACGCACGGGATGTCATGGGCCTGACACCCGGAAAGCTCGACATTGGCCCGGGTCGTGTCGAAGTGCGTGTTGGCCAGGACGATGCCGCCCGGCTCCAGGAGCGTGTTGAACAGGATGCGTTCGGCGGCGCGCCCTTGATGTGCGGGCAGGATGTGCCGGTAGCCGGTCAGTTCCGTCACGGTCTCGTGGAAGCGGTAGAAGGAGCGCGAGCCCGCGTACGACTCGTCGCCCTCCATGCCCGCGGCCAGCTGGGCGGCCGAGATGGCGCCGGTGCCCGAGTCGCTGAGCAGGTCGATGGTCACCTCCTCGGCGCGCAGGTCGAAGAGGTTGTAGTGCACCCGTTCCAGCGCCGCCTCACGCTGTTCCCGCGTGGTGAGCGCGATGGGCTCGACGACCTTGATGCGGTAGGGCTCCATAGGGGTTCTTGCTCCTGACGTGGTGCTGAATGGTTCGTGATCGTTGTACGGGCGGCCGTTCGGCGGGCGGACGGCGTAGGCCTCCGAGGAGATGTACGCGGTCACCCGGGCCGGTTTGTGCTGCTCGTGGGCGAGGGCCACGTACGCGACGAGCCCCACCCCGTCCGTCAGCGGGCGTCCGGTGACGGCGGCCAGCGGCCGGTCGAGCGCGCCGGGGTCGATCCCGTGGCGGCCGAGGACGGCCCCGGCGCGGCGCAGTGCCTCCGCGTCGTCGCGGGCGTAGTCCCTGACCGGGACATGGAGGGTGAAGCCGGTGGGCCCTCCGGTCGTCCGGGTGAAGGAATGGCAGGACAGGACGGGCCGCCGGTCGAACCGGGCCTCCGGCCGGGCCCGGTAGCCGTCCCTTCCCTCCTCGAAGCCGCCCACCGTGCGCAGGAACTCCTCCAACGTCGTACGGTCGGGGCCGGATTCCATCCGGCACAGCCCGCCGACGTCCCTCACCGCCAGGTCGCGGTGAGCGGTGTAGATCTTCACGCGGGGTGCCGCCCAGTCCCCCAGGTCGAGCGCGAAGAACGGGTAGCCGTCGGCCGGCGGCAGCGCGTCGAAGGCGTGCCGGTGGCCCAGCCGGTCCAGGGCCGTCCGCACCGTCTCGGCGGCCCGTTCCTCGCCGGACGCCGACGGGTTCAGGTACACCTTGATCTTGGGGACGCCACCGGGACGCAGCTCCAGCGCGATCCACAGCGCCAGGAGGCCCTGCGGGTCGGTGGGGAGGAACAGGTCCTCCAGCACGTCGAGTTGGTCGGTGGCGAAGCCCCAGCGCCGTGCCATCGCACGGACGGCGCGCAGACCTTCGAGACCGTTGTCCCGCAGACCGCCGGCCCCGCATCCCGGTTCCAGCAGCACCCTGATCGCCGGGTGCGCGTCCGGTGTGAGGGAGAGCGAGAACTCCACCGGGGTGGAGTCGTCGGACAGGAAACTGAGGGACGGGGGCGGCAGGTCGAGGGGCCGTTCGGCCACCGCCCCCAGCGAATCGGTCAGTAGACGCGCGTAGTTCCGCGCGTCGCCGCTGCCGAGCCCCGACGCCTCGCACAGCCGCAGCAGTTGGCCGGACACCAGAGCGCCGAGCGTCCGGTCCCCGGGGGCGTCCCCGGAGCCGGATCCGAGGGGGCTCACCACGTCTCCCGCCGCTGCTCGGAGTACGCGGGCGCGGCCGTTGTCCCCCGGCGGCGGAGGGTGTGCGGGGACACAGAAAGATACCCGCCGGCCTGGGCGGGTATCTCGTGTCGCGGCGACTGGTGGCGGGTCACGCCCCTGGTCTCCGCGCGGTGTAAGTCGATGTCTCGCTGGGAGCGGCGGATCAGATCCGGATGTCGAGCAGAAGCGGCGTCGATGGATATGTGGTCCACGACACCTCCCTTTGTTCAATGGTCACCACGAATGCCGCCGCGTTACTACCCCTTTGGTTGAACACTCATGCAGTACCAGCTGTCGCAGACTGTTGTCTGCGTCACCCCTTCAACCACTGCAGGAAGGAGCCCCATACGCCACGCTCCGCCTTCCGGCCCGCCGGGGCGTTCTCCTCGCGTGCGGAGGGTTCCGTCGCGCGGGGCGGGACCGGGCGCTGGACGACCTGCGGGGTGAAGCGGCAGGGTAGCGCAGCCAGTGCGCGGTGGAAGGGGCCCGGACGCCAGGTCAGGCTGTCCTCGGGGACCGCGAGTTCGATGTCGTGCAGGCGGTTCAGCAGGTTCTCGATGGCCACCATGGTGACGAGCCGGGCGAGTTCCTTGGAGGGGCAGGCGTGCGGGCCGGCGCTCCAGGACAGGTGGGCCCGCCTGCCGCCGGTCTGACCGGCCGCCACAAGTGCCGGGTCGGTGTTGGCGGCCGTCATGCTGACCAGGACGAGATCGCCCGCCCGCAGCTCGGTACCGCCGAACTCCATGTCGGCCGCGGGGTAGTGCGGCGCGTAGTTCGCCATGGGCGGGTTCTCCCACAGCGTGTCGTCGATGGCCTCCTCGATCAGCCCGCCGTCGGCGTACCGGTCGTGCAGGAGCAGCCGGTGCAGGGTGTTGCCGATGAGGTTGCGCAGCGGCTCGGCGCCCGCACCGAGGAGCAGGATCAGCTGGTGGACCAGCTCCTCGTCGGTCAGGCGCGCCTCGTGCCGCATCAGGTACGAGGTGACGTCGTCGGCCGGGCGGGCGCGCTTGAGGGCCACCAGCTCGAACACGGCCTGGCCCAGCACCTGGTTGGCCTTCTCGGCGTTGACGCCCTCGAAGACTCCGGAGATGCCGAAGACGACCCGGTCGCCGATGTCCGCCGGGCAGCCGAAGAGCTCGTTGAACACGAGCAGCGGCAACTGCTTGACGTAGTCGTTCATCAGGTCGATGGAGCCGCGGCCGGAGACCTGGGAGAGGAGGTAGTCGGAGGCCCGCTTGGTCATGTCGCTGATCCGGCGGGAGTCGACCTTGGCCAGGCTGTCGGTGATCGCCTGCCGGAGCCGCGCGTGCTCGGCGCCGTCGGTGAACATCGCGTTGGGACGGTAGCCCAGCATCGGGACGACCGGGCTCTCCGGGCCGACCTTGCCTTCGGCGACGTCTCGCCAACGGCGTGCGTCCTTGCGGAAGTTGCCGGGGTCCTGCAGCAGCTTCAGCGCGGTCGCGTGGTCGGTGACGAGGGTCGCGTCGACGCCGGGCGCGATCTCGACGGGCGCGCTCGGTCCGTAGTGCCGCATGTACGCGTAGTACGCCTGCGGATCGGCCGCGTACTCCGGTCCGTACAGCGGGATGCGCCGTCCGCTGTCGTGGGCCGGGCAGCCGGGCGGGGGTGAGGGAAGGGTGGGGTCGGGGGTCATGTCTGCTCTGCTCCTATCGGGCGCGGTCCATCAAGTAGCGGACGAGCGTGATCAGAGCCTCGGCCGACGACCGTTCGTCCCGCGCGTCGCAGGTGACGATGGGGGTGTCGTCGAGGAGATCCAGCGCTTCGCGCAGCGCCCTCGCGTCACGTATCGACGTACCGTCGAAATGGTTGACCGCGATCGCGTAGTCGAGTCCGTACTGCTCGATCAGGTCGATCACGGCGAAGGAGTCGGCCAGCCGCTCGGGGTCGACCAGCACCAGCGCCCCGAGGGCGCCGCGTGCCATGTCCTCCCACATCTGTACGAAGCGCTGCTGGCCGGGTGTGCCGAAGAGATACAGCACGACACGGTCGCTGACGGTGAGGCGGCCGAAGTCCATGGCGACCGTGGTGGTGGTCTTGCCCTGGACGCCCTTGAGGTCGTCGATCGCCTCGCCCGCCTGCGTCATCGTCTCCTCGGTGGAGAGCGGCGAGATCTCGGAGATCGACCCGATGAACGTGGTCTTGCCCACCGCGAAGTGCCCGACGACCAGGATCTTCACGGCGGTCTGCGTCTCTCCGCCCGGGACGTACGCCCGTTCATCCAAACTTGGACTGGAGACCATTGAGCACCTCCTCGAGAATCTTCAGGTTGGCGACGGGAGCACGGGTCTCCGGCGGACGGGTGACGAGATAGCCGGCCTCGGAGAGCGCGGCCAGCAGGATCTTCACCACTCCCACCGGCAGTTGGATGTGCCCCGCGATCTCGGCGACGGAGAGGTAACCGCCGACACACATGCGCAGCAGGTCCTGCTCCTCGGGCGAGAGGCGCGCGGGTCGCTGCTGCTGGTCGGCGACCGCCGTGACCAGGGTGATCAGGGAGAACTGACTCTCGCCGGGGAGGCTGCGGCCACCGGTGATGACATACGGCCGTACTAACTCGGCGGCCTCGTGCTCATGCCTGTCGGAATCGGTCATGGCCCTATCACGCTGCTCTCCCTGGGCGGAGCGGTCATGACCTTGCCCAGCTGTCCGACGAGCTGCTGCATCCGGAAGGTGATGTCGGCCATGTCGACGTCGGAGGAGGCAGACACCGCGAGGTAGGCGCCGTCCCCGGCCGAGATCAGGAAGATCCAGCCGCCGTCGAACTCGACCAGGGTCTGCTGCCAGCGCAGATCCGAGCGGGAGCAGAAGAACGCGAGTGACCGGCTCAGCGACTGCATACCGCTCATCGCGGCGGCGGCCTTGTCCGCGTCGTCCTTGCCCACTCCCTTCGAACGGGCCCTCAGCAACCCGTCGGAGGAGACCAGAACCGCGTGGAGAGCTCCGGGGATCTCCAGGGCGCTGTCAAGCATCCATGAAAGATCGTTGTTCATTGGACCTCGTGCCCTTCGCTGCTTGCGTCATGGGGGCCGCTCGACCGCTCCCCCGCCTCCGGGTGAGTGGCGCGACCGGCGTCCGTGCCCTGCTTGAAGGCGGCCATGATCGCTGCCGTGTCCTCGCTGCGGCGCCGCGGAGCCGGGGCGGCGGACGGGCCGTTGGAGACCAGGGCCATCGGCCGCTTGCGACGCCGCTTGGGCAGACCGTCCTCGGTCGTGCCCACGGGCAGCGAGGACTCGGAGGCGGTGTCGTACACGGACGGCCCGACCTCCACGGGAGCCGGGACCTCCCGCGGCGGGGCCGAATCCACCGGCACCGCGGGCTGCTTGGGCTCCGGCATCGCGGTGAGCAGCTCGTCGGGCAGCAGCACGACCGCCCGCACACCTCCGTAGGGGGAGGTGGAGTCCACCGACACCGTGAAGCCGAACCGCTCGCAGAGCACACCGATCACCGCGAAACCGAACTGCGGAGGGTTACCGAGCCCCGAGACACCCGTGACGCGCTCGCTCGTCAGGAGCTTCTCGGCCCTCGCCTTCTCCTCCTCGTTCATGCCGACACCGGCGTCGTCCACGATGATGCAGACGCCCTTGGGCACGGAGCGGACGTTGATCTCGACGACGGTGTCCGGGCTGGAGTAGCTGGTCGCGTTGTCGAGGAGCTCCGCGAGGGCCAGCGCCACCGGTTCGACGGCCCGGCTGGTGACGCCGAAGTCGACCTTGGACAGGATGTGGGCCCGCTGGAAGTGGCGGATCCTGCCCTGGGCGCTGCGGACCACGTCGTAGACCGAGGCCACGTCGCGGTGGCGGCCGAGCCAGCCCTCGCACAGCACGGCGATGGACTGGGCACGCCGGCCGAACTGCGCGTTCATGTGGTCGATCTCCAGGAGGTCCTGGAGCATGACGGAGTCGCCGTACTTGCGCTGCAGCCCGGAGATGATGCGCTGCTGCTCCGCGGCGAGACCCTGCAGGGTCCGCATCGCGGACTTCAGGGCCGTCCTCGTCTCACCTTCGGCTTCCTGCTGGGCCGCGCGGACGGAGTCCGAGTATTGGCTCTCCAATTCACCGTAGTGATTTCTGAGCCCTGCGATCTCCTGTCGTAATGCTCGCGCCGCCCGTCGCTGACGAATGATCAGGGCGACGGCGGCAAGGGTTACGACAATGAGTGCCCAGAGCGCCGGATTTTGTATGTATTGCGTCATGAGACCCTCTTCAGGCGGCCGATGGCCAGCTACTGAATTTCCGTCAATTCACACAGACCGAAGGCCAGCCACTCCGGGGTTGCCACCCAGGCCTCCACGAATGGCGAGAGGTGCTCCTTTTGCACCTATCCGTCCGTTCGGTAAGTGCGGTGATCGTATCATCACTCAACCTGGTGACGGGCCGTCAACCTGGGCCGTCCTTGAGCAGGTTGAGCCCCGCGACGCTCACACGAGTAAGGCCGAATAGGGCTTTCTGTCGCGCCTCGCGCCAAATCCACTTCTGCGAGCACTCCCACCGCCCCGGCGAGCGCCTCCGGCTCGCCTGATCCCATCGCGCGAGGGGCCTGCGAGAAGTCATGATGAGCCGTAAGCGGATTGTCAGGGGGAGATCGCTCTTGGTGATGAGGATCACGGAGGGTCAGCGCGCCGGTTCGGTCGAGCACCGGTCGCGCACCGACTCCCGCCCCCGGCAGGACGACAGACCCGGCGCGGCGTGCCGACGATCCGCCGCGTCGACATCACGGAGGCTGTCATGACAGAAAGACCTAGCGGTTCCGTCGGCAGACGGCAGTTCCTGGCCAGGTTCGGAGCCGGAACCCTGGCACTCGTGGCCGGTTTTGATCTGCTCACCCGGCAGTGGGTGACCGAGGCCGCGGCAGCGGACGGCACGTCCTTCGCCGCCGCCCCGTCCCTCGACGGGACGCTCGTCTTCGACGCGGAGTCGCTCGCGGCGAACGCGCACGACCAGGGCAACATCGTGTTCCGGACACCGTGCGCGGTGCTGCGGCCCGGATCGGTGCGCGACATCAGGAAGATGGTCGGTTTCTGTGCCGATCACGGCATCCCGGTCGCCCCGGCCGGTGCCCACCACGCGATGTTCGGCCAACCCCTCGTGAGCGGGGGCCTGGTCGTCGAGATGCGGTCACTGGACACGATCCACTCGATCGGCCCGGACGGCGCCGACGTCGACGCCGGTGTGCTGTGGAAGGACCTGATCGAGGCCGCGTACGAGGAGGGCCTCACCCCGGCGTCGATCACCAGCTACACCAAGACGACGATCGGCGGGACCCTGTCCATGGGCGGCATCGGGATGATGTCGTCCTACCGGGTCGGCGCGCAGGTCGATCACACCCGGCGGCTCCAGGTGGTCACGGGCGACGGCCGGTCGAGGTGGTGCACCGACACGCAGAACAGCGACCTGTTCGAGGCGGCACTCGCCGGACTCGGACAGTGCGGCGTCATCACCCGGGCCACCGTCGGCCTGGTGCCGGCCAAGCGGCTGGCCCGCACCTACCGGATCGGCTACCCCGACATCCCGACCTTCTTCCAGGACATCCGAGTCCTGGCGAACCGGGGCGAGTTCGACTCGCTCGGCAGCATTCCGCAGCCCGGCACGGCGCAGCCCCTGGTCCTGTGGGCCACCGTCTTCCACAACCCCGGCGACACCCCCGACGCGTCCCACCTCCTGCGCGGGCTCAGCCCCGCCGCGGCCTTGGCCGCCTTCGAGGACTACACCTATCTCGAGTACATATCCCTGGTCACCGACATGTACGACGCGTTCGCGGCGAACCTGGACTGGGACGCGAAGGTCAAGCCCTGGTCGGACCTCTTCCTGCCGGACGACGCCGTCGAGGAGTACGTCGCGTCGGTGTTCCCGTCGCTGACCGCCGAGGACCTCGGCCCGACCGGCTTCGGCCTCGTCTTCCCGATGCTGCGCGCGAGCTACGGCCGACCGCTGCTGCGGCTGCCCGACGACACCGGCGGCCCCTGGGTCTGGCTGGTCAGCGTGCTCACCGACGCCGCCCGGTCCGGCCCCGACCCCGACTTCGCCTCCCGGATGACGGACCGCAACTACCGCTTCTACCAGGATGCGGCGGCCGTCGGCGGAGTGCGCTACCCGCACGGCGCGTGCGCGTTCACGGCGGCCGACTGGCGGGCGCACTACGGCGCGGACTGGGAGCGGTTCGCGTCGTGGAAGACCCGCTTCGACCCGCGGGGCGTGCTGACTCCCGGCCCGGGCGTCTTCTGACGGGCCGGACCGGCCCGATCCGCCGCCCGGGCAGGCGAGCGGATCGGGCCGGTCCGCGGCGCGCACCACTCTTTCGTGGGACCCCCACGTGGCGGATCGGGAAGGTTCCGGTACCTGTGCCGCCGACTGGCGGGTCCGGCGGCCGGTTCGCGCCTATCGTGGAACGACACACCGACGCTCGGCGCCAAGGCAGGCTGGACATGAGGGAACCGCATATCGACTATGCGGAGGTCTTCCGGGCCCTGCCCGGCATGGTGGCGCTGCTCACGCCCGATCTGGTGTACGCCGACGCCAACGACGACTTCCTTCGGCTGGCCGGCCGCAGCCGCGAGCAGCTGCTCGGGCGCTACATCTTCGACGTCTTCCCCGAGAACCCGAACGAACCGGCCGCCGCCGGCATGCGGGAGACGGAGGCGTCGATGCTGCGCACCGTGGCCACCGGGGAGCGCGACACGATGGCGCTGCTCCGTTACGACATCGAGGACCCGCAGCGGCCCGGCCTCTGGCAGGAGCACTACTGGAGCCCCGTCAACGCCCCTGTCCTGGGCTCCGACGGCAAGGTGGTCCTGATCGTGCACCGCGTGGAGGAGGTCACCGAACTCATCCGCGCCCGGGGCGGCGCCGGCGGTGACGTTCGGGGCGGTTCCCTCGGTCCGGGCGAGGACGGCCGGGCCCGGGTGCTGGAGGCCGAGCTCTACACCCGCGCCCGCGAACTGCAGGAGGTCAACGAACGTCTGCGCACGGCGCACGCCCATGAGCGCGAGGTGGCGCTGGCGCTGCAGGCGGCGATGCTGCCCCCGCCCGGCCCCACCGGGTCGCACGACGCCGCCGTGCGCTACCGGCCCGCCATCGGCGCGCTGAACGTGTGTGGCGACTGGTACGACCTGGTCGGGCTGGACGGCGAGGGTCTCGCGGTGGCCGTCGGTGACGTCGTCGGCCACGGTCTGGCCGCCGCCTGTGCCATGGGGCAGTTGCGCAGCGCCCTGAGCGGGGCCACGCGTGTCGCGGACGGTCCGGCCCAGGCCCTGGAGGCCCTCGACCGTTACGCCCGCTCCGTCGACGGCGCCGAGTCGACCACCGTCGTGACGACCTTCATCGACTGGACCGACCACACCATCACCTACAGCTGCGCGGGCCATCCGCCGCCCGCGCTGGTGCGTCCCGACGGCACCGTCACCTTCCTCGACGGCGCCACCGACCCGCCGCTCGCCGCCCGCCCCGTCCAGGTCCCGCGGCCCCAGGCCCGCATGTCCTTCGTCGAGGGCTCCACCCTGGTGCTGTACACGGACGGACTGATCGAGCGCCGTACGGAGAGCATCGACAGCGGTCTGGAACGCCTCGCGGCCTCCCTGGCCCACCACCGCGAGAAGGACCCGGAGACGCTGGCCGACGCCCTGCTGGCGGATCTGCTGCCGTCGGCCGGCACCACCGATGACACCGCGCTGATCGTCCTGCGGCTGTGACCGGCGGGCCGCCACGGTCCGCCCGGCGCCCTGCCGACGGGTCTCGGCGGCGTCACCTGCCCCAGATCTTGCGGTACCCCTCCCGGTAGCCCGACGGGTTCCAGCTCGTGGCGCCGTCACTGTTGTCGGCCGTGCTGATGTGGACGGGCGCCACATAGCCGCTGGCGGGGCTGCCGGAGAAGGCGCGGTTGAACTCGTCGACGATCTGCCAGCCCTGCAGGGTGAGCGGTTCGGGGACGGTGGCCGCCTGGTACTGGTCGCTGTCGACACGCTGGAAGGCGGAGGGGTCGCCGTCCCCGGCACCGATGTTGAACGGCGGGCCCGAGCCGTCCTTGCCGGCCGCGCGGAAGGCAGGGGCCGCGTCGGCGAAGTACAGGTCGTTGATGGCGACCGAGTGGGTCCAGCGGTCCTGGAACCGGGAGAGCAGCGAGGAGACCTCGCGGGGCGTGCGGCTGCTGGCGTCGGGGATCGGGATGTTCACGTAGGCCAGGAGGTCCACGCCCGAGCAGGTGGCCAGTTCCTTCCTGATCAGCTCCGACTTGTTCTTGGCGAAGGGGATGGAGGCGTCGGTGAAGATCACGGCCCCCGCGTCGCCGTTCGAGGTCGAGATGACCCAGCGGGCGCTGATCCGCGCGACGTCCTCGACCTGGGTGGTGATGTTGGTGAAGAGAGCGGGGCGTTCGCTGGGGCCCGGGGCGGCGACCGCGTGCCAGCCGATGAGCGGGATGCCGGCCTGCTCGGCCCGCGTGATCTGCTGCGAGGTCGAGTTGGGGTCGAAGCCGCCGATGACGATGCCGGAGGGGCGGAGCGCCACGGCCTCGCTCATCGCGGCCTGGATGCCGGCGGGCGTGCCTCCGCCGTCGATCACCCGCAGGTCCCAGCCGACGACCCCCGCGGCCTCCCGTACGCCCGCGGCGGCGCCCGCGACTCCCGGGTTGGTCATGGTCTGGGCGACGTAGACGAGGGTTCTGCCGGTCACGGCCCTGGGCCCGGTGGTCGGGCCGTTCCAGGGGACGTCGTCGCGCTCCGCCCGTTCGACGGCGGCCTCGGCCCTCGCCTGCACCGCGGGGCAGCCGCTCGTGCCGGTGGCGGAGGACTCCGGGTCGCCGGACGATCCGCGTTCGCAGCCGCCGAGCACGGCGGTGGCCGCCGCGGTCAGCAGGGCGGCCGCCGTACGACGGGCCCGGAGGGTACCGGAGCAGGCCTTGCGGTTGTGGTGCACGGGGACTCCTCGCGGAGGGACGAGCGGGAACGCTGCCGGGGTCTGTGGCCGGGGTGATCCGGGGCCTGGACGGTCCGGGCCTGGGTCAGGGGCGGTCCGGGGCCGGAGTCAGGGGTGGTCCGCACCTCGCGGCCTGGCTGAGGCCGGAGCCCGGGGCCTTGGTCGACGTCCGCGGGCTCTGGGCCTCGGTCGTCCCGACCTCCGGTCGGCGGCGGGGCGGTGGCCGGGACGGGGCGCGGGCCGAGGGCTTGGCAGGGGACCAGAGCCCCGGGACCTCGGTCGCGGTCCGCGCCCCGGACCTCGGCCGGGGAGTCCCGACCTCCGATCGGCGACGGCGTCGGCCCCTCGCACGCCCGGTCCGTCGGCGGCGGTGCGGGGGCGCGGGAGTGGAGGGAGTTCATCGGCCCCCGTCCTTCGAGGTGCCGTCCGGAGGCGGTGCCGGCGGCGCTTCCGGTGGTGCGGCGGGGGCGGTGCGGGACGTGAAGGCGCCGGTGCGTAGTCGGCGGCGGGCGGTGTAGCCGGCCAGGCCGACGGCGAGGAGCAGGGTGCCGCCGTGGAAGAGCGGCACCGTCCAGAAGTCGGCGCCCATCTGGGCGATGCCGGTGAGGCCGACGGCGAGGACGGCGACGGCCACGAGGGTCCCGAGGGCGTTGGGACGGCCCGGTCTGATGGCGGTGGAGCCGAGGAGGGCTCCGACGAAGGCGGGCAGCAGATAGTCGAGGCCGACGCTCGGATTGCCGATCTGCTGCTGGGCCGCGAGGAGCACCCCCGCGAAGCCGACGATCAGGCCGGACGTGGCGAAGGCGCAGACGGTGTAGGTGCGGACGGGGATGCCGACGAGGTCGGCAGCGCGCGGGTTGGAGCCGACGACGTACAGGTACCGCCCGATCGGCAGCCGCTCCAGCACCAGCCAGAGGGCGACCGTGAGCGCCAGCACGTAGAAGGCGGGGACCGGAAGCCCGAGGAAGGTGGAGGTGTAGAGGTCGGTGAAGGCGGGCGGCAGGCCCTGGGGGCCCGGGACGATCCGGCCGCCGTCGGTGATCCAGCCGGTGACGGCGTACATCATGCTGCCGGTGCCGAGGGTGGCGATGAAGGAGTCGATCCGGCCGAACTCGACGATGACGCCGTTGAGGACGCCCGCGACCGTCCCTCCGACGACCACGGCGAGGCAGGCGAGCGGCCAGGGCCAGTCGGCCTCGACGACGAGGTACAGCACCATGACGTGCGCCAGTCCGAGGCCGTAGCCGATGGAGAGGTCGAACGCGCCGGTCACGATGGGAACCATGGCGGCGAGCGCGAGGACGGCCGGGATCGACTGGGTGGAGAGGATCGCGTCGAGGGTGTCCAGGGTGGGGAAGGTGCGCGGCAGGGTCAGGGAGAAGACCAGGACGAGCAGGACGGTCAGGCCGAGGAGACCGTAGGCGCCGACGAGGTGCCCGCCGGGGCCGCCTCGGGCGCCGAGCCGGTGCGAGGAGTGCGGGCGGCGCGGGCGCGGTGCGGGCTGGGGCGGCGGGGCGGTCACGGGTGCGTCGCGGTGCCGGAGGGGGGCATGGCCGAGGCCGCCCGGGTCAGGCCCGCGACCGTGAGGGCGGGGCCGCTCAGCTCGGCGGTCGCCGCTCCCCGGACGAAGACCAGGGCGCGCCCGCACATGCCCGCCACCTCCTCGAAGTCGGTGGAGATGAGCAGGACCGCGAGGCCCCCGGCCCGTGCCTCGTCCAGGAGGCTGTGGATCGCGGCCTTGGCCCCGACGTCGACGCTCGCGGTGGGTTCCTCCAGGATCAGCAGGCGCAGTCCGGTCCGGAGCCAGCGGCCGATCATGACCTTCTGCTGGTTCCCGCCGGACAGGGTGGTGATGGTCGTCTCGCTGTCACGGGGGCGCACCGAGAACCGTTCGGTCAGGGCGGCGGCCGCGGCGCGTTCCCTGCGGGGGGCGATCCAGTGGGGTGGGGGCCCGTCCCCCGCGCGGGGGTTGGCCAGGAAGTTCTCCCGTACGGTCAGTTCGGGCAGGCAGCCCTCCCGTTGCCGGTCGCCGGGGACGAGGGCGACACCGCGGGCGACGGCGTCGGTGACGGTTCGCGGCCGGTAGGGGCTGCCGTCGAGCAGGACCTGTCCGCCGAGGAGGGGGCGGGCCCCGGCGAGGGCTCGGCCGAGCTCCGTGTGTCCGGCGCCCGAGAGCCCGACCAGGGCCAGGGCCTCCCCGGCACGCAGCTCCAGGTCGACGGGTCCGGCGCCGGAGGTCCGTACGCCGTCGAGGGCGAGCACCACCGGGGCGGCGAGCGGTACCGGGGGGCGCCCGGGTGCCGGGGGGCGCCCGGGTGCCGGGCCGGGGCGTGGGCCCGCCGGTTCCTCACCGGTGATGTCGCGCACCAGCCGCAGCGGGCTGTGACCCGCCGTCGCGCCCTGGCTGACGAGACGGCCGTCGCGCAGGACGGCGAAGGAGTCGGCGACCTCGTACACCTCGTCCAGGCGGTGGCTGACGTAGAGGATGCCGTGGCCTCGGTCGCGCAGGGCGCGCAGGACGCGGAAGAGGCGGGCGCAGTCCGTGGCGGGGAGGCGGGCGGTCGGCTCGTCGAGCACGATGAGCCCGGCCCGGGTGGCCAGGGCGCGGGCGATGGCGACCAGCGACCGTTCGGCGGGGCCCAGGCGGGCGACCGGCGCGTCGGGATCGACGGCGCCGCCGACGAGCGCCAGGGCCTCGGCGCAGCGGTCCCGGGTGCGCCGCCAGGAGATCAGTCCGGCGCGGCGCGCGTACCCGGTGCTCAGGGCGATGTTCTCGGCGACCGTCATCCACTCCACGAGGCCGAGGTCCTGGTGGATGAAGGACATGCGGTGGGCGGCGGCGTGGGTACCGAGCGGGTGTCCGTCCACGGTGATCCGGCCCGAGTCGGCGTGGTGGACTCCGGCGAGGATCTTGATGAGGGTGGATTTCCCGGCTCCGTTGGGGCCGAGGAGCGCGAGGACGCTGCCCGCGTGGACGTCGAGGTCGACCCCGGCGAGTGCGAGGGTGCCGCCGAAACGTTTCGTGAGGCCACGGACACGCACCAGCGGCTCCGCCCCGCCGGGCGGGGTCGGCTGCGCAGAGGTGTCGTGAGCGTCGTGCACGGACAGCTCCGGGGGTCGGCCTGGCGAGTTCTTCCGACTTCGACTTGCGCGAGCGATGCTAACTGCCTATTTCGCTTTATTCACGCCTTTCACACCATTAGAGACATCTGGTGCCGTCGCCGACCCCGACGGGGAGGAGGTCGGGCCGCCCCGACTGGTCGTGGATGCCGGGCCCCTCGCCTCAGGCGCTGTCGAGCCCGCATTCGGCCCAGATGACCTTGCCCTCCGCCGTGTAGCGCGTGCCCCAGCTCTGCGAGAGCTGGGCGACCAGGAACAGCCCGCGTCCGCCCTCGTCGGTGGTGGCCGCCCGGCGCAGGTGCGGGGCGGTGCTGCTGGTGTCGGCGACCTCGCAGATCAGGGCGCGGTCCCGGAGCAGCCGTACGCGGATGGGCCCGGCACCGTGCCGGATCGCGTTGGTGATCAGCTCGCTGAGCACCAGTTCGGCGGCGAACGCGGCGTCGTCCAGGCCCCAGTCGGCCAGTTGCCGCAGGGCCGCGGCGCGGACCTCGCTGACGCGGGCCGGGTCGGCGGGCAGCTCCCAGGTGGCGACGCGGCGCGGGTCGAAGGCGTGGGTGCGGGCGACGAGCAGGGCGATGTCGTCGCCGGGGTGGGGGGGCGCGACGGTGTCCAGAACCACCCGGCAGGTCTCCTCCGGGGTGCGCTCGGGGTGGGCGAGGGCCGCGCGCAGCTGGTCCAGGACCACGTCGACGTCGCGTTCGCGGTCCTCGATGAGGCCGTCGGTGTAGAGGACGAGGGTGCTGCCCTCGGGCAGATGGACGTCGACGGCTTCGAAGGGCAGACCTCCGAGGCCGAGCGGGGGCCCGGCAGGCAGCTCGGGGAACGTCACGGTGCCGTCGGGACCCACCAGGGCGGGCGGCGGGTGGCCGGCGCGGGCCAGGGTGCACTGCTGCGAGGTCGGGTCGTAGACGGCGTACAGGCAGGTCGCGCCGATGATGCCGCCGCCGTCGGAGACGGGGTCCTCCCGGTCCAGTCGTCCCACGAGGTTGTCCAGGTGGGTGAGGACCTCGTCGGGCGGGAAGTCGAGTTCGGCGAAGCTGCGGGCGGCGGTGCGGACGCGGCCCATCATGGCGGCGGACAGCATGCCGTGGCCGACGACGTCGCCGACGAAGAGGCCGATCCTGGTCCCGGAGAGCGGGATGACGTCGTACCAGTCGCCGCCGACGTCGGACTCGGCGGGCAGATACCGGTGGGCGACCTCCACGGAGTCCCGGTCGGGCAGTCCCTGCGGGAGCAGGCTGCGCTGCAGGGCCAGGACCATGGTGCGTTCGCGGGTGTAGCGCCGGGCGTTGTCGATGGACAGGGCGGCCCGGGTGGCGAGTTCCTGGGCCAGTGAGCGGTCGTCGTCGCCGAAGGGGGCGGGGTCCTGGGCACGGTAGAAGGCGGCGACGCCGAGGACGACACCCCGGGCGACCAGGGGCACCGCGATGAGGGAGTGGACGTGGGCCAGCAGCCGCTCGGTGTGCTCGGGGTCCTGCGCGAGCCAGCCCGCCGCCGTCCTCAGGTCCGGTTCCAGGACGGCCTCGCCGCTGTTCAGACAGCGCAGTTGCGGGACGGTCGGGCCGTAGTCGACCTGTTTGCCGACCGGGCTGAAGGGGAGGTCGTCGCGGATGCCGTGGACCACCGTCCGCCGCAGATCACTGCGTGGGTCGGCGGCCTCCTCGCCCCGCAGCACGGGCTCGGCCAGGTCGATGGTGACGAAGTCGGCGACGCGCGGGACCGCCGTCTCGGCGAGTTCCTGGGCGGTGCGGCGCACGTCCAGCGTGGTGCCGATCCGGGCGCTGGCCTCGGACAGCAGTTCCAGCCGACGGCGCGCGGCCAGGGCGTAGCCACCGACGTGGGGCTCCCCCAGCATCAGCAGACCGCGCTCCGGCGCCGGGGGACCGGAACGGTCGCCCGGCAGGCCGTCGATGGAAGGCGAGGGGACGGAGGTGTGCGGGGCCGCGGGGGTGTGCGGCAGGCCGTCGGCGGCAGGACGAGGGCCCTCCGCGGTGAGCGGGGTGCCGGGGGCGAGGGCTTCTGCGGGGGTGTCGGGGGTGCGGCCCTCGGGTGTGCCGCCGTCGATGCCCGTCGTGGCGGCGCCGGCGGGGGGTGGGACCTCGCGCAGCTGACCGGGGCCCATGACGACGGTGAGTGCGCCGGAGGCCGCGGCGAGCGGGGCGTCGCGGACGCGGAGGACGATCGAGGGGTCGACGGGCGCGAGCGGAGTGAGGGGGCTCGCGGGTCCGGTGGTGAGGCTCGGCACCGGCTCGACCCCGCGTGGGGCGGTGAGGGCCTCCGACGGGGAGGAGACGTGCAGGACTGCCTCGACGGCGATGCCCTCCACCCCGGAGGCGCTGGTCATCGGGCGGCTGACGAGCGTGACACGGCGGCCGTCCGTGAGGGAGACCTCGACGGCCGCCCGCTGGGCGCGCGAGATCAGCTCGGCGGCCTTCTTCAGGAGGGCCGCCCGGTCGACGGGGCGCAGCCCGAGGGCCAGTTCGTCGACACCGACGACGCGGTGCGGGCCCGCGTCGGCCTCGACCCCCGCGTCCAGATACGCCCGCAGCAGGGAGCGTTCACGTGCGGAGCTCTGCCCGAGGAGCCGCCGCTCGATGGCGGCGGCCGCCTTGCGGATCACGGTGGTGAGCGCCGGGTTCTCGAAGTCGCGCGGATATCCGAAGCACAGGACGCCCTCGATCCGGCCGCTGAGCGGGTCGCGCACGGGAAGCGCGCGGCAGGCGCTGCCCTGGGAGCGATCGGCGAAGTGCTCGGCGCCGTAGACCCGGATGAGCCGCCGTTCCGCGAGGGCCAGCCCGATGCCGTTGGTGCCGGCGAACCGCTCGGCGAACACGAACCCCGGCACGGTCTGGATGTCCGGGAGCCCTCGGGCCAGCGACGCCTCGCCGAAGCGGCGTAGCAGCACCGTGCCGTCCGCGTCGGCGACGGAGATGTTCATGGCGCTGCCGGCGAACGTGGACTCCAGCCGGTCGAGGACCGGTGCGGCGGCACGGGCGACCGGGTCCTCGCGGTCGAAGTCGTCGCGGAAGGGGAGGTCGGAGCGTTCCGGGGAGAGCCCCAGGGACCGGCAGCGCCGCCAGGAGTCGAGGATCGTGGCGCGCACACCCGACTCCAGCGGCTCCCCCTGCAGAAACCGCTCACGGAAAAGGGTGGGGCCCGTGCCGTCTGTCGCACGCCCTGTGGGTATCGGCTCGCCGTCGGACCGCACCACGCTGGCCTCACTCGCGCCCTGGACAATCCGCTTATCGGAAATATCTGGCATTGACGAGGATACGGGCATCAGCAACACGAGTCACGGCTCACCGACCTCGTCACGCTCGGTGACCGGGCCGGCGTCACAGGACGGCGACCGGGTTGACCGGGGAACCCGTGCCGCCCGGGACGTTCAGCGGGGCCACGACGAGCAGGAACTCGTACCGTCCCGCCTCGGCGGTCGCGGCGGCGAGCGCCTCCAGGTCAAGGTTGTCCAGCAGCGGCACCCCCATCGCGGCCACCGCCAGGGCGTGCACCGGCGAGTGCACGTCCGCCACGGGCGACGGCCTGACGTCGCTGTCCCCGTCCCCGCCGAGCAGCGCGATGCCCCGTTCGGCCAGCAGGGGTACGGCGTCCACATGGAACCCCGCGCTCGCCGCACCGGGGTCCCAGGCGCCGAGCTCCGCGCGGCGGCGTACGTGCCCGGAGCGCAGCAGCACCGCGTCCCCCTCGCCGATCGTCACGCCGAGCGCCTCCTCGGCGGCAAGGACGTCCCGGGCGCGCACCGCGTGCCCCGGCTCCAGCCAGGGGACGCCGAGCACGGCGGGGAGGTCCAGGAGGATCCCTCTCGTGACGAGGGGGCCGAGCGCCGCCACCGCGCCGAAGCGGGCGCCCGCGGCGTCGACGTTCTCGCGGGCCGGCCTGCCGTCGTAGAGGAGTCCCGCGTAGGCGATGTGGCTCAGGGCGTCGAGATGGGTGACCGCCTTGCCGTGGTAGTCGGCGGCGATGAAGTCCTTGTGGGTCGTGGGCTCCGGGCCCTCCACGTCGCCGAGGTCGGTCATGTGGTGCAGGGCGGGCTTGAGGTTGTCCGGACCCGACCGGGTGTTCCAGGGCAGTGCCATCGGGACGACCACGCCGGACCGCACTCCCGCCACGGCCCGCCGCACATGGTCCTCGGTCACCCGGTTCCACGCGCCACGATCGGCCGGGTCCCAGCGACCCCAGGTACGGACCGCCGCGAAGAGTGCGTCGAACTCCTCACGGGAGACGGCGGGATGCGCGCTCATACGTCCACGTCCTCACGGTTCGGGGCGACACCGGACAGGGAGGGCGAGGACACGGCGCCCCGAAAGCACCTTATGGCCGTTTCGCGCGCCGCGTCGGCTTCCTCCGCCCACCCCGGAGTCCACCCGGCCGAGCGGGTACGGCTCGGCGTCGTCCGTCGCCGGGGCCACGGGCTCCCCGCCCGCCGCGTCGAACGCGGTCAACGCGTCGACCAGCGCCGTCCGTTGCCTCGGGGCGAGGCGCTCGACGACCGTGGCGAGTTCGATGCGCCGTCGGGCCGTGACCTCCTCGACGGCGCGCCGGCCCTCGTCGGTGAGCCGGAGCAGGGTCTCGCGGCGGTTGTCGGGGTTGGTCTGCCGGTCGGCGAGCCCGGCGGCGATCAGCCGGTCGACCATGCGCATCGCGGTGGACGGGGCGACCTGGAGCTGATCGGCGAGGACGACGAGCTTCGTGGCGCCCCGCACCGACAGCACCACCAGCATCCGGAACACTCCACGCCGTGCCCTGCGGTCCGTCGGCGGATCCACACAGGTTCTCGCCCCTCATGCCCGAGGCGGCGCGGTCGAGCCGGCGTGCTGGGCCACGGGTACGCCCAGAATTCGCGCCTTCCATCCGGACACCCAGCGCCCGCGCCCTGTCGACGTTCTCCTCGCCGCGGCACCCTTGAATGCTTGATTCAGCAGCCCTAGCCTCTTTCGATGGCTTCAATCACCTCTTTCCTCCCACGCCCCCGGCGTCTCCTCTGGGCGCTGTTGCTGGCCCTGAGTCTGAGCCTCCCGTCGTTCCCGGCGGACGCCGCCCCACCGTCCGCACCGTCCACGCCGTCCGCACCGTCTTCCGCGAAGCGCCCGTCGGTGCCCGAGGTGTGGCCGACGCCCCGTCACATCGAGTACGACGGACGTCGACTCGCCGTTCCCGACCGGGTGGTGGCGGTGGTCGGGCCCCGCACCGACCCCTCCGCGCGGCGGATCGTCGAGACCGCGCTGCGGGCCGCCGGAGCCGACCGGATCGTCACCGTGCCGGCCGGGCAACGTCCGCCCGCCGCAGGGCTCACCGTGTACGTCGGCGGGCCCGACGAGAACCCGGCGACCGCGGGCGCGCTGCGGCGGCTCGGCGTCGGATCCCCGGCCGGGCTGCCCGCCGAGGGATACGTCCTGGCCTCCGGACGCGGCTCCGGCCGTACCCTGCTCGCCCTCTCCGGCGTCGACACCACCGGCACGTACTACGCCGCCCAGACCCTCCGCCAACTTCTCACCGGCCGGCACCTGCCCGAGGTGACCGTCCGGGACTGGCCCACGGCCGCACTGCGCGGTGTCGTCGAGGGTTTCTACGGCACCCCCTGGTCCCACGCCGAACGGCTGAGCCAACTCGACTTCTACGGCCGCACCAAGCAGAACGTGTACGTCTACTCCCCCAAGGACGACCCGTATCTGCGGGAGCGGTGGCGCGACGAGTACCCGGCCGACCGACTCGCCCAGGTGCGCGAACTCGTCGATCGGGCCGCCGCCAACCACGTCCGCTTCACCTACGCCCTCTCGCCCGGTCTGTCGGTCTGCTACTCCTCGGACGGTGACATCACCGCCCTGGTCCGCAAGTTCGCCTCGCTGTACGACATCGGGGTGCGGTCCTTCGCGATCCCGCTGGACGACATCAGCTACACCAAGTGGAACTGCGCGGCGGACGAGGAGCGCTTCGGCAGCGGGGGCGGCGCCGCCGGCGAGGCTCAGGCGCATCTGCTGAACCGGGTGTGGGAGGAGTTCTCCGCCGGGCGCACCGGGCTCGACCCGCTGGAGATGGTCCCCACCGAGTACTCGGACCTAGCGGACACCCCGTACAAGAAGGCACTGCGCGAGCGGTTGGACGCGGACGTGGTCGTGGAGTGGACCGGTGTCGGGGTGATCGCGCCGACGATCACCGCCGCGCAGCTGCGGCAGGCCCGTGCGGTCTACGGCCATCCGATCCTGGTCTGGGACAACTACCCGGTCAACGACTACGTCACCAGCCGCCTCCTGCTCGGCCCCTACACGGGCCGGGAGGCCGGGGTGGCGGGTGAGTCCGTCGGTGTCACCGCCAACCCGATGGTGCAGGCGGAGGCGAGCAAGCTCGCGCTGTTCACGTCGGCGGCCTATCTGTGGAACGCGGAGGCGTACGACCCCCGGGCCGCCTTCCTCGCCTCCGTGCGGGACCTGGCGGGGCCGGGCGCGGCGCCATGGCTGCGGATCTTCGCCGAGAACAGCTACTCCTCCCAGCTCGACGCCACCGAGGCCCCCACACTGGCCGAACTGCTCGCCGCGTTCCAGAAGGCGTACGAGGAGGGCAGTGGCCTCGACGAGGCGGCGGCCGCGCTGCGGTCGTACTTCACGGACATGGCCGCCACGCCCGCGAAGCTGCGCGCACGTCTCGCCAACCCCGGCTTCCTGAGGGAGACTTCGCCCTGGCTGGACAAGCTCGGCTCCTACGGCACCGCCGGACTGACGGCCGTGGACCTGTTGCTGGCCGGTGAGCGGGGTGACGCGGACGCGGTGTCGAGGTACTGGAACCGGCTGCGGAGCGAGCGCAAGGCGCTGGACGCGATACCGCAGCAGGTGTCGCCGGGGGTGATGGACCAGTTCCTGTACCAGGCGATGCTCCGGCACGCGCCGGACCCCGGCGTCGACGCCTCCTTCGCGCCGGGCTCGCTCTCCTTGAAACCGGGGGCCTCCGGGTCGGTGGCCCTCCGTTTCTCCTCCGCGGCCGAGGCACGGACGGTGACCTGGAAACTCGACGTACCGGGCGGGGTGACCGCCTCGCCCGCCGAGGGGACCGTCACCGTCCCGGCCGGGGGCGGTGCCTCGGCCGAGGTCACCCTCACCGGGGTCACCGAGGGCGTGCACTCCGTCGTGGTGTCCGGCTCGGGCGTCCTCGACCGGGCGATCCCGGTCCGGGTCACCGACGGGGGCGGGGCATCGAGAGCACTGACAGCCAACTTCAGCGGGGCCACGGTGAGTTCCATCGACCTCTCGTCCGGGAGGAGCACGGACATCGCCGTGGGCGCGAACCCCGGTGAGGTGGTCGTGAGCGCCGACGGCCGGACCGCCTACGCCGCGAACCAGGGCTCGAACTCGGTAAGCGTCATCGACGTGGCGCGCGGCGAGGTCACCGCCACCGTGCGAGTGGGGCGGGTTCCCGCCGGGCTCGCGCTGACGCCGGACGGCGGCACCCTGTGGGTCGCCAACTACACCGACGGCACGGTGCAGCCGGTGGACACGGGCACGCTCCGGGCGGGCGCGACCGTCACGGTCGGGTCGGGACCGGAGAACATGGCGATCACCCCGGACGGACGGACGCTGTACGTGGCGAACATCCACGACAACACGGTCTCGCCGGTCGACCTGGGCACCGGGAGGGCCGGGGCGGCGATCCCGGTCGGCCCCCGCCCCTTCAACGTCGTGGCCGCGCCGGACGGGAAGACGGTGTACGTGTCCAACTCCGGTGGGTCGACGGTCACTCCGATCGACACCGCGAGCAACGACACCGAGCCGACGCTGCTCGTCTCCGGTCAGGCGTACGGGCTCGGGCTGTCACCGGACGGCCGGACGCTGTGGGTGAGCCCCAGCACCGGGGACCACGTCACACCGGTCGACACCGTGACGGGCGCGCCCGGCAGGAGGATCACCGTCGGGAGGTCCGCGTTCGACGTCGGCCTGGACTGGGACGGCGGCACGGCCTACGTCACCACGGCCGACGGGAACAGGCTGGTGCCGGTCGACACCGCGACCGGCACCGCGGGGGCGCCGCTGACGACCGGCGCCTATCCACTGGCGGTCGCGCTGACGCCCGTGCCGGTGCCCTAGGCGTCCGCGAGTGATCAGCTGGCGGTGCGCCGGATGCGGCCGGCGTACCGCTGCTCCAGTCCCAGGTTGCTCTCGAAGCCGCCGGGCACGTTGGCGGAGACGTAGACCGGGGGGTGGTCGCCGGAGGCGAGGAGCTGGGCGGCGGCCTCGGCGACGGTCATCTGGACGAGCATGACGCCGGTGAGGGTGGAGAGGGCGCAGATCGCACCGCCTCCCGGGAGTTCCAGCAGGGCGTCGCCGCGCGGGGCCGCGTTGTCGAGGACGACGTCGGCGAGGTCGGCGAGCTTCTTGCCGCTGGGGTGGGTGGCGGGCACGGAGTGGGTGTGGGCGAGGGAGGTGAGGGCGAGCAGGCGGTGTCCGCGCTCCTTGGCGTGCAGGGCCATCTCGACGATGACGTTGTTGACGCCGGAGTTGGAGATGACGACGAAGAGGTCCTGCGGCCGGGGGGCCGCCAGTTCGTAGAGGCGGACCGCTATGCCGGGCTCGCGTTCGAGCAGCGGATCGTCGAGGCCGCTGGGGTGGTCGCCGCCGAAGAGCACGAGGTCGGCCATCTGGATCCGGTTGGTGGGCACGAAGCCGCCGGCGCGGCCGGCGAGTTCGAGGACCATGGCCTGGGAGTGGCCGGTGCCGAAGGCCTGGACGACGCCGTCCTCGCGGACGCAGTCGGCGATCAGCGTGGCGGCGGCGCCCACGTCGGCGCGCGCGGACTCGGTGAGACGGTGCAGGACGGCCAGGCCCTCGCGCGCGAAGCGGTCGGCGCTCACCGGCTCGGTCACGGACTCGTTGGCGGACTCGACGGACACCTGAGACTCCCCACTGGTGGATTGAACCACCCCTTACACACCTATCAATGAATCACTGAATCACAGGCGCGGCATCCGGGGCAATGGCGCAGTTCACCCCCGAGTGCGGCCGCGAAGACCGGTCCTGGTATTCAGCCGATGCGCCAACGGGTGGCTGATACCTTCTCTGCATGCCCTCGACCGATGTCACCGCCCTGATCCGCACCGAGCTGCCCCGGCTGGCCGGCTCCCTGCGGAAGGTCGGCGAGCTGATCCTGGAGGATCCGGCCGCCGTCACCCACTGCTCGGCCGCGGAGCTGGGCCGGCGCACCGGCACCTCCCAGGCCACCGTGACCCGGTTCTGCCGGGCCATCGGCCTCGACTCCTATCAGCACCTGCTGATCGAGCTGGCCCAGGAGCGGGGCCGGGGCGAGTCCTCGGAGTGGGGTAGCGCCGAGATCGGCCCGGACATCTCCCCCGACGACAGCCTGGAGCGGGTCGTCCAGGTCGTCGGCACCGCCGATCTGCGGGCGATCCAGCAGACCATCGACCGGATCGACCTGGACTCCGTCGAGCGGGCTGCGCAGGCCGTGGCCCGCGCGCGGCGCACGGACGTGTACGGCGTCGGCGGCAGCGGCGCGGTCGCGCAGGAGACGGAGACCCGGCTGTTCCGCATCGGCTGCGCGGTGCGCGGCTGGACCGAGGTGCACGCGGCGACCACGTCGGCCGCCCTGCTGACCCCGGCGGACGTCGCGATCGGCATCTCCCACTCCGGCGCCACCCGGGAGGTGATCGAGCCGTTCGAGCTGGCCAGGGAGCGCGGCGCCACCACCATCGCCCTGACCGCCGATCCCCGCTCGCCGCTGGCCCGCGCCGCCGACATCCGGCTGATCGCGTCGTCGTCGGAGACCAGCTTCCGCACCGGCAGCATCGGCGCCCGTCACTCCGTGCTGATGCTCATCGACTGCCTCTACGTCCGCGTCGGCCAGCTCTCCTACCAGCGGGCGAGCGCCTCCCTGGCGCTGACCGACCACATCGCGGGCGCACACGCGGTGAAGTCCCGGCGCAGCCGCTGACCGGAGCACGGCGCGGCCGGGGCGGCGAGCGATTTTGCCTGGTTGAATCAACCAATATTCCGATGCATGGTTGATTGAACCACCCCTCGCTGCCAGGATGGGGCTCCCCCGAGCACTCGTAGGAGCCCCATGCGCGTCATCTCTGTCGAGTCGACCGAGCTCTTCGTCGGGACGGAGGACCAGCCGCAGCAGGTGGTCGCCGTGGACGTCGAGCACGACGCGGGCCGGCCGGTCCGGCTGAGCGTGGAAGGCCCCGGTGTCCGCACGGTCGGGCAGGCCGTCGTCACCGTCGGCGAGGACGGCACCGTACGCGCCGAGATACCCGTGGTCACGGACGGTCTCGCCCCCGGCGACCACCGGGAGATCACCGTCACGGCCGTCGACGGGGAGCTGGTGGCCCGGCGAACCGCCGGATTCACCGTCGCCGAGCCCGGCTGGACCATGTTCATGGTCAGCCACTTCCACTACGACCCCGTCTGGTGGAACACCCAGGCCGCCTACACCGAGACCTGGGACGTCGCCGACGACCCGGCCGTCACCGGCCTGCCCGCGCGGACCTTCGACTCGCGCGGCCAGTCCGGCATGAGTCTCGTCCGCGCCCACTGCGATCTGGCCCGGCGCGATCCGGCGTACACCTTCGTGCTCGCCGAGGTCGACTACCTCAAGCCGTACTGGGACGCGTTCCCCGAGGAGCGGGCCTTCCTGCGGCAGCTGATCCGCGCCGGCCGCGTCGAGATCATGGGCGGCACCTACAACGAGCCCAACACCAACCTCACCGGCGCCGAGGCGACCGTGCGCAACGCGCTGTACGGCGACGGCTTCCAGCGCGGGATCATGGGGGCCTCGCCGGAGACCGCCTGGCAGCTGGACGCCTTCGGGCACGACCCGCAGTTCCCGGGGCTGATGGCGGACGCGGGGGTCACGTCGAGTTCCTGGGCGCGCGGCCCCTTCCACCAGTGGGGGCCGACCCTGTCGGTCTTCGGGGAGGAGCCGCGCGATCCGCGGCGGATGCAGTTCCCGGCGGAGTTCAGCTGGATCGCTCCCTCCGGACGCGGCCTGCTGACCGCGTACATGGTCAACCACTACGGCGCCGGCTGGGCCATCGACAACGCGCCGACGCTCCCCGAGGCCGAGGCCGCCGCGCTCAAGCTCTTCCGGGGCCTGAAGAAGGTCGCGCTCACCCGGAACGTGCTGCTGCCGGTCGGCGGCGACTACGCGCCGCCCTGCCGCTGGGTGATGGGCATCCACCGGGACTGGAACGAGCGGTACGTCTGGCCCCGGTTCGTCAGCGGCGTCCCCCGGGACTTCTTCGCCGCCGTCCGCGCCGAGCTGGAGCGGGAGGGGCGCGCGGCCTCCCCGCAGACCCGGGACATGAACCCGGTCTACACCGGCAAGGACGTCTCCTACATCGACACCAAGCAGGCCCAGCGGTACGGCGAGGCGCTCCTCGCCGACGCCGAGGCCTGGGCGACCCTCGCCTCCCTCACCACCGGGCACCCCTACCCGGACGCGGCCCTCGACAAGGCGTGGCGGCAGTTGATCTACGGCGCCCACCACGACGCCATCACCGGCTCCGAGTCGGACCAGGTGTACATCGATCTGCTCACCGGCTGGCGGGAGTTGTACGACCTGGCGCGGGAGGTGCACGCCGACGCCACCCAGGCGCTCGCCGACCGGGTCGCGCCGCTGCCGGGCGACGGGGCGGACCTGATCGTCCTCAACTCCGCGACCTGGCGGCGCAGGGACGTGCTGACCGTCGCCGACCCGGGCCGGATCCCGCTGGACCACACCGGCCTGCCGCTGCCCGCCGTGTCCGAGGACGGCGAACTGAGCGTCGTCGTGACGGACGTGCCCGGCATGGGCCTCAAGGCGCTCTCGCTGGCGGACGGTTCGGTGCCCGGCTGGACGCCCGGCGACGGGACGACGATCCGCAATGAGTTCTACGAGGTGACCGTCGACCCCGCGCGGGGCGGCGGCGTCAGCAGTCTGCGCGCGCTCGCCGGAGCCGGGGGCGGCCGGGAGCTGCTGCGGCCCGGAGACATCGGCAACGAGCTGGTGGTGCAGGAGGAGTACCCGAGGCACCCGCGCTTCGGCGAGGGCCCCTGGCACCTCACCCCGACCGGCACCACAGCCGCCCGGAGCCGGGACGTGACCGCTGACATCGATGTCGAGCACTCGCCCGCCGGCTCCCGCATCACCGTCCGCGCCGACCTGGGCCTCTTCCGGTACACCCAGCGGCTCACCCTCTGGGCGGGCGTCGACCGGCTGGACGTGACGACGACCGTCGACGGCTACGACGGTGCCGACCGGCTGATCCGTGTGCGCTGGCCCTCGGACGTGCGCGGCGGGCTGCCGGTGCACGAGGTCGCGGACGCGGTCGTCGGACGCGGCTTCGGGTTCGTCGAGGTGGACAGCGAGCGGTTCCCGTGGACGCTCGACAACCCGGCCAACACCTGGTTCGGGCTCGGCTCCACGGCCCGCGTCGCCGTCCACGACGACACCGGCGCCCTGCTCGGCCACCGGTCCATCGGCGTCGCCGAACTGGTCTTCGGCGACTGGGACGCCGCCGGTGAACTGGGCACGCCGCTCGCCGCGGCCCTGGTCCGCACCGGTGTCACGGCCACCTCGACGATCGCGGGCGGCCCCCGCTACGGCGATCTGGAGGTCGACTCCAACCTGCCGGACATCCGGATCGCCGTCGGCGGCCCCGAGCGCAACGCCCTGGTCGCCGAGGTCCTCGGCTGGGACCCGGCGGCGGCCCGCGAACTGCGCCGCCGACTCGCCGAGGACGGTCTGGCGGCGGTGTGGGTGGCGCCCCGCGCCTCCCTGCGCGAGGAGTGGGTGCCCGGCGCCGACCTGCGGGACCTGGAACGGCTGCCGCTGCTCGTGGTGGCGGGCGCCCGCCCCGAGGACGACGCGAAGGCCGTGGACGCGCTGATCGCCGACCTCGACGACGCGACCGTACGGGCCGTCGCGGCCGGGGGCGGCGAGGCGCTGCCGCCGGGCGACGCGTGGGACGGGCGGGGCTTCGCGATCCTGAACCGGGGCACCCCGGGCTGTGTCGTCACCTCCTCCGGCGACCTCCACATGTCACTGATGCGCTCCTGCACCGGCTGGCCCTCCGGCATCTGGGTCGACCCGCCCCGCCGCACCACGCCCGACGGCTCCGGCTTCCAGCTCCAGCGCTGGTCGCACACCTTCGCGTACGCGGTCGTCGCGGGCGAGGGCGACTGGCGCGACCTTGGCTGGCCGCGCGCGGGCCACGCCTTCAACCATCCGCTCACGGGGCGGTTGCGCACGCCCGAGCATCCGCTCACGGCACGGCTGCGGGAGCCTGCCCAGGCGGCGGCCGGTCTGCCGAGGACCGTGACCCTGCTGGCGCTGGAGCCCGAGGGCCGGGTCGTCCTGGACGCGTTGAAGCCGGCCGGGTCGCCGCTGGCCCGGGGCGGCACCACGCCCGTGGACCCGGCGCGCGAGGTCGTCGTACGGGCGCACGAGGTGGACGGGCGGCCGGTGCGGGCACGGGTGACAGGGCCTGCGGCGTGGGCCGCAGGCCGACGGGCGGACGTCCTGGAGCGGCCCGGTGAGGCGCTGGCCCCTGGCGCGGACGGGGCGTTGGAGCTGGACCTCACCGGGTTCCAGGTGGCCACCGTGCTGGCCTCGCCGGTGGCCGCCGCGCCGCCCGTACGGGCCTGCGGGACCACCTCCGGCGCCCCCGGCGACGGAAGCCCCACCGAGCAGCTCTCGCCCTCCTGCGCGCTCCCCGGCGAAGGTGCCGGTGTCGCCGCGCACGAGCCCGCCCAGCCCGTGCACACCCGCTACTGGCTGCACAACTCCGGTCCGGCGCCCCGGGGCAACATGCCCGTGGCCGTCTACCTCTCGCCGGCCGCGCTGACCGCCGACGGCCCGGTGACGGCGACGGTGCGGATCTCCTCCGAGCTCACCGACGCGCCGGTCTCGGGCACGGTCGCCCTGGAGGTGCCGCCCGGCTGGAGCGCCGAGCCCGCCGAACTGCCGTACGCCCTCGGCACGGGCGGCTTCTCGCTCACCGAGGTCACCGTGACACCCCCGCCGGGGGCGGTGCCCGGCCGTTACGCGCTGGCCGCGCGGCTCACCCACGGCGGGCAGACGTTCGAGGACGTGGTCGCCCTGGACGTGCCCGGCGCGGCGGTCCGGGGCGAGCCGGACGGGCGGACCGGGCCGAGTCTGGTGATGGATCTGGGCGTCGACCGGGTCGAGGTGCGCCGGGGCGAGCGGGCGCGCATGCCGGTGCGCCTGCGGAACACCACCCGGGGGCCGGTGGGCGGAGCGCTCTGGGCGGTGTCCTCGTGGGGGACGTGGGCCGGCGTGGCACCGGGCCTCCAGGGCTTCGCCCTGGCCCCCGGGGAGAGCACGGAGTACGCGATCGAGATCGACGGCTCGGCGGTGCCCGTGGGGTCGTACTGGCTGATGGCGAAGGCCGGTTGGCACGGCTGCGTGGCCTACTCGGAAGCGGTCGCCCTGGAGGTGGGGCCGTGAACGGACGGACGGCGGACAGCGTGCCCGCCGCGCTCGTCGGTGGTGTGCCGGTCGCCCGGGAGCGGGTGGACGTCGTACTGGCGATGGTGCCCGCGCGGGACCGGGAGGTCCGGCCGGAGGGGCAGGCGCGGGCGGAGCGACAGCGGCGGCGGTGGGCCACGCAGGTGGTCGTCGCCGACGAGCTGGCCCGGCGGGCGTGCGCCGCGCGCGGGCTCGCGCCACCGCCCCGCGAGGCACCGGCCCGCCCGCCGGCGGTGTCCGGCACCGAGGTCGCCGACCTGGGCAGCATCATCGCGGTGACGCTCGCCCACTCCCCCGCCGCGCGCACCCTGCTGGCGGCGCTGGAGGCCGAGCAGAGGGTGCCGGAGGAGGCCGTACGGGAGTACTACGACCGCAATCCGGACCGCTTCCTCACCCCGGAGGCGCTGCGGCGTGGCGTCGACCCGTACGGCGGGGCGGAGCCGGGCGACTTCCTGCCGTACGACGCGGTCCATGACGTCGTCGTACGGGAGTTGCGGCGGGCCCTGGGCCGACAGGCCTTCTTCGACTGGCTGGACCGGGCGCGGGCCGACGTGGAGTACATGCCGGGGCACGAGCACCCGGGCGACCCCTCGCACCCCGACCACGAGCACCGGCACTGAACACATCCACCGGCGCCGGACCCGTCGGAAGCGCCCTGGAACCGAAAAGCAACACGGCCAGGCATTGACCTCCGATGAATTCTGGTCCACCTTTTCATCAATTGAAGTCCAAGTTGGTGATTTGAACCAGCAACTCCATCCAGCAGCTCGACCCAGCAGCTGACTGATCGCAGGAGGCGACATGCGCGCGAGAAGACTGACCGGATGTGTGGTGGGTGTCATCGCCCTCACCCTGACCGCCGCGGGCTGCGGCCTGTCGGGCGGGGGATCCGACAGCGGGGACGCCACCGCCGGCGGCTGCAAGGTCGACCAGGGCAATGTCGGGTCCGGGAAGCTGACCGGAGACGTCAAGGGCACGATCACCTTCCAGACGACGAATCTGAAGAAGGACTTCGGCGGCTACTTCAACGGGGTCATCAAGGCCTTCGAGCAGGCCCACCCGGACACCACCGTGAAGTGGGTCGACGACCCGGGCGACGCCACCTTCACCCAGCGCCTGGTCGCGGACGCGCAGGGCTGCACCCTGCCGGACGTCGTGAACATCAACGTCAACACGGCGATCGCGCTCACCAAGACCGGCTATCTGCTCGACCTGGACAAGAAGGCCCCGGACGCGGGCGAGCCGTTCGTGCCCAACCTGTGGAAGTCGAGCATGTACGCCGACGCCTCCGGCACCAAGGTGCACAGCGTGCTCCCCTGGTACTCCGGCGGCATCGTGCAGACCTTCAACACCGACCTGATGAAGAAGGCGGGCCTCGATCCGGCCAAACCTCCGACGACCGTGCTCGGTCTGTTCGAGGACGCGCAGAAGATAGCCGAGGTCTCGGACGGCAAGTACTACGCCTTCCTCGCCAACCCGCAGCTGCGCATCCCCGCCGACTGGCAGCAGATGGACATCAAGGTCCTCTCCTCCGACGGCAAGAAGTTCACCTTCGCCGACGACCCGAAGACCGCGCAGTGGGTGGAGGCGATGACGAAGCTCTACAAGTCCGGCGGCATGCCGAGGGACTCGCTCTCCTCCACCCAGGACCCGGCCAACGTCTACGGCCAGGGCAAGCTGGTCTACGGCCCGACGAACCCCAACTTCCTTCGCTTCATCCAGCAGAACAACCCGAGCGTCTACAAGAAGACGGGTGTCGCCCGCTTCATGCTGGACGACCTCGGCCACACCGTCGGCGCCCCGCAGTACATCGGTGTCGCGTCCACCAGCAAGAACGCGGCGACCGCGCTGTCCTTCGCGCGGTTCCTGACCAACGCGAAGAACCAGCTGGAGTGGGCGAAGGACCCGAACGTCGTCATCTTCCCCTCCACCACGGCCTCCCTGGACGACCCGTTCTTCCAGTCGGTCAAGGGTGACGACCCGTTCGCCGAGGCCCGCAAGATCGTCGCGAGCGACCGCAAGACCTCCACGGCCGACGAGATCGCCCTGACCCCCGGTGAGCTGAACGCCATCACGGCCCAGATCCAGCTGGCCATGCAGGGCAAGAAGAGCGCCCAGGACGCCGTGGACGAGGCCCAGAAGAAGGCCAATGCGCTGATCGAGCAGGGCAGCTGAGTATGACCACCCTCTCTCCCCCCACCGAAGGAGCGGGGGTCGCGGTCTCCTCCCGCGACCCCCGCTCCGGGGAACCGACCGGCCGGCGCCGCCTGTTGCGGGCCCTCAAACCGGGTCCCGGCGCCGACGCGGGCGGCGCCGCGCTGTACCGCCGCTGGTGGCTGCCGTGGCTGTGGATGTCCCCCGCGATCATCGGCATCAGCGTCTTCGGCCTGTACCCGTTCCTGAACACGCTCCTGCTGTCGTTCACCGACGCCAAACCGCTCGGCGGCGCCGCCTCGTTCGTGGGCCTGGACAACTACACCCGGATGCTGGGCGACTCCGACTTCTGGCTCGCCACCCGCAACAGCGTGCTGTACGCGCTGATCGTGGTCCCGCTGATGGTGCTGCTCCCGCTGATGCTGGCCGTGCTGGTGGAGAAGAACCTGCCCGGCATCGGCTTCTTCCGCTCCGCGTTCTACACCCCGGTCCTCGCCTCCAGCGTGGTCGTGGGCCTCAGCTGGCAGTGGCTGCTCAGCGACCAGGGCCTGGTCAACACCTGGCTGCAGAAGGCTCACATCATCCGGTCGGCGATCCCGTTCCTGTCGGACTCCTGGCTGATCCTGCTGTGCGCGATGGGGCTCACCCTGTGGAAGGGCCTCGGCTGGTACATGATCTTCTACCTGGCCGCGCTGGGGAACGTGCCCAAGGAACTGCACGAGGCCGCCGCCGTGGACGGCGCGGGCGCGGTCCGCCGTTTCTGGCACGTCACCGTGCCGGGCGTGCGCACCTCGATGATGCTGGTCGGCACCCTCACCGGTATCGGCTCGCTGCGTGTGTTCACGGAGATCTACATGCTCGGCGGCGCGACCGGCGGCCCCGGCGGCGCCGACCGCACCCTCCCCTTCTACATCCGGGACGTCGCCCTCGACCCGCTCACCGGCAACGCCGGCTACGGCTCGGCCGTCAGCGTCGCCCTCTTCGTACTCACCCTGGGCCTCACACTGCTCGCACAGCGACTGACGAAGGAGGACGAGTCGTGACCACCGCCGTGAAGGAGCCGCGGACGGCCCCGGCCCCGGCCCCCGTCGGGAAGCCGCGGCTGATGCCGCGCTGGAGGGACTACGGCCGCCCCCGCGAACTCGTCGTCCGCTACCTGCTGTTGCTGTTCGTCCTCGGCATCACCGTGGGCCCGCTGCTGTGGCAGCTGCTGTCGTCGCTGAAGGGCGTCGGCGAGGACGTGTTCGGCGAGAACGCCTCCCTCTTCCCGCACGATCCGACGCTGCGCGCCTACCGCGAGGTGTTCGCGCAGGTCCCGGTCTGGACGTACATCCGCAACAGCCTGGTGGTCGTGGCCCTGTCCGTCACCAGCCAGCTGGTCTTCTCCACGCTCGCCGGCTACATGCTCTCCAAGCCGAGCTGGAAGGGCCGCAAGCTGGTCTGGGTGCTGCTGATGGCGTCCATGATGTTCCCCTTCGAGTCGATCATGGTGTCGCTGTTCCTGAGCATCCGTGACCTGGGGCTCGTCGACAACCTGGTGGGCGTCTGGCTGCCCGGTTTCGTCGCCGCCATCAACGTCCTCATCATGCGGGCCGCGTTCCTCGCCGTGCCGCGCGAGGTCGAGGACGCTGCGATGCTGGACGGGGCGGGCGAGTGGAAGCGGTTCCGGTACCTCTATCTGCCGTCCGCGTGGGGCGCGATCCTGGTCGTCACCATCAACACCTTCATCAGCGCCTGGGACGACTTCCTGTGGCCGCTGATCGTGCTGCGCACCGAGGACCACTTCACCCTGACACTCGGCCTGTCCCGCCTCACGTCCTCCTCCTTCGGCTACGACCAGCGGATGGTGATGGCGGGCTCGGTGATCTCCGTGATCCCGGTGCTGGTGCTGTTCGTCATCACCCAGCGGTGGTTCTACAAGGGCGTGTCCTCCGGGGCCGTCAAGCTCTGAGGTCCACGACGACGGGTGCCACGTCCAGCGCCTCCCGCGCGGACCGCGCGACCCGGAGCTCCACGGAGTCGGTCCCGGCGGGCACCTCGAACGCAAGGGAGACGGTACGGCTCTCGCCCGGCGCCAGGCCGACACCCTCGAACGCGCACAGTTCGAGAGTGCGCGGCCAGGTGCGGGTGATCAGCCTGCGCAGATACACCTGGACGACCGAACGCCCGTACCGGTTGCCGGTGTTGGTGACGTCCACCTCGACCGTGCGCCCGGACACCCGGGGCGCACCGTGGTCGAAGGTCGTGTACGACAGCCCGTGCCCGAAGGAGTAGGCCGGTTCCGCGCTCCCGTCGACGTATCCGCCGTACTCGGTGTCCTTGTGGTTGTAGTGGACGGGGAGCTGGGCGGCCGAGCGGGGGACGGAGACCGGGAGCCGGCCTGCGGGCTCGGCGAGACCGAGGAGCACCTCGGCGACCGCCTCGCCGCCCCACGGGCCCGGGTACCAGGCGGTGAGCAGTGCCGCGGCCGGGGTGTCGGGCAGCACGTGCGGGCGGCCCTGCATCAGGACGACCGCGGTGGGCGTGCCCGTCGCCACGACGGCGTCCAGCAGGGCCTCCTGCGCCGCGCCGAGCCGTAGACCCGCGAGGTCGACGCCCTCGCCGCAGGTCATCTCCGACACAACGGTCCGCGCGGCACCGTTGGCGTCGAACTCCGTGTCGGGGGTACGGGCGCTGCTGCCGCCCAGCACGAGCACGGCCAGGTCGGCCGCGGCGGCCTCGGCGATCGCGTCCGGGATTCCGGAGCGGTCGGCGCCGGTCAGGGCCGCGCCCTCGGTGTGACGGACGTCGGTGCCGGGCGGGGCCAGGCGGCGCAGGGCGTCGAGGACGCTCGTGCCGGTGCCGGGGCGCTGCGGGGCGGTGTAGTCGCCGAGGTGGTGACCGGTGGTGGCGGCGTGCGGGCCGAGCACGGCGATCCGGCGTGCCGAGGGGCCGAGAGGCAGGGTGCCTTCCGGGTTGCGCAGGAGGGTGACGCAGGCGCGGGCGAGGTCGGTGCTGCGGGCGCGGCCGGTGTGCTCGGGGATCGACGCGCGGCGAGTGTAGGGGTTCTCGAACAGGCCGAGGCGGAACTTCAGGCGCAGCACGCGGGCGACGGCGGTGTCCAGGGCGGCCTCGTCGACCAGGCCGCGCTCCACGGCCTCCTCCAGGTGCGTGAAGCCCTCGTCCCAGAGGCTGAGGTCGACGCCCGCGTCCAGGGCGAGGGCACCGGCGGAGACCTTGTCGCCGGTGATGCGGGCGAGGCGGTCGACGGCGAGGCCGTCGGCCATGACCAGGCCGTCGAAGCCCCAGTGTTCGCGGAGCAGCCCGGTCAGGAGGGCGCGGTTTCCGCAGCAGGGCAGGCCGTCGACCTCGTTGTAGGCGGCCATGACGGCGGCGGCGCCCGCGCGGACCCCGGCACGGGCGGCCGGGAAGTGGATCTCGTGCAGCTCGCGGGGGCCGAGTTCGGACTCGGCGGAGTTCCGGCCGCCGACGGTGGCGCCTTGGCCTGCGAAGTGCTTGAGGACGACGGGGGCGCGGTCGACGGCGAAGCGCTCCGGGACGGGCGCCGGGATGGGCGCCGTGTGCGGGCCCGGGGGCGGTTGAGCGCCGGGGGTCTGCTGAGCGCCGGGCGCCGCCTGTGCACCCGGCGGTCCCTGCATGCCTCTGACCAGGGCCTCGGTCAGGCGGGCCGCGAGGTGGGGGTCCTCGGTGAAGCATTCCTCGGTACGGCCCCAGCGCGGGTCCCTGGCGATGTCGAGCGCGGAGACGAGGGCCACGTGGCCGCCACGGGCGCGGAGTTCGGCGGCGGCGTGCGCGGCGGCCCGCTCGTGGAGGTCGGGGTCCCAGGTGGCGCCGACGGCCAGGTTGACGGGCAGGACCGTGCCGTCGAGGGCCATGTGGCCGTGCGGGACCTCCTCGACGAAGAGGGTGGGGATCCCGAGCCGGCTGCGCCCCAGGACGTGCCGCTGGACCAGGTCGGCGAGGTCGGCGCTGTCCGCGGCACCGGGCCCGTCGCCGTGGCCGACGCCGGACCAGGCGTCGGCCCGCATCAGACCGTAGAGCGCGCCGAGCCCCGCGAAGCGCTCGGTCTCGGCGGACAGGGCCTCGGTGAGTTCGAAGTTCCCGGCCGGGGTGCGGCGGTACGCGTCCCAGCCGTACATCCGCTGGTTGAGCTGCCCGACCTTCTCGCGCCGGGTCATCCGGGAGAGAAGGTCGGCGACCCTCGCCTCGACGGGCGCGGAAGGGTCGCGGTACGGCGGCAGCGCGGGTGCGGCGGCCGGGGCGAGCGGCTGGTCCTGTGCGGGCATGGGGTGGTCCTTGTCGGCGAGGGGGCTTGGGGCCGAGGGAGGTGTGCGGCCCGGGGGTGGGAACCCCGCGCGGGCCCGGGGCAGGTGCCCGTCCGGTCAGTCGCTCCGGCCGTGGGCGAGGCGGGCGAGGGCGACGGCGCCCGGGGAACCGTCCGCGACCGGGGTGACGGTGAGTCCGAGGGGGGCGAGGCGTTCGGTCAGCGGCGGCAGCAGGGGGCCGTCGGGGGCGAGCAGACCGCCGGTGGCGACGAGGGGTTCGCCGGGGCGGGGCGCCAAGGCGGCGACGGTGTCGACCAGGCGGCGCGCGGCCTCCTGGAGGATCCCGACGGCCACGGCGTCCTTCTCCTCGGCGGTGCGCACCACCACGGGCGCGTGGTCGGCGAGCCGGACGGGCGCTCGGTCCATGACGGTGGGCAGCAACCTGGCCCGGTAGGCGGTCCGCTGCTCGGCACTCCACACGGCGGCCCCGCTCGCCCCGTAGTCCTCCGGCGGGAGCACCTCCGCCGGCAGCCCCAGATCCCGGCCCAGGGCGAGGACGAGCGCGGTGGGCCGGCCGCGGCCGTCGGCCGCGCGCAGGGCCGCCCGTACGGCCGCGCGGCCGATCCAGAAGCCACCGCCGTCGTCCCCGAGGAGCCAGCCGTCGCCGCCCGAGGTCGCGGTCGGCACCCGGCCTTTCATCCGGGCCGCGACCGCGCCGGTACCGGCCACCAGGACCAGCCCGTCGGCGGGATGACCGGGAGCCGCGGCGAACGTCGTCTCGATGTCGCTGTGGACGCCGACCGACGCGGCGGTGACACCGAGCCGGGCGAGCGCGGCCGACAGGGCGGCCCGGGCCCGCAGCCGACCGGGCTCGTCGGCGCCCTGTCCCTGGTGGCCGGCCCCGGCGAACCCGCCCGCCACCGCCACCACCCGTCCGCGCAGTGCCTCCGGCACGGCTCGCGCGACGGCCTCGACCAGGTGGTCGGCGAGCAGCGGCCCGGGCACCGTCAACGAGTTGCCCGGCCCCGCCGCCCCCTCCCCGATCACCGCCCCGCCGCCGAGCTCCGCCAGAACGGCACGCGTACGGGTGCCTCCGGCGTCGATACCGACCACGTAGACGGGGGCGGGCGTGGCAGGGGGCGGGGCGGAGTGGTCGGTGGAGGTGGGGGTGGGCGCGGCGGCGCCCGGGGATCCGTGGGCGGTCGGGGCGGGCCCGGCGGCCGCAGCCGCGTCGGCGGCGCGGGCCGTACCGGCAGCGCGGGCCATGCCGGCAGTCGACCGCCCATCGGCCGCGGGTGCCGCAGCAGTGGCCGACCGCGCATGGGGGGTCGGCCCCGCATCGACCGCCGACGACCGACCGGGCGCCGATGATCTGTCGACCACCGACCACCCGTCGGCTTCCGACCACGCGCCCGGCGCCGACCGCTCATCCGCCACCGGCCCGGGACCGGCCACCGACCGGGGGTCGCGTGCCGGGTGAGTCCCGGAGGCTTGGTTCTCGAAGGCCAGGCCCCCGGAGGCTTGGTTCAAATCACTATTCATTGCCGTCCATGGTGGTTGATACATTCGCCGGAGACAAGGTCCGTCTCTTGAGGAGGACGCCATCAGCACGCCACCTTCGCCCGCGCCCGCACTCCGCTTCGGAGTGAACTACACCCCACGCAAGGGCTGGTTCCACGCCTGGCACGACTTCGACCCCGGGCTCGCGCGCGAGGACCTGGCCCAGATCGCCGGGCTGGGCCTGGACCACGTCCGGGTCTTCCTCCTGTGGCCCCTGCTCCAGCCGAACCGCACCCTGGTCCGGCCCTCGGCCGTGGACCAGCTCGTCCGGCTGGTGGACCTGGCGGGCGAGTGCGGCCTCGACGTCCTCGTGGACGGCGTCCAGGGCCACCTGTCGAGCTTCGACTTCTACCCCGAGTGGACCCGCAGCTGGCACCACCGCAACGTCTTCACCGACCCCGAGGCGATCGAGGCCCAGGCACTGCTGCTGCGCACGCTCGGCCGCGCCCTCTCCGGCCACCCCCGCCTCATCGGCCTCCAACTGGGCAACGAGCTCAACAACCTGGTCGAGCACAACCCGGTGACCGCGGCCGAGGTCGACCACTACCTCGACACCCTCCTCGGCGCCGCCCGGGACGGGCTCGGCGAGGCAGGGGGCCTGGTCACCCACTCGGCGTACGACGCCGCCTGGTACGGCGACGACCACCCGTTCACCCCCGAGGCCTCGGCCCGCAAGGGCGACCTCACCACGGTCCACCCCTGGGTCTTCTCCGCGGACTGCGCCCGGCGTTACGGCCCGCGCTCACCCGAGGTGCACCACCTGGCGGAGTACGGCACGGAGCTGGCCGCCGCCTACGCCACCGACCCGGCCCGCCCGGTCTGGGTCCAGGAGACCGGCGCCCCCGAGCCGCACATCCCGGCCGCCGACGCCCCCGACTTCGCCCGCGCGACCCTGCTGAACGCGGCGGGCTGCACCCACCTGTGGGGCGTCACCTGGTGGTGCTCCCACGACGTCGACCGCACGTTGGCCGACTTCCCCGAACTGGAGTACACGCTCGGTCTGTTCGACTCCACCGGGCGCCCCAAACCGATCGCGGAGGCCCTGTCCACGACGGTGGCCGAGCTGCGCGCCGCCTCCGCCTCGCCCGCGCCCCGTACGACAGCCCTGGTCCTGCACTGCACCCCGTCCACCCGCTCCGTCTCCGGCCCGGGCGGCGCGTTCTTCGACACCTGGATGCGTCTACGACAGGAGGGGGCCCGCCCGGCGGTGGTCCTGGCGGAGCACGCGGAGGACACCGCGTACCTGGCGGCACGGGGAATCACGGAGTTGATCGAGGGGAAGTGAGAGCGGCGGCCGGGCGCAGCGCCCGGCGCCGCCCACGGGACCGGCCGCGCGGGCGGGATGGCAGGCCGGCCGAGGCAGGCATGCCGACGGGGCCGGGGCCGAGCGTGCAGGCCCACAAGCGAAACCGGCGAGGGAACGGGGCGGCAGGCGTGCCGGACCCCGAGCCGACAGGAGAGCCGACGACCTGCGAACCGGCAAACCGACAAACCGGCGGGCAGGCGAGCCGGGGAGAGCCGGGGCGGGGCGGGATGTCCGGGGCGGGGCGGGATGTCCGGACGCCGCACACCCGCTCACGCCCCGCGCCGGTGCACCCGCGCCCGCCGCACCCCGCACACCCGCGCACCCCCTCCGGCCATCGGTGCCCGGAGGGACACCGCCCCTCAGAACGTCCGGCCCGTGATGATCTCGGCCGCCGCCCGCAGATTCACCCGTCCCCTGCCGTGCGCGGCCACCGCGTCACCCGCCTCCGGCAACCCGGTCGAGACCACGAGCGCGTCCGGCCGGGCGGTCAGCAACAGGTCGCGGAGGCGGACCTGCCAGGGGTACAGCTCGGCGTCGCACAGGGCGAGGACCAGCGGACGCGCCCCGGCGGCCCGCAGCGCCTCCCCCGCGACGGCCGAGAGATCGTCCGGCTCCCCGGCGACCGCCGTCCCCGTGGCGGTGGGGTCGAGCGCGCGGACCTCGGTCAGCAGATCCTCGCCGCCCCAGTTGAGGGCGGGGTGCGGAGGTGGGAAGCAGTCGACGACATGGGCGCCCGGCACCGGCCGGGGCAACGGGCCCCCGCTCCGTACGGCCCGCCGCGCCGTCGTCAGCCCGGCGTGCGCGTCCCACGCGGCCACGGCACCCGGCCGGTACGGCACCGCGTACCGCAGCGCGAGCCGGCGTACCCGCTCCGCGGCCTCGGTCACCCGCTCCTCCGCGAGGTCGCCCGCTCCGAGCGCGTCGAGCACGGCGTCCCGGCAGGCGAGGCTGACCTCCAGATCCGGCACGGCGACGATGACCTGGTCGGCTCCGGCCGCGAGCGCGAGACGGGCGCCGGCCGCCTCGCCGTAGCGGTCGGCGATGGCCTTCATCTCCAGCGCGTCGCTGACGAGGACGCCGTCGAAGCCGAGTTCGCCACGCAGCAGGTCGGAGAGGATCCTCGGGCTGAGGGTGGCGGGCAGCTCCGGGTCGAGGGCCGGGAAGACCACATGGGCGCTCATCAGCATGGGCACGCCCGTGTGGACGGCGGCCCGGAAGGGCACGAGGTCGAGTCGCTCGTACGGCCGCGGGTCCACCGCCAGTTCGTGGTGGCTGTCGGTGACGGTCCCGCCGTGGCCGGGGAAGTGCTTGGCGCAGGAGGCCACGCCGCGCGCCTCGGTGGCCTCGATCCAGGCGCGCAGATGCCGGGAGACCAGCTCTGGGTCGCCGCCGAAGGCGCGGGTGCGCACGATCGGGTTCTCGGGCCGGCTCTGGACGTCGGCGACGGGGGCGTACAAGACGGTGATCCCGAGCGAGAGCAGGTGTCCGGCGAGGGCGTCGGCGCACGCGGCGGTCAGGCCGGGATCGTCGGCGGCACCGAGCGCCCATGAGCCGGGTACCTCGGGGGCGCCCGCGGCGACCAGGTGGCCGATGCCGCCGCCCTCGTTGTCGATGGCGATCAGCAGGTCCGGCCGCAACGTCCGCAGGGTGGCGGTGAGTTCGCTGACCTGGTCGGCGTCACGGATGTTGCGGGTGAACAGGATGACCCCGCCCAGGCCGCGGTCGATCAGCCGTTTCAGGGTGTCGGGGACGGTCGTCGTACCGTCGAAGCCCGCGACGAGGCAGCGGTGGGCCGCCTCGTCGAGGGCCGCGGGGAGAACCGGGCCGAGGGGCCCGGCGGCGGAGTGTGTCACCTCCGAAATCCTCTGGCTGATCGAGCCGAAAGTCAACAGTTCGATGGATGATTGATTCACCAAGAGCCGTCGAGGGCCCCGCCCAGGTCGGGTCAGGTCAGGCGCTGCGGTGCGTTCGCGAGGGCGCTCTCGCGCGGGCGCGTACCCAGCCGAGCAGCACCACCGAGCACACGGCCGCGAAGGCGCACCAGGTGGAGATGAACTCCAGCCGCCACAGGGCCCAGCAGACCACGGCTCCGACGCCGGCCAGGGCGCCGAGCACGACGAGCCGCCGGTCGCCGGAGAGGAGCAGGGAGCCGACGGTTGCGAGGAGGTAGCAGGCGACCAGGAGTGCCGGGTGGGCGAGGTCGATCGTGTAGCCGACGGTGTGGCCGCGGATCTCGGCGGTCACCGGGCCGGTGGCGAGGGCCCGAGCGAGCGGCACGGCGGTCGCGACGCCGACGGCGAGCGGGACGACCAGCCGGGGACGGGCTCGCGCCGGGGCCGCGCACCACACGCCCGCCGGCACCCACACGGCCAGCAGCGGCAGGGCGACGACGGCCCAGGCGACGGTCGCCGGCCCGCTGCCGCCGCCCGAGGACCAGACCACCGACTCCACGATCTGGTGGGCGCCGAGCAGCAACGGCAGCGCGGCGAGCGGCAGATCCCGCCGGTCGCGCGCCAGCACCACACCGGTCACCCCGACCGCGGCGACACCGGCACCCGCCACGAGATCGGCCGTCGCGCTCCAGCACATCCCGCCGCCTCCGGCTCGACCGCCACCTGCCCGGTCGCCCACGCTACGTCGCCTGCGGCGCCCGGCCAGGTGACGACACGGACCCGCCGCGCCCGGCGCCTCTCGCTCCTGTACCCCTCCCCGAGGGCGTTCCATCAGCGCCAACCGGGTTGAGACCTGCCCGGACGAGCATGACGCGTGCGGAGTTCTTGTCCCGTGGGGACGCGGTTCCGCACGCGGTGCAGGTGTAGGTGCGCTCACCCAGCGGCAGGCGATGCTTGGCTCTCGCATCGCAGAGCGCGCAGTCCATCGTGGTGTACGCGGGGTGGACGAGGCGGATGTCCCGCCCGTGCTTGCGGCTCATCTCGATCAGAGCGGCCTTGGTGGCGCCGATGGCGGCGTCGGCGGCCTTGCGGGCCATGGTGGTCCTGGCCAGGAACTTCGGGCGGAAGTCCTCGACGGCGATGGCGTCGTGGTCGCGGACCACCTTCTTGGCCCACTTACGAGCGGTGTCCTCTCGCTGCCTGGCGACCTTCTTGTGCGCCTTCGCCCGCAGTCTCTTCGCCTCGCGGTAGCCCTTCGATCCCGGTTGCCCCTTCTTCGGCCTGCGGCGGGCCATCATCCGGTCGTACCGGGTCAGGTGGACCTTGGCTTTCCTGCCGTGCCCGACGTGGGGGAGGTCGTGCGCGTCGGAGGTGGTGGTCGCGGTCTCCTTCACGCCCCAGTCGACGCCGAGTGCGCGGCCGGTCTCCGGCAGGGGCTGGACCTGGGCGGGAACAACGAACGAGCCGTACCAGTGCCCGAGGCTGTCCTGGTACACGCGCACCGAGGACGGCTCGGCCGGCAGGTCCCGCGACCACACCACGCCTGCGACGATGCCGCCCGCCAGATGAAGCCGCCCGTCCTTCAGCCGGAACCCGCGCCGCGTGTAGTTGAGGGTCGCCAGCGCCTCGCGCTTGAACTTCCACTTCGGCATCCCCGCCCGACGCGCCATGGGCAGGCACGCTTCGATGTCCTTGTGCGCCTTGGCGCGGGAGCGGCCGAAGTCGCGGATGGCCTGCTGCTGAACCACCGACGAGCCCTCGCGCAGCCACGGCGTACGGGCGCGGGCCTCGGTCAGCATCCTGTCGAGCTGAGCCGGGCCGCACGTCGCCTTCTCACCGGTGGCCTTGTTGTGCAGGTGGACGGCCCTGGACTTGGCGACGCATTCGTTCCACACCCAGCGGCACCGGTCCCATTCCGCCGCCAGTGCGGTGCGGGCGGTGGACGACACGCGCAGCCGGTACGTGTACCGGGCATGCACGGTCTCCGCAGCCGCCGCCACCTGCGCCATCTCGCCCCCTCAGGCACCCGGCCGGAACATCGTGTCGTCCCGAACCCCGTGAAGGACCATAGGTACGACAGCCGTACAAACGCCCCCCGATCCCGCAGCCACCACCCCGACCAGCAATGACAGGCACACGCGTTCGCATCACTTCCGCGATACCAATAGCGGCACGGGGACCGGTGCTCGCCGCCCTGGCGACCGTGGCACTGTTCGACATCGAGGTGCACGTCACCCAGCACGGGCGCCACCGCTTCGATCCGTACGTGGAGCGCACGCGGGGCAATGCCTTCGCGGGGAACGCCTGGCGCGTGCGCGCCGTCCCCGACCGGCTGCGGGCGCAGCTCGCGGCCGCGGACGAGGACACCTACCGTGCCGTGGTCGCGGCCCTGGCCGACCTGCGGAGCAGCGCCCGCCGACGGATCGTCGCGTCCTACCTCGTCCCCAGCGAGACGGCATGGCTCGCCGAATGCGCGGGCGGCCCCGAGGCGGACCGCCACGCGACCGCGTCCTGCGCTCGATGCTGCTGGGCTCGCTCAACGACCCCCAGCAGAGCCGGCAGCTGGGTGGGGTGGCCGCGCTGAGCCACGACGGATGGTCGACGCCGACGGTCGCCACCGTCGCCGAGGGCATCGGCACGGCGGGTGGCGCCCCTGGTGGCGGAACAGTTGCGGAGCTCGTACGTCACGTCGCGTTTCGGCGAGATCGACCGGTGGCCGTCTCCGAACTGCTGGCGGACCTTACGGAGTTGACGACGTCCTGACGACCTGCGGGCGCACCGGTCGGCTGTGTGACGGATGTCGTCACGACGGTTGACGGTGGCCCACGGGGCGGCCACCTTCGATAGCGCTCGCACCATGGGAGCGCTCCCAGACCCCTGTCGAAGGGACGGCCATGCAGACGACACCGCGCCCCTTGTCCCGACGGACGATGGTCGCCGCAGCGGCGGCGGGCCTCGTCTCCACCGTCGTGTCCCCAACCGTGTCCTCCGCGCGGGCCGCCGATGCCCCGGCGGCCCGTTTCCAGACGGTGGGCCGGGTCAGGCGAGCCGCCGACGGCACCGTCCGGTACAGCTGGCCCGGCATCTCCTTCGAGGGACGCTTTCACGGCACCGGCGTCGGGGTGGTCCTCGATGACGCCGACAACGACTACGACGTCCAGGTCGACGGGGCGACCGTCGCCACGCTCGTCACCCCGGGCCGTACCGTCTCATGGGTCGACGGGCTCGCCGACGGCGTCCATCGCGTTCGGGTCGTGAAGCGCACGGAGAGCCCGTGGGCGGCCGGCCGGTTCGGCGGGTTCGTCGCGGCTCCCGGCGGCGGGATCCTCCCGAGACCCCCGGCGCGGCGACGGCAGATCGAGTTCATCGGCGACTCGTACACCGCCGGTTACGGCAATGTCTCCGAGATCCGGGACTGTTCCGGCACCGGCGGGGTCAACCGGAACAGCAATGCCGATCTCGCCTTCGGCGCGCTCACCGCGCGGAGGTTGGACGCCGATTTCCAGACCAACGCCTTCTCCGGGCGCGGCATGGTCCGCAATTACAACGGCGGAGAGCCCGGAACCGACTTCCGTACGTACTACGACCGGGCGCTGCTGAACGTCGAGGGCGACGTCTGGCGGAAGCCGCGCGGCTGGCGTCCGCAGGTGGTCGTGGTCGGGCTCGGTATCAACGACTTCTCGACGCCCCTGAACCCCGGGGAGCGCTGGAGCACGACGGCCGAATTGGTCGCCGCCTACGAGAGCGCCTACCACGGGTTCCTCGACAAACTGCGCGCCCGGTACGGGCGCGGGACGTTCCTCGTGGTCGCCGCCCCCCGCCTGTGGAACACCACGGCGCTGGCGGACGCCACCGCGCGGATCGTCGAGGAGCGGGGCCGGCGGGGCGACGGCCGGGTGAGCCACTGGTACTACGACGATCCGGGCCTGGACTTCCTGGGCTGTGACTGGCATCCCTCGCTCCACGACCACCGGATCATCTCCGGCCTCCTGGACACCCACCTGGCGGAGCTGCCGCTGCGCTGGTGACGCGCGCCCCGAGGCGGGGGCGACGGGACTGCCGAGTGCGGCCGGGCTCAGGCCGACACGGCCCGGCCCGGTCGCAGCGCGTCGAGCAGGCCCGAGTGGTGCAGGGTCGCGATGGGCGCGAGCAGGTCGGGGTGGCGCAGGAGCGCGGCGGCCCGCCGGTCGAGGTCGTCCGGGGTGAGGAGGCGGCGGAAGGCGGCGGGCGGGCCGACCGCGTGCGGAGATCCGTCGAGGGCGTCCACGGCGGCGTGGGCCAGCTCGGCATCGGCCAGGAGGCAGGCCGCCCAGCTGGCCACGACCTCGTCGACCCAGGTCCGCCAGGCGTACTCGTCGGGGGCCGGGGTCTCGTCGTGGCCCGTGATCCAGTCGAGCCGGGCGGAGCCGCCCGGTCCGGCCATGCCGACGAGGGCCACGTCCATCGGTGTGGGATAGCGGAGCCAGGCGGCGACGGTGACGGCCTGCCGGGCCTGTGCCTCGCAGAGCGCGCCGTCCAGCGCGCCGCCGCCCGCCGGGTAGGCGCGCGTCAGCCACTGGGTGGTCGCCGCTATGAGAGGGGAGAGATCTGCGAGCACGCTGGGCCATCCGTGGGTACTGGGGAACGCGTGGCAAAACGTAGTCGTGCGCCGGTCTCCCTGAAATGGCGCAGGCCACGGAATGGACGTGTCCTGGGCCACACCTGTGCGCCGCACTGACTCACCGGACGTCAATACGACGCATTCGGGACGGTGAGGGTTTCACTGACCTCCACAGGTCCGGACCGGGACGAACGCCGGGACGCGCAGGCAAGGAGCGACGGAAATGGCACACGGCGGAGACGTGATCGAGGAACTGAAGGCGGACCACCGGGAGGTGGCGGAACTCTTCGGCAAAATCGAGGAATTGCCTTCCGGGGACCCGAAGCGCAAGGAATTCGTCGATCTGGTCACCATCGAGTTGGTACGACATGCCGTCGCGGAGGAGGCCTACCTCTACCCGGCGGTCCGCGAGCACCTGAGCAACGGGGACGCGGTCGCCGACCGGGAGTTGGCGGATCACTCCGCCGCCGAGCGCACCATGAAGGACCTGGAGCGGCGCGCCGCCGACGACCCCGAGTTCGACCGGCTGGTCACGCAGTTGATGGCCGAGGTCCGCCACCATGTGCGGGACGAGGAGAGCAATCTCTTCCCGCAGTTGGCGAAGGCCTGTTCCGACTCGGTGCTGAACGACCTCGGTGACAAGGTCCGCCGCGCCAAGAAGCTGGCGCCGACCCGCCCCCACCCGGCCGCCCCGGTCAAGCCTCCGGCCAACAAGATCCTGGCGCCGGGCCTCGGCCTCGTCGACCGGATGCGCGACGCGCTGAGCGGCCGCGGCAAGGAGTCCTGAGGGACTTCTGGGGGGCATACCGTTGCCCGCCATGAGGCTTCTGATCATCGGCGGCAGCGGTTTCCTGGGCGGCGAGTTGGCGCGCCGGGCCGTGGCGGCGGGACACGAGACGTGCGCGACCTACGCCGCCCGCCCGCCGGACACCCGTCGAAACGTCCCACCGGACGTCTCCTGGCACGCCCTCGACCTCCGGGACCCCGCGCGGCCGGCCGAGGTGATGGCGCGGGTTGCTCCCTCGGTCGTCGTCAACGCGTCGAGCGGCGGCCCGGACTGGGAGGTCACCGCCGAGGGCGGGGTCCGAGTGGCGGCGGCCGTGGCCGCGCGGGGCTGCCGGCTGGTCCATGTGTCGAGCGACGCCGTGTTCTCGGGTGACGCGGGCCGCTACGACGAGACGTGTCTCCCGGATCCCGTCACCCCGTACGGCGCCGCGAAGGCGGCGGCGGAGACCGGCGTCCGGCTGCTGGCACCGGACGCCGTCGTGGTGCGGACCTCGCTGATCATCGGGGACGGCCGCTCGCTGTCCGTGCACGAACAGCATGTGCACGATCTCGTGGCGGGTGCCCGCGACGGTGTGCTCTTCACCGATGTGGTGCGCTGTCCGGTGCAGGTGGCCGACCTGGCCGCCGCGCTCCTGGAACTGGCCGCGTCCGAGGTGGTCGGCGTGCGGCACGTCGCCGGGCCGGACGCCCTCACCCGGCACGAGCTGGGCGTCCTCGTCGCCCGCCGCGACGGCCTCGATCCGGCCCGGCTGCCCGCCGGACGCCAGGTCGACGGCGCCCGGCGGGGAGCCCTCGACGTCCGGCTGGACAGCCGGGTCACCCGCCGGGGTCTGCGCACCCGGCTGCGCGGCGCCCGGGAGTTCCTCGCGGAGCCGCCGACCTGACGGACGGCGGCCCGTCGGTCGGTCGGGTGTCAGCGTGCGGTGCGGGCGAGGTCGGCCATGACCTCGACGGTGCGGTCGAGTTCGGCCTCGGTGTTGTAGTAGTGCGGGGAGAGCCGCACCAGGGGGTGCACGCCCCGGTGTTCGGTGTCGAACTGGGTGTGCTCCGGGAAGGTGGTGGTGACGTTGATCCCGTGCCGGGCGAGACCGGCGGCGACCTCGGTCGCGGCCAGGCCGTCGACCTTGGCGGTCACGATGGCGCAGCGGTGTTCGCCGAGGTCGTGGGTGGTGACGCCGGGCAGGGCGTCGAGCCGGTCGCGCAGGTACGCGCCCAGGGCCAGGGCGCGGTCGCCGATGCGGTCCAGGCCCAGGTCGAGGGCCTGGCGCACGGCCGTGTCGAGGCCCAGGACACTGGCGTAGCCGGTCTCCCAGGTCTCGAAGCGGCGGGCGCCGGGCTGCCAGGTGAAGCCGCGTCCGCCGTCCCAGGTCGCCGAGTGGATCTCGATGACGTTCGGGTCGAGGTACTCCAGCGCCTCGGTGCGCACCCAGAGGAAGCCCGTGCCGCGCGGGCCGCGCAGGAACTTGCGGCCGGTGGCGCTGAGCATGTCGCAGCCGATGGTCTCGACGTCCACCGGGAACTGGCCCACGGACTGGGTGGCGTCGAGGAGGTAGGGGACCCCGGCGGCGCGGGTGATCCGGCCGATCTCGGCCGCCGGGTTGATCAGGCCGCCGCTGGTGGGGATGTGGCTGATTCCGACCAGTCGGGTGCGTTCGTCGATCAGGTCGGCGAGGGCGGCGGTGTCGAGCTGTCCGGACGGATCGTCGGGGACGACGACGATCTCCGCGCCGGTGCGCCGGGCGGCCTGGAGGTAGGCGAGCACATTGCTGCCGTACTCGGCCCGGCCGGTGAGGATGCGGTCGCCCGGCTTGAAGGTGAGCGCGTAGAACGCGGCGCTCCAGGCGTGGGTGGAGTTGTCGAACAGGGCGATCTCGTCGGGGCGTCCGCCGATCAGGCGGGCGAGGTCGGTGTAGGTGGCGTCGATGCGGTCCTGCTCCTGCCGTGCCGCCTCGTAGCCGCCGATGGTCGCCTCCAGTTCCAGGTGGGCGGTGACGGCGTCCAGGGTCTGCCGGGAGACCAGGGCCGCTCCGGCGTTGTTGAGATGGATTCGGTGGGCGGTGCCGGGGGTGTCCCGGCGCAGTGCGTCGATGTCCATGCCCTCACCCTTCCCACGGGTCAGCGCTCGGTGAACTGGGTGCGGCCCGGCTGGTCGACGTTCGGGGTGACGGTGATACCGGTGTCGGTGAGGGTCTGCCCGCGCAGGCGTAGGTGACACCGGGCCTGACACAGGAGTCGCGCCGGACCCTTGTCACCCACGGACGAACCCGGGCCCCGAAGGACTCATCTCCCGCAAACAGAACGGGGATCGGTCCGGTCGCCCCCTCCTTCGCTGCCATATTCGTAAGCCACTTCGGAGGTGGCTGTGACGCTAGAGGTGACGACATCCCGGACGAGGCAGGTGGCGGAACGTGCGCCCGGCCGCGTGTCCGCGCCGGTCGCCCAGCCGGTCCCTGAGCCCGCCCGCGACCGAACCGCCGACCGCATCGCGGAGTTGGAGGGCCGCCGGACGCGGGCCCTCCTGCCGGTCGGGCCCAGGAGACGCGGGGAGCACGGGGCCCGCGAGCGGATCGATCTGCTGCTGGACGCCGGCTCGTTCACGGAGACGGGCCTGTTCGTGCGGGCACGGCCCACCGGGGACGGCGTCCGGCGCCCCTACGGCGACGGGGTGGTCACCGGCCACGGCACGATCGACGGCCGTCAGGTCTGCGTCTTCGCCCAGGACGCCACGGTGTACGGCGGCAGCATGGGCGAGGCCTTCGGGGAGAAGACGCTCGCGCTGATGGACCTCGCCCTGAAGACCGGCTGTCCGGTCATCGGGCTCAACGACGGCGGCGGCGCCCGCATCCAGGAGGGCGTCACCTCCCTCGCCCTCTACGCCGAACTGGTGCGCCGCAACGTCCAGGCGTCCGGAGTGATCCCGCAGATCTCGGTCGTGCTGGGCCCCTGCGCGGGCGGGGCCGCGTACTCCCCGGCCATCACCGACTTCACCGTGATGGTGGACGGCGCCTCGCACATGTTCGTCACCGGACCCGACGTCATCGAGACCGTCACCGGCGAACGCACCAGCGCCGAGGAGCTGGGCGGCGCCCGCGCCAGCAACACCGTCAACGGCAACGCCCACTTCCTCGCCGCCGACGAGGTCGACGCCCTCGACACCGTACGCGACCTGCTGTCGTACCTGCCCGCCAACAACCTGGAGCGGCCCCCGCAGTACGCGCCGGGTGCCGCGCCGGCGGGGCCGTGCCTCGACACGGTGGTGCCGGACCGGCCCGGCCAGGCGTACGACATGCGGGACGTGCTGCGCGCGGTCGTCGACGACGGTGAACTCCTGGAGATCCAGGCGCTGTTCGCGCCGAACATCATCTGCGCGCTGGCTCTCGTCGAGGGCGCCTCGGTCGGTGTCGTCGCCAACCAGCCGCTGCGCTCGGCCGGGGTCCTCGACATCGACGCCTCCGAGAAGGCCGCGCGGTTCGTGCGGTTCTGCGACGCGTTCGGCATCCCCCTGCTGACCTTCGCCGACGTCCCCGGCTATCTCTCGGGCGTCCGCCAGGAGCAGGCCGGCATCATCCGGCGCGGCGCCAAACTGCTGTACGCCTACGCCGAGGCGACCGTCCCCAAAGTCACGGTGGTGGTGCGCAAGGCGTACGGCGGCGGATACGCGGTGATGGGCTCCAAGCACCTCGGCGCCGACATCAACCTCGCCTGGCCCACCGCCCGGATCGCCGTCATGGGCGCCGAGGGCGCGGTGGGGGTCCTGCACCGCCGCGAACTCGCCGCCGCGGAGGACCCCGAGGCGCTGCGGGCCCGCCTGGTCACCGCGTACGAGAGCACGTACGGGACGCCGTACCTCGCCGCCGAGCACGGGTACGTGGACGCCGTCATCGCCCCGCACGACACCCGTGCCCACATCTGCCGCGCCCTGCGCGCCCTGCGCGGCAAGCGGGCCCCGATGCCGGAACGGCGCCACGGCAACATCCCGCTCTGAGCGCGCCTCCGCCCGTGCGCGCCCCGTCGTGCGCGCCGAGTCCCGCGCCCGGCGCCGCCATCAGCCGAACCCCCGCCACGGCCGTCACCGCCGTCTTCCGCCGTGGCCGCCGCGACCGCAAGCCGTCCCGCGCCGTGAGGAGCCATGCCCGATGGACAGCCGCCGCCCCCCGCTCGCGCCCGCGTTCCGGAGTCTGCCGGAGTATGTGCGCCACTGGGCCGAGACCACTCCCGACCGCCGGGCGTTCACCTTCGTCGACCATCCCGCGCCGCAGTCGCGCGGCGTCCACCGCACCCTGACCTGGCGTCGGCTGGATCTGCGGGTGCGGGCCGCGGCCGCCCGGCTCGCGGCGGAGGCCGAGCCCGGGGAGCGGGTCGCGGTGCTGTGCCCGCAGGGGACGGAGTACGTCACCGCCTTCCTCGGGGCGCTCGCCGCCCGCCTGGTCGCCGTACCGCTGTATCCGCCCGGTCTGCCCGGGCAGGGCGACCGGCTCTCGGCGGTGCTGGCCGACGCGTCCCCGGCGGTCGTCGTCACGACGAGCCAAGTCCTGGCGGAGGTCGAGGAGTTGTGCGAGGGCCGGGCGGTCCGGGTCGTCGCCGTGGACCGGATCCCGGACTCGGCCGCCGATGACGAACGGCCGCCGTCCACGCCCGATGCCACCGCCGTCGCGTACCTCCAGTACACCTCCGGCTCCACCCGGACCCCGGCGGGAGTCGAGATCACCCATGCCAATGTCGTCGCCAACGCCCGCCAGGCGCTGTCCGCCTACGGTGCCGACGCCCGCCCGGCGACCTGTGTGGGCTGGCTGCCGCTCTACCACGACATGGGGCTGGTGCTGAGTGTGGCGGCGCCTGTGGTGCGGGGGCTGTTGTCGGTGCTCATGGACCCGGTGGCGTTCCTGCACGAGCCGGTGCGCTGGCTGCGGCTGCTGGCCGCGTACCCGAGCGCCCTGAGCGCGGCGCCCAACTTCGCCTACGACTACTGCGCCTCGGCGGTCACCGAGGCGCAGAAGGCGGGGCTGCGCCTGGACGGGGTGCTGGCGCTGATCAACGGCAGCGAGCCGGTCCGTCCCGGCACCGCCGACCGCTTCCACGCGGCGTTCGCCGCGCAGGGCCTCGTCCCGGAGACGCACTGTCCGTCGTACGGCCTGGCCGAGGCGACCGTCTTCGTCAGCGCGGCCCGGCCCGGTGAGCCGTTGCGCGGATTCGCGCTCGACCGGGACGCGCTGGCCGCCGGCAAGGCCCTGCCCGCGCGCCCCGAGGACCCGAGGGCCGTGCTGCTGGCCGGCTGCGGTGCGCCGGCGGGCCAGCGGGTCCGGATCGCCGACCCGGTGTCCCGGGTCGCGCCGGCCGAGGGCGAGGTCGGCGAGATCTGGGTGCAGGGCCCCAATGTCGGCCGGGGCTACCGGAATCGGGACCGGCAGACCCGGCAGGTCTTCGGCGCCGTGCTCGCGGACACCGCGTCCGGTCCGGGCGCATGGCTGCGGACCGGCGACCTGGGGACGGTCCTGGAGGGGCAACTGATCGTCACCGGGCGACTGAAGGACCTCATCGTCGTCGACGGGCGCAACCACTACCCGCAGGACGTGGAGGCCACGGCCCAGGAGGCGCACCCTGCCGTACGGCGCGACCGGCTCGCCGCGTTCGGTGTACCGGGCGGTGCCGGGGAGCGGGTGGTCGTCGTCGCGGAGCACGCGCGGACGGTGCCGCTCGCCGACATCGACGTGCCCGCCCTCGTGCGGACCGTGCGCGCGGCCGTCTCCGCCCGGCACGGGTTGCGGCTCGCCGACGTCGTCCTCGTCCCGCCGGGGGCGGTGCCCCGGACGTCCAGCGGAAAGGTCTCGCGGACGTCGACCCGTGAGCGCTACCTGGCGGGTGCCTACGCGGTGGAGAGCGAGGGATGAGGGTCGTGGGCGAGGGTGGGGTCGACGGCGACAGCCCCGACGGGCGCGGAAGAGGGGGCGCGGAGGCCGGCGGGGGCGGTCCGCGCCGGCTGTCCGCCGACGGCGGGGAAGGTGCGGTCCGGCGGCTGGTCGCGGCGCGGGTGGCCGACTGGAGCGGCCTGGCCACCGAGGAGGTTCCGATTGACCGGCCGCTCGCGGATCTCGGGATGTCCTCCCGGGACGCGGTCGTCCTGGCCGGGGAACTGTCCCGGGCGACGGGCCGGGAACTACCGGCGACGCTGCTGTGGGAGGCGCCCACCGGGGACGCGCTGGTGGCACGGGTGTGCGCCACGGAGGCGCGGCCGGTTCCGGTGCCGGACGCAGTCCCGGCCGCGAACTTCGCTCCGACGGCCCCGGACCCCGCTCCGAGAGCCCCGGCACGGCGGGCGCCCGCATCCGGTGAGCCGGTCGCGGTCGTCGGGGTCGGGTGCCGGCTGCCGGGCGGGGTGCACGGACCGGCGGAGTACTGGCGATCGCTCCTCGACGGTGTCGACGCGATCCGGCGGGTCCCGGACGACCGGTGGCGGGACTTCACGCCGTACCCGCCCGCCGACGCACTCCCGTACGGCGGCTACCTCGACGACATCGCCGGGTTCGACGCCGACTTCTTCCGTACCACCCCGCGCGAGGCCGCGGTGATGGACCCGCAGCAGCGGATCCTGCTGGAGGTCGTGCGGGAGACCCTCGACCACGCCGCCGTCCCCGCCGATTCCCTCGCGGGCAGCGCCACCGGCATCTTCGTCGGTGTCTCCGCGCCCGAGTACGGGCAGCTCACCGGCGCCGACCCGGCCACCGTCGCCCCCTGGGCACCGGCCGGCGGGGCGCTGAGCGTGACGGCGGGCCGACTGGCGTACGTCCTGGACACCAGGGGGCCGAGCATGGCCGTCGACACCGCGTGTTCGTCGTCGCTGGTGGCCGTGCACCACGCGTGCGTCAGTCTGCGCACGGGCGAGAGCGACCTCGCGATCGCCGCCGGGGTGAACCTGCTGCTCTCCCCGACCGTCACCGTCGCGTTCCGGCGGGCGGGCGCCCTCGCGCAGGACGGCCGGTGCAAGCCGTTCTCCAAGGCGGCCGACGGCATCGGCCGGGGCGAGGGCTGCGCCGCCGTCCTGATGAGACGCCTGTCCGACGCCGAACGGGACGGCGACCGGATCCTCGCCGTGGTCCGGGCCACCGCCGTCAACTCCGACGGCCACTCCAACGGCCTCCTGGCCCCCAACCCGGCCGCCCAGCAGGACCTGTTGCGGACCGCCTACGCGCGAGCCGGGCTCTCCCCCGCGCACATCGACCACGTCGAGGCGCACGGCACCGGCACACCCCTCGGCGACCCTATCGAGGCGGGCGCGCTGGGCGCCGTCCTCGGTACGGGCCGCGACCCCGGCCAGCCCCTGCTCCTCGGCTCGGTCAAGGGCAACCTGGGTCACCTGGAGTCCGCCGCGGGCATCGCCGGGCTGGTGAAGACCGTGCTCGCGCTCCACCACGACCTGATCCCGCCCTCGCTGCACTGCGCCGAGGGCAGCGCCCTGGACGGCGACGAACGGCTGCGGGTCGTGACCGAGGCCGAGCCGTGGCCCCGGTACGGCGGCACGGCCACCGCCGGGGTCTCCGGGTTCGGGTTCGGCGGCACCAACGCCCATGCCGTACTGGAGGAATGGCGGCCCGGCGCCCCGCTCCCGCCTCCGGCCGAGGAAGCCCCGGCCCGGCTCCACCTCCTCTCCGACGTCGACGCCGACCGGGTCCGCGACACCGCCGCCCGGCTCGCCGACTGGGCGGACACGCCCGAGGGCGCCGCCGCGCACCCCGCAGACGTGGCCAGAACCCTCGCCGGACGGGCGGGACGAGGGCCGGTGCGGGCGGCGGTCGTCGCCGCCGACCGGGCCGAACTGACCGACGGACTGCGGGCGTTGGCGGCGGGGCGACCCCATGCGCGGGTGCTGGTGGGCGACCGTGACGTCGTCGGGCGCGGGCCCGTGTGGGTGTTCTCCGGGTACGGCAGCCAGTGGACCGGCATGGGACGCCGGCTCCTCACCGAGGAGCCCGCCTTCACCGCGGTCGTGGAGAAACTGGACGGGCTGCTGGCCCCCGAATGCGGGCTCTCCCTCTACGACCACCTGGCCTCCGGCGGCGACCTCGACCGACTGGCGGTGGCCCAACCCGTCCTCCTGGGTGTGCAGTTGGCCCTGGCGGAGCTGTGGCGCGCGCACGGTGTCGAGCCCGCCGCCGTCATCGGGCACTCCCTGGGCGAGGTCGCCGCGGCGGTGTGCGCGGGCGCGCTCGAGGTGTCGGACGCGGCCCGGGTGGTGGCCGTACGGGCCCGGCTGCTCAGCGGGCTGCGGGGCGGGGCGATGGCGGTGGTCGACCTCGACGACAGCGAACTCCCTCTGCTGGCAAGGGACTTCCCGGGAGTCCAGGTCGCCGTGCACTCCTCTCCCTGCCAGAAGGTGGTGACCGGGGACGGGGAGTCGGTCACCCGGCTGGTGGGGCGGCTGGAGAAGGAGGGGCGGGCGGCGCGGGCGATGAGGGTGGTCGGGGCGGGTCACTCGGCCCAGGTGGACCCGCTGCTCCCGGAGTTGACGGCCGAGCTGGCCCACGTCCGGGGCGCGCTCCCCCGCATCCCGGTCTACTCCACCGTGCTGGACGATCCGCGCGGCGACTGCCTGTTCGACGCGGCGCACTGGGCCGCCAATCTGCGGCGGCCCGTCCGTCTCGACCGCGCGGTCGCCGCGGCCGCCGCCGACGGCCACACCGTGTTCGTCGAACTCTCCCCCCACCCGGTCCTGACCCGGGCGATCACGGACAACGCGCCCGGCGCCCTCGCCCTCGGCACGCTCCACCGGGACGCCGACACCTCCGCCGACTTCCTGACCCGCCTGGCCGCCCTGCACACGGCCGGAGCGCGGCTCCCACGCCCTCCGGGCCGCGTCATCGACCTGCCGGCGCCGCGCTGGCGGCACACACGGCACTGGTGGACGGACGGCCGAGCGGGAGGCGCGGGAACGGGCTGGGGAACCGCAGAGGGCACCGGGGGCCGAGAGTTCGGCGGGGTGCGGGTGACCGTGGAGAACCGTGGGGTCCCCGGTCGCCGCGTCCGGGGCTCGGACGGCTCGGCGGGTGAGGGCCGTGCCGCGGAGGGGGGATCCGGAGGGCCGATGTCCCGGGGCGCCGGGCCGGAGTTCGGCGCCCCGCGCGCCGTCCCCTCGCCGGACGGCGACCGGCAGCCGGACGGACACCTCGGTCCCGGCCCGCACACCGCCCTCGGGCCAACGGCGTGGCTCGCCGAGGAAGACACCTCCGTCACCGCCCGCCTCTGCCACCACATCAGCGCCGTCACCGGGTACCCGCCGGCCCGCATCACCCCCGCCACCGCCTTCGCCGAACTGGGCCTGGACTCCCTGATGGCCGTCCGCGTCCGCACCGCCCTGGAGCGCGAGTTCGACATAGAGCTCCCCCTGCGGGACCTGCTGGGCGCCGGCACGGTCGAGGCCACGGCGTCCCGCATCCAACGGGCGCTGCCGGCGGAGGCGGCAGCGGACGGGGAGGTCCAGCGGCAGACACCGCCGCACACCGCCGCCGGCTCCCCTGTGCCGCCTCAGCCACTCCGCCCCCTCGCCCTTCCCCTGCGCTCCCCCGCCACGGCCCACCCCCTCCTCCGCCCCCTCCACACCTCCGGCTCCCACCCCCCGTTCTTCCTCGTGCACGCCGCCGGAGGGACCACCGACGTCTACCGGGGTCTCGTCGAGCGGCTCGGCGGGGAGCGGCCGGTGTTCGGGTTGGAGCGGGTCGACGAGGCTCGTACGGTCGCCGAGAAGGCCCGGCGGTACGCCGAGGCCGTGGCCGCCGTGCACCCCGACGGCCCGTGCCTGCTGGGCGGTTGGTCGTTCGGCGGCTTCGTCGCGCAGGAGACGGCACGGCAGCTCACGGCCGCCGGACGGGACGTACGCCTGGTGGTGCTCATCGACTCCGTACGCCCGCTCCCCCGCCCCGAGGAGACGCCGGCCGCACGGATCCGCGCCCACCTCACCGGTTTCGCCCGCCATGTCGCCGACACCTACGGGGTCGAACTGCGGCTTCCGTACGCGGAGTTGGCCGTGACACAGGACGACGGCGCGCGGATCGACACCGTGCTGGAGGCCCTGCGCGAGGCCGTCGACGTGCCGCGCGCGGCCCTCGAGCACCAGCGGACCTCCTATGTGGACCTGCGGATCGGCGAGGCCCACAGCCCGGGCCGCCACGACGGACGGGTGGTGCTGTACCGGGCGACCGAGCCCGCCCCGCACACCGTGCGCGACCCCGCGTACGTGCGGGACGACGAGGCGCTCGGCTGGGACGAGCTGTGCCGGCGGCTGACCGTCGTCCGGGTCACGGGGCACCATCTGTCGCTGCTCGACCCCCCGCACGTCGACGAGATCGCCGCCCATCTGCGGTGGGAGCTCGCCGACGACCACCCCTGAACCGAGCCGAGGAGAGCCGCCGTGCCCGAGCCCATCGACCCCAGCGACCGGACCGACCGCACCGCCGCGCCGTCCCGTCGCACCGTCACCAGAGCGGCCGCCGTGACCGGACTGGCCGCCCTCCTCGGTGCCGCGACCACCGGTACCGCCGGGGCGACCGTGTCCCGGCCCCTCGCCCGGCGCACCGGCCGGACGGCCCCCGGGACCACCGCCCCCACCGCCGTCCCCGGCCCCGCCACCGTCACGCGCCTCGGCCCCCGGACGCTCGACGTCTCCCTCCCCTCCGCCGCCCTGGGCCGCAGCGCCCCGGTGCGGCTGATCCTCCCCACTTCCTTCGACGCGCGGCCCACCCGGACGTATCCCGTGCTGTACCTCCTCCACGGCGCGCACGACGACCACACGTCATGGACCCGGGAAACGGACATCGAGGCGTTCACGGCAGGCCGTGAGCTGATCGTGGCCATGCCGGACGCGGGCCCGACCGGCATCCCCACCGCCTGGCGCAGCGGCCCGGACTACGAGACCTTCCAGGTCGGGGAGGTCCCGGCGCTGCTCGCCCGGCAGTACCGGGCGTCCGGGGTCCGGGTCGTCGCCGGTGTCTCGACGGGCGGCTACGGGGCCATGGCGCACGCGGCACGGCACCCGGGGGTCTTCGCCGCGGCGGCCTCGTACAGCGGCATCCTCGACACGACGGCCCCCGGCGTGCCGACCCTGATGGGCGCCATCGTGGCCCGCGAGGGACTCGCGCCCCTGTCGCTGTGGGGCAACCACCTCCAGAACGTGCTCACCTGGCGGGACTTCAACCCGCGTTCGCGCGCGGCGGGGCTGCGCGGCACCGCCCTGTACGTGTCGAGCGGCAGCGGAGTGGTCGGCGGCGTCGGCGACTGGCTCCCCGAGGCACTCGAGAGCGCGCTGTGGCCGTCCGCCCACGCGTTCACGGACAGGCTGGCGCTGCTACGGATCCCGGTGACGACCCATTTCTACGCGGGCGGAGGACACAGCTGGGCGTACTGGAAGCGGGAGTTCACGGCGTCGTGGCCGATGCTCGCCGGTGCGCTGGGAGTGCCCGCGTGAGGCCGCTGCCGTCGGGGCACGGAACGGAGCGCAGGGAGCGTCCGTCCAACCCAGGACTTGCCCCTCGCCCCACGGGCACCGGCCCGCGGGTGAGCCGCCTCCGGGCGAAAGGAGGGTCCGCCGTGGCTGCCCCCACCCCGCCGCACGGTCCACCGGACGGTCCCGGTGCCGCCCCCGTGCCGCCCGAGCTCGCCAGGCTGCTGCGCGGCCAGTTGGAGGCCGTCGCCGACGAGGTGGAGGAGGAGGTGCGCCGGCAGGTCCCGGAGTACGCCCAGCCCGCGGACGGGGAGTTCCGCGCGCATCTCCGCTCGGGGGTCGTGCAGGCGCTGACGCTGTTCGTGGACCACATCGCCGATCCGCACGGACAGGGGGCGGCCATCACGGCGACGTACTACGCGCTGGGGCGCGGCGTGGCGTTGGAGGGCCGTGGCCTGGACTCGTTGCAGTCGGCGCTGCGGGTGGGGGGCCTGCACGCGTGGCGGCTGATGGGCCGTTCGGCGGAGCAACTGGGCCTGGATTCCTCGGTGGTGGCGGCGCTGGGCGAGCTGGCGTTCCGGACCGTGCACGAGGTCGCCGAGGCGGCGGCCGCCGGCTACTCGGAGGCGCAGCTGCGCAGCACGGACGAGCTGGAGCGGCGGCGCAGGCGGCTGCTCGACGTCCTGCTCGGCGAGGGGCCGGTGGCCCCGGAGGCGGTGCGGGACCTGGCGCACGCCGCCCGGTGGACGGTGCCGCGGCAGGTCGCGGTCGTGGCGTTGGCGGCCACCCCGGACCGGCGGGAGGCGGAACGGCCGCTCGCGGCGGCGGGCGCGCTGGTGGACATGGGCTCCCGGCCACCCCGGATGCTGGTGCCCGACCCGGAGGGTTCCGGCCGTTTCGGGGGCCGGGCGTTCACGCTGGCGCTGCGCGGCAGGCCCGCCGCGATCGGCCCGACGGTCCCGCTCGCCGACGCGTCCCGTTCTCTGCACTGGGCCGCCCGCGCACTCGGTCTGATGGGGCGCGGGATCCTGCCCCGGCAGGGGGTGGTGCGCTGCGCCGACCATCTGTCGACGCTTCTGCTGTACGGCGACGAACCGATGCTCGCGCAGCTCCGGTCACGGGCGCTGGCCCCGCTGGACGCGGTGGCGGAAGGCCCCCGGGGCCGACTGGCCGAGACCCTCCTGGCGTGGCTGCTCAGCGGCAGCAACGTGCCCGATGTCGCCGCCCGCCTCCACATCCATCCGCAGACGGTCCGCTACCGCCTGCGGCAGCTGGAGAAGCTCTTCGGCGACGCCCTGCACGACTCCGGCACCCGCCTGGACCTGATCCTCGCCCTGCGCGCGGAGGCACTGCGCGAGGACGACACGTTCACCGCGTAGCGAGATCGAGAGGACGAAACGTCGGCGCACGAGACGGACTCACCACGGACTCATCCCGGCGCAAAAAGAAAAGCGATTACTGAATTCCCGTCCATAACACTCGGCCCGACCCAGCGAATAACTTCGGGAAGTCCTTTCCGCAGGCGCTCCACGCGCCCCACCCTCAAAGGATCCCCATGCGTATCCGCTTGTGTCTCGCCGCACTCTCGCTGGTCGGCGGGGCCGGACTGGCCACCGCCTCGGCACCCGCCGCCACCGCCGCCGCGGCCTGCACGGACATCGACGTCGTCGCCGCTCGCGGCACCTTCGAGCCGGGCACGCTCGGCTTCATCGTCGGCGACCCCGTGTATTCCGCGCTGAAGAAGAAAATCACCGGAAAATCTTTGTCCAGCTACAAGGTGAACTACCCCGCGGACCTTTCTCTCACATCGGCCGCGCAGGGCAACACGGATCTGGTGAACCACGTCAGGAGCCAGGCTGCGTCCTGCCCGAGCCAGCGTTTCATCCTGGTCGGCTATTCGCAGGGCGCGAACGTCGTCGACAATTCCATCGGCATCAGCAGCGCGGGCGCGGTCGTCGGCAGCCCCATCGTGGCCACCATCCCCGCCGCGCTCGAACCGAGGGTCTCGGCGGTCCTGCTGTTCGGCAACCCGATCCGGGCCATCGGCAAGAGCGTCACCGGCACCTACCAGAGCCGCACCATCGACTTCTGCGCGACCGGAGACCCCGTGTGCGAGAACGGCGGCGGTGACGTGGGCGCCCACCTCGGCTACTCCGCGAACGCCGACGCGGCGGCAGCCTTCGCCGCGACGAAGGTCTGAGGCCCCCGCCACAGCCGACGGTCACAGCCGGAGCGAAGGCCCAAGAGGAGTGAATCCTCCTGGGCCTTCCACACGGCGGCGCGCTCGCGCCTACGCGGCCAGCACGGGGAACACGAGCACCGAGCCGTCCTTGTCGCGGGCGATGTCGATCGCCATGTCCGTCGTGCGGCTGTTGAGCGTGACGCCGTCGCCCAGCTGATGAATGCGGTGGGCGGCACTCATGAGGCGATCGACGTCACCTGTCGTGAAGACCGGTCGCTTCTTCGGTCGGCCCAGTTCCAGTGCCGACAGGCGTACCAGGACACCGGCGATGCCCGACTCCAACTCGTCGAGGCGCTGCTGATCGTGCTTGAGCGCACGGGTGAAGTTCTCGAAAGGATTGCCGGGTTCGCCCTGGGCGTGCTCGACGGCCTGGAGGACCACGACCCGCCGCATCAGCGCGATCGCCAGGGAGGCGAGTTCGAGGTGGGTGCGGAACGCGCCGCCCTGGTCCTCGACGCCGGGGAACGACCCGGTCAGCGTGCCGAGTTCGACGGCCTCACCCTCGGGCAGCCTGTCGAGCGCACTCCGCCATCGGGACAGACGGAGGTCGGCTTTGCTCAGCGCCGTGTCGATGGTGTGCACCGCCGAGTCGAGTCCCAGCGAGACACCGAGCCTGCCCTGGTCGAGCAGGATGGCCGTGGCCTTGTCGATGGCGGCACGGCAGCCGTTGAGCGCACTGTGCTCGTCGTCGAGCTTGTCCTGCTGAAGCTGCTCCAGCAGTTCCGTGATGCGGCCGATGGCCTGCTGACGCTTCTGGTCGGCGTGCGCGCTCACCCCCACCGCCACAGCCATGAGCACGAGCGGAGCGGCCACGGTGAGCGCCGTGCCACCGGCGGCCACGGCACCGGCGGTCGCACCGGCCCCGCCGGCCGTGCCGGCCGCCGCAGCTCCTCCGACCGGTACGAACGTCGCATTGGCGGCGATGCCCTTGGCGTTCATCAGTGCGCCGTGGATACCACCGGCCGCCGCCTTGGAGGGCATCGAACGAACGAGGCCCCGCCCGAACTGGGCGGCGACCTTCGCCGGGACCACCATGCGGTACAGGTTCTCGCCGGAAGTGGTCGCCCTGGCCGCCGTGAGGGAGCTACGCGCCGATTGGGTGATGAACTGCGAGAGGTGCTGCGCCAAGGGGCTCGCGGCGTCGAGCGGGATGCCACGGCCGCGGTCGATCTTGTCGGGCAGCGGATGCACCTCGAGAGTGACGATCGGCTCGTCGGCCAGGACGGCCAGCACTCCGCGCAGTTCAGCCAGCCGCTCGGCCGTCATCGACTCGCCCGCGGTCAACCCCGGCACCCGGACGTCAGCGGTCGCCAGCGTCCACACGGGCACGGTCGTCTTGCGGTCGTCGGTCATCGTCTCCCCTTGCCTTCCAACATGCTCGTAGCCCCAGAATCATGACGTAGTGGGTCATGCGCAGGGGAGTTGTTGCGGGGAAGACGGCGGATCGGACTCGACGTCGAAGACGGCGAGGGTATGGAGGTCAAAGACGGCAAGCGGGCAGGACCTGTCCGTGACGGCATCCTGCCCGCTGGAACACGGGGGACTACGCGGGGTTCCTCGCGAACTCCGTCAGGCTGGTGGAGACGGGCTCGGAGCGGCCGTTGTTCTGGACAGGTGCCGCGGTGAGCACGTCGAGGTGCTGGTAGCCGTCGGCGACGACGGGGTCGAGGTCGGCCGGGACGCGGCCCGCGAGCAGGCCGTCGCCCGCGAGGACGGTGAGCGTCGGGTCGGCGGTGAGGCCGTCCGGGTGGACGACGAGGCGCTTCACCTGGGGCGAGGTGGCGAGTTGGAGGTCGGTGACGAGCTTGGTGGGGAAGTACTGCTCGGTGAAGTCCAGCGGTTGCTGTGCCATGCTGCGGGCCAACTCCTGGATGTCGGTGACCTCCTTGCCCGCGTCGGTGAACGGGGTGCCGTCGGCCGACCGGTACCCGGGGTCGTCGGGGTCGCCGACCCGGTCGTAGTCGCGCCAGGTGTAGAGGGGGCCGCCCGGCCGGTCGGGGATGGCTTTGTACTCGCTGCCGAACAGCGCCGGTTCAGCGGAACTCCCGTTGGCGACGGGGAAGTTCTTGTCGGCGATCGGCCCGCCGTCGAAGAAGCCCACGCTGCTCTGGAGGAACGCCAGCGGTACGGAGTGGTCGTCCATCAGCGCGCCGAGGATCGCCTCGTTGGTGAGCCGGAAGTCCCGCACCGCCGGTGAGCCGGAGAGGAAGGTGGCGGTGTCCTCGGAGAACAGGAAGCGGTTGGTGACCTCGATGTTGGTGTTGAGGGGCAGGTACCGGGGCAGGGTGGCCTCTCCGTCCAGGTCCTGCAGCGCGCCGAGGCCGGCGATGGCCAGCAGGGTCATCATCTCGGGGTTGAGGAGCACCGGCGCGGACAGCGTGCGGGAGAGGATTCCGCTGTCGAGCCCGGCCTGCACGGCGCCGTAGCCGAGGCCGATGTCGGGCAGGTTGGTGTCGTCGGGGATGCTGCCGCTGAGGTCGGCGAGCGAGGTGGAGACGGTGGTGTCGAGCGCGAAGTAGCCGGCGCACTGGCGGTGCCCGGCGTCGGCCGTGGTGGTCCGGTCGCCGTCGAAGTCGGCGGTCGCGAAGTACCCGGTGATGACTCCGCCGAGCGAGTGCCCGCCGCACAGCACCTTCTCCTCGCGCACCCGCTGGTCGGGCAGTTCGGCGGTGAGCAGGTCGTACTGGTCGCGGACGGTCCGCTCGATCCCGAGCTTCGCCGTCCAGCCCAGGTCGGCGTTGCCGACGTAGCCGTCGAAGGTGCGGCCGTCGACCCGCTTGTCCCGGTAGTAGTAGTCGACGGCCGTGTGCTGGTCGCCGGAGGCGACGCCGGTGCGGTCCTCCAGGCAGTTGGAGCGTCGGTCCAGGGCCCAGAACTCGATGTGCCGGCCCCGTGCGGCGGCGCGGGCGACGGTGTTGCGGGCGACGCTGTCGAAGGCTCCGGCGCCTTCCAGGATGCCCGGCTGGGCGACGAGGATCCGGTCCGCGTCCGCCGAGGCCGCGGGCCCGTCGGCGGATCGGTAGCGCAGGTACGACAGCCAGTCGCACGCCGCCGGCCGCGCTCCGAAGGACGCCGGCAGGGGTGCCCGCACCCGGACCAGGGTCTCGGTCACGTCGTCGACGGGGCTCGTCGACGCGACGGCCGTCTCGGTGCGCGCGCTCTCGCCCCGGGCGTCCGGGGCGGCGCCGGTGACCGCCCCGACGGTCAGCAGCACCGCCAGCGCGGCGCTGCGCAGTGGTCGTGAGGTCTTTCCTCTGCTGTGAGTCGTGTTCATGCTGGGGACGGTAGGACCGCGAGCGCGGCCCGACCGCCCCGTGCTCACAACAACGCAGCCACCGTCCGTGCCTTTGTCACCGGGCACCAACCGCCGCTGCCGTCACGGGAGTCAGAGCCCGTCGCTGACCATCGCGGAGACGATCCGGACGTGCCGGTCGGCCGCCGTGCCGGAGAACTCGTTGTCGCAGTTGAGCCCGTACGGCCAGAAATGGCCGACCCCGGTGGAGACTTCGCGTTCGCCCCGTCGTACTGCCGGACCAGGGCGGCGGCCCGCGTGCCGGTCCAGGTGCCGCTGGGGACGTTCCGGGTCAGGCGAATTCGCGTGAATCCGTGCACACAAGGGCTAGAAAGCGCTTTCAGTTTCCTGAATGCCAAGCACGTGTTTTGGGCATGCCAACGAGATCGCGTTCGCCTCTGTGTTGTGGAAGGAGTGTCGTGACCCCACGACATCGCATCGCCCGGGCCCTGGCAGCCACGGCCCCCCTGGTCCTCGGCGCGAGCCTCGTGTCCGCGCCCCCGGCGAGCGCGGACACGTCGGCCCCGGTGACGTCGAGCGCGGTCACCGTGCGGATCGACCCGTCGTACCGGCAGCAGGAGTTCGAGGGCTGGGGCACCAGCCTCGTCTGGTTCGCCAACGCCACGGGGAACTACCCGGAACCCGTCCGAAGACGGCTCGTCGACATGCTGTTCGGCGAGGACGGCCTCGGTCTCACCATCGCGCGCTACAACATCGGCGGCGGCAACGCCCCGGACGTCCGCAAGGACTACATGAAGGCCGGCGCGACCATGGACGGTTTCTGGAAGGCCCCCGAGGGCACCACCCGTCAGGACATGGAGTGGTGGGACCCGAACAACCCCGACCACTGGGACTGGGACGCCGACTCGGGCCAGCGCTGGTGGGTCGACCAGATCAAGGACAAGGTCGACACCTGGGAGGCGTTCAGCAACTCGCCGCCCTGGTTCCAGACCGTCAGCGGCTATGTCTCCGGCGGCTTCGACGCGAACACGGACCAGATCCGGGCCGACCGCGTCGACGAGTTCGCCACGTATCTGGTGCGCGTCACCGAGGAGTTGGAGAAGCGGCACGGCATCGACTTCGACACCATCGCGCCGCTGAACGAGCCCAACACCAACTACTGGGGCACCCAGATCGGCGCGAACGGCCAACCCACCGGAGGCCGCCAGGAGGGCGCGCACGCCGGCCCCGCGCTCCAGCAGAAGGTCGTCCTCGCGCTCGACAAGGCGCTCCAGGCAGCGGCGACCGACGCCGAGATCTCGGCGATGGACGAGACCAACCCCACGATCTTCACCCAGAACTGGAACGCGTACGACGCCTCCGCGCGGGCGGCGGTCCTCCAGCTGAACGTGCACACCTACGGCACCGGCATGCGCACCAGCGCCCGTGACATCGCCAAGGGCGCCGACAAGAAGCTCTGGATGAGCGAGGTCGAGGGCACCTGGGGCACCGGCACCGACTTCACGAGCATGGAACCGGGGCTCGGGATCGCGACCCGCATGGTCGACGACATGCGGGAACTGGAGCCCTCCGCCTGGGTGTTCTGGCAGCCGATCGAGGACTCGATCCCGCAGGCCGCCGCCGGCAAGAACTGGGGCAGCATCCATGTGCCGTTCAACTGCACGGCCACGGACACCCTGGAGACCTGCCCGGTCCGGGCCAACTCCAAGTTCCACACCATTCGCAACTTCACCCACCACATCCGTCCCGGCGACCGCTTCGTGAAGGTCGACGACCCCTCCAGCGTCGCCGCCGTCAGGAAGTCCGGCCGCGCGGCCTCCGTGGTCCACGTCAACAGCGGCACGACCGGGCGCTCGGTGACCCTGGACCTCTCGCGCTTCGGCAAGGTCTCCTCCCGCGCCACCGTCACCCCCGTCGTGACGAGCGCCGACGGGGCCCTCGTCGAGGGCACACCGGTCCGGGTGAAGGACCGTGCCGCCACCCTCGACGTGCCGGCCAAGTCCGTCACCACCTTCCTCGTCGACGGCGTCAGCGGGGTGGCGAAGGACGCCGCCCTCGTCCAGCCCGACCACGTGTACCGGCTCCAGGGCGCACAGAGCGGCAAGTCGCTGACCCCGTCGGAGGACGGCACCGGCGTCGTCATCCGCACCACCGACGCCGCGAGCGCCCGGCAGCTGTGGTCGGTGGAGAAGTTGACCCCCGGCCGCGACAACCGCGAGCGGTACGCCCTCACCAACGCCGGCACCGGCGGGCAGCTCGCGGTCCGTGACAACCAGGCCGTTCTGGAGGACCCGGCCGACGGCGAGGTCCCCGCGGCCGCCCAGTGGATCATGTCGACCACGGGCGACGGCAGTTGGACCTTCGTGAACGCCGCCACCGGCCGCCTCGTCGACGTCACCGGGCAGTCCTCGGCCGACGGCGCCAAGGTGTCGACGTACACCCCGACCTCCGCCGCCAACCAGCGCTGGACGGTGACCGACGAGACCGTGCTGCGCACCGAACGGGCCGAGGCGTTCACCGTCCCCGGGCTGCGGCCGAAGCTGCCGGAGACGGTGTCCCCGGTGTACCGGGACGGCGCCCGCGGCAGCCTGCCCGTCGTGTGGGAACTGCCGTCGGACCGGAAGTGGCGCAAGCCCGGGACGGTGCGGGTGACGGGTGAGGCGACCGACGCCCTCGGCAGGACGCACCCCGCGAAGGTCCTCGTCACCGTCGACACGATCGCCTCGACCCTGCCCGGCCGCGCCAAGACGTACGCGGGCGGCGTCCCGGAGCTGCCGTCCACGGTCGTCGGCGTCGGCCGGCACGGCGGCCGGACCACCCTCCCGGTGCGCTGGGACGCGGTACCCGAGGGGGCGTTCGACGAGGCGGGGGTGGTGACCTTGACGGGCAGCGCCGAGGTCGTCGGCGGCACCACCGCCGACGCCACCGTACGCGTCCAGGTCACCGAGGCGACGCAGAGCAACATCGCGACCGACCCGAAGGTCTCCGTGGGCGCCACCTACACCGAGAGCGGCTACTCCGCCGAGCGGCTGCGCAACGGCACCACTGCGGAGAAGGCCTGGTCCAACTGGCGGTCGGGCACCAAGAATCCGTCCGACACCATCACCTTCGGCCTCCCGAAGGCCCGCGACCTCACCCGGGTCGTCGCACACTTCCACCGGGACGGGACCAATGTCTCCTTCCCGGAGAGGCTGACGGTGCAGGTCCAGGCCGCGGAGAACGGGCCGTGGACCGACGCGGGCGACCCCGTCGCGGTCGGCACCGAGGGCACCCCGGTGATCGACGTCCCGCTCGACGCGGGCCCGGTGACCGGTGTGCGCGTGGTCATGACCGCGCGTCAGGGCGGCTACATCACCATGGGTGAGATCGAGGTGTTGGCCAAGAGCCCCGGCGTCTCCTCGGACCCCGCCGCCACCGCCGTCGAGGTCGACGGCCGGCCGATCGGGGCCTTCGACCCCGACACCACCGCCTACCGGGTGGCCGCCGACGACCCGGCCCGGGCGAAGGTCACCGCGACGCCGCGCGATCCGTACGCGACCGTCACGGTGGACCGCGTCGGCCGGACGACCGCCGTCGTCACGGTGAAGAGCGAGGACGGCTCACGGACCCGGACCTACCGGATCACGCTCGTACGGCGCTGACGTGACCGGCGCCGACGTGACCGGCGGGGGCCGCGAGCAGGCCCCCGCCGGTCACCTCGCGAGGGACGGCCACCTGGCAGGAACCGGCGCCTCGCAAGCACGGTCACCCGACCCGGGCGAGGTCAACTGATCGCGCAGCTCGCCCCGTTGAGCGTGAAGGCCGTCGGCGCGGTGTTGGTCGTGCCCTTGCTCCCGGTGAACCCGACCGTCACGGATCCCGCGGCCGGGACGGTGGAGGTGTAGGAGGCGGGCCTCACGCTCACCGCACCCCCGCTCTGTGCGGCGGTCCCGCCCCACATGTTGGTGATCTTCTGCCCGTCGGCGAAGGCGAAGGCCAGGGTCCAGCCGCTGACGGCGGTGGCGCCCGTGTTGCGGATGACGATCTCGCCCTGGAAGCCGCCCGGCCACTCGTTGGTGGCCCGGTAGGTCACGGAGCAGTTCCCGGCGGGGGTGTTGCCGCCCTCGTCCGTGGTGACGTTCACGGTCGCCGAGCGCGCCGACCGGTTCCCGGCGGCGTCCCGGGCGTAGACGGCGAAGGTGTACGCCGTGTCGGCGGTGAGGCCGGTGAGGGTGACGGAGTTGGTGGTGGAGGCCGCGAGCTTCGTCTCGGTGGAGCCGCTCACCCGGACGATGTCGTAGCCGGTGACGCCGACGTTGTCGGTGGCGGCGGTCCAGGAGAGCGTGGCGGAGGTCGCCGTCACCGCCGAGGCGGCCGGGGTGCCGGGGGTGCTCGGCGGCTGGGTGTCACCGGGGGTGCCGCCGCCGAAGACCGTGGCCTCCTTCGCCGTCTGCGCGATGCCGTTGGCGCCGTTGAAGATGCGCCGGCCCCAGGCGCTGAGCCGCGTCGGGTCGAAGCCGATCGACAGGTCGAGGATCGGATCGGTGTTGCCGCTCCAGGACCAGGCCAGATAGCCGAGGTCGAGCTGCTCGGCGGCGGCCATCATGGTGTCCTCGTCGGGGTCGCCCCACTGGTCGGCGGGTCCGCCGAACTCACCGATGAGCAGGGGCAGTCCGGCGTTCACGAAGGCGCCCAGGTAGTCGGTGATCTCGGCGGCCGTGTCGAAGACGCTGTACATGTGGATGGAGAAGATCAGGTTGCCGGTGGTGTCGGCGTCGTACACGGACTGCGCGTTGGCGCGCATGACGCCCTGCCAGTCCTGGCCCCAGTTCGGCGCGTCCACCATGATCGTGTGCTGGAAGCCGGCGGCCCGCAGCTTCTGCACGGCGGCCTTGGTGGGGGCGGTCCAGCCCTCGGGGTTGGTGTTGCCCCAGGGCTCGTTGCCGATGTTGACGATGACGTAGTCCTCCTCGCCGGCGAGGACGCCCTTGAGGCCGATCCAGTAGTCGGCAGCGTGGTCGAGCGTGCCGGCGGCGGCCTCCTCGCCGTATCCGGTGGTGTCGTGCACCTCCAGGACGCAGATGAGGCGGTTGGCCTTGCACTGGGCGACGACGTTCGCCACGTCGGCCGGGCTGTTCTTCGTCCAGCGGTGCCCGTCGGAGAGGACGACGCGGACGGTGTTGGCGCCCAGCGCCTTGACGTCGGCCAACGACTGCGTCTCGTTCGGGTACCAGGTGTGGGCGTGGTTGACGCCGCGCATCACGAAGTCGTTGCCGCCTGCCTCCAGCAGCCGGCCCTCGCTGATGTGCAGGCCGGTGGCCCGGACGCCGGGGGCCGGCTGTGCCAGGGCGACGGCCGGGGCGAGGACGCCGAGGAGGGTGAGCGCGACCAGGCTCGCGAGCCCGGCCAGGAGGCTGCCGAGGGGATTCCTGCGCTGGGTGCTGCTTGTCGGTCTCACTGCGGCTCCAGGTGGGGGTGAGCGCCGAGAGTGTCGGACGGCGGGTGTGTGGGTGGGGCGGTGGAGGGTGGCGGGGGGGGCCATGGGTTCATGGGAGCGCTCCCATACACCCATTTGAACGCGTACACGTCAAGTCATCGCGCGCGGACTGTGGCACAGGGGCTCCACGGTCCCGCTGTCGTGACGGCGCCGCGGCGGACGTGCGGCGCCGTCCAGCGAAGCGTCGCACTGATCGACGGCCCCGACAGAGAGGTCTCGGCAGAGCAGTACACGCCGGCTCGACGCCCCGGCGACGTCCCCCTGATCGGCTTCAACGACATCCCGTTCGCCGCCGACCCCTCCCCCACACTGACCACGGTCCGGGTGCCGTACGAGGATCCGGGGCTCACGGCGGTCCGGTTGGCGCTGAAGCACGAGGAGCGCCCGGGCGGCGACGACCACGTGGTGCTGAGCACGCAGCTGGTGATCCGGCAGTCGGTACGCCCGCCTTCCCGAGCGAGGACGCCCGTCGCCCAGGGCAAAGGTCAGCGACCACCTCGGACGGCCCCCGACTCCGCAGGGGAACTCCTGCACCGCCGCACGGCACTCCGCCGCCCCGCCCGGCAATCCCCCGCCCCCACACGGGAATTCGACGAAGCGCCACCCCCTCGTAGGGCCGAGGGCGCCTCCAGGTCAACCGTCCCGGACTATTGACTCGGATCACCGCAGTGGCGATTCTCGTCACATCGCTTGTGCCAGCCATGACAAACGCGCCCGGGCAGGCCTGAGGCGTCGTGAATGTTCACCGTGTCCCGGAACGGTCTGGCCGATCGACCGCGCACCCCCGACCGAGGACGTGAGTATGACCAGGACTCCACGCGCCCATCGCAGCCGCAGACCCCTCATGGTGCTGGCGCTGTTCCTGACCACGATGGGCATGCTGCTCAGCCCGTCGTCGAGTTCGGCCGCCACCGCCGAATGGTGGCTGCCCACCTCACGGCCGTCGCCCGACTCCCAGATCAACGTGACGGGCGAGCCGTTCAAGGGCACCGATGCGGCGGGGGACGTGCGCGGGTTCGTCGACGCGCACAACCACCTGTTCTCCAACGAGGCGTTCGGCGGCCGGCTCATCTGCGGCAAGGTGTTCTCGACGTCCGGTATCGCGGACGCGCTGAAGGACTGTCCCGAGCACTACCCTGACGGCTCCCTCGCGATCTTCGACTACATCACCCACGGCGGCGACGGCAAGCACGACCCGGTCGGCTACCCGACGTTCAAGGACTGGCCGGCGTACGACTCGATGACCCACCAGGCCAACTACTACGCCTGGATCGAGCGCGCCTGGCGCGGCGGCCAGCGGGTGCTGGTCAACGACCTGGTCACCAACGGGATGATCTGCTCGGTCTACCCGTTCAAGGACCGCAGCTGCGACGAGATGACCTCGATCCGGCTCCAGGCGAAGCTGACGTACGACCTCCAGGCGTACATCGACGCGCAGTACGGCGGCACCGGCAAGGGCTGGTTCCGGATCGTCACCGACAGCGCGCAGGCCCGTGAGGTGATCAAGCAGGGCAAGCTCGCCGTCGTCCTGGGCGTGGAGACCTCCGAGCCGTTCGGCTGCAAGCAGATCCTCGACATCCCGCAGTGCAGCAAGGAGGACATCGACAAGGGCCTCGACGAGCTGTACGACCTGGGTGTGCGCAGCATGTTCCTGTGCCACAAGTTCGACAACGCGCTGTGCGGCGTCCGCTTCGACGAGCACGGTCTCGGTACGGCGATCAACGTCGGCCAGTTCCTGTCGACGGGCACCTTCTGGCAGACGGAGAAGTGCAAGGGCCCGCAGAAGGACAACCCCATCGGTGGGGCGTCGACGGAGGCCGAGGAGGACCTGCCGGCGGGCACCGAGGTGCCGGAGTACGACGAGAACGCGCAGTGCAACGTACGGGGGCTGACCGATCTCGGTGAGTACGCCGTGCAGGGCATGATGAAGCGCAAGATGATGCTCGAGATCGACCACATGAGCGTCAAGGCCACCGGCCAGGTTCTGGACATGTTCGAGGCCGCGTCCTACCCGGGCGTGCTGTCCTCGCACAGCTGGATGGACCTGAACTGGACGGAGCGGGTCTACTCCCTCGGCGGTTTCGTCGCCCAGTACATGCACGGGTCGGCGGAGTTCAGCGAGGAGGCGAAGCGCACCGACGCGCTGCGGGCCAAGTACGACGTGGGCTACGGCTTCGGTACGGACTTCAACGGCATCGGTGACCACCCCGCCCCGCGCGGCGCGAACACCTCCAACCCGGTGACGTACCCCTTCAGGAGCGTCGACGGCGGCTCGACGATCGACAGGCAGACCACGGGTCAGCGCACCTGGAACTACAACACCGACGGTGCCGCCCATGTGGGCATGGTCCCGGACTGGATCGAGGACATCCGGCTCGTCGGCGGCCAGGGCGTGGTGGACGACCTCTTCAAGGGCGCCGAGTCCTACCTGGGCACCTGGGGTGCCTCCGAGGCCCACCGGGCGGGCGTGAACCTCGCCAAGGGTGCGTCGGCGACGGCCAGTTCGTCCGAGTCGAACCCCTTCACCAGCTACCAGCCCGGCCGGGCGGTGGACGGCGACGGCTCCACCCGCTGGGCGAGCGACTGGAGCGACAGCCAGTGGCTGCAGCTCGACCTCGGCTCCTCGCGCGTGATCAAGAAGGTCACGCTGGACTGGGAGCGGGCCTACGGCAAGGCATACCGGATCGAGGTCTCCACCGACGGCTCGACCTGGAAGACCGTATGGTCCACGACCTCCGGCGACGGCGGTCTGGACACGGCCGGGTTCACCGCCGTGCCGGCCAGATATGTTCGAATGCTCGGGACCGACCGCGGCACCGACTGGGGCTACTCCCTCTACGAGGTAGGCGTCTACAGCGGCTGATCGCGGACCACGGGGGAGATGAGGAACGCACATGGCACGCCTGCCGTCGGCCGAGCGGCGCAGACAGCTCACCGAGGCCGCGATCCGCGCGATGACCCGGGACGGCGTCCCCAGGACGACGACCCGGTCCATCGCGGCCGAGGCGGGCGTGTCACTGAGCGTCTTCCACTACTGCTTCGAGTCGAAGCAGGAACTGATCGAGTCCGTGATCACCACCATCACCGGGCACTACGTCACCCTCGTACGGGAGGCGATCCGGCCCCGGGACACCCTCAGGGAGACCGTCCGGGCCGGTTTCCAGGCCTACTGGGACCATGTCTCCGCCCACCCGGGCGAGCACATGCTGACCTACGAACTCACCCAGTACGCCCTGCGCGAGCCCGGCTTCGAACACCTGGCCCGGCGCCAGTACGAGATGTACCAGGTCACCTACGCCGACCTCATCGAACAGTTGCGCAGGTCGATGGGCTTCGAACTGACCGTGCCCGTACCGGTCCTGGCCCGTTACCTCGCCGCCATGACCGACGGCCTCACCCTGAACTTCCTGGTCCTCGGCGACGACGCGGCGTGGACGGACATCCTCGACACCATCACCGAGCACGTGGCCGGGATGGTGCGCGAGGAGGTCCGTCCCTAGGAGACCGCTGAAGATCTTGCTCTGGCCGCCCGACTCACCCTGGATTGCCGGTAAATGTCAATCGCCATCAAGTAGGGCAAGCCGGGCGCATTTTCAAGATCTTCAGGACGCTTCTAGGCCCTGTCGTCACATTCCCGTCGTCGCCCGAAGGGCGGCCCCGCGGCGTCGTGGGGGTACCTCCCGGTCGAGCGGAGCCGAGACCGGGGGAGCGTGCTCTCGGCGTGCCGGGCACTGACCCGCGTACCGGACGTACTCGGGTCGGTGCCCGGTGCGTCGAGAGCGCGTGCATGGCGTCGCGGGGCAGGCGGGAATGCGACGACAGGGCCTAGTAGGAGCACTCCTGCGCTCCTCCATGGCCCGTCCGGGGCGCCCGTGCCCACCGCTCAGCGGGCCGACGCCGCGATCAGTCGGTCCAGGAGGGCGATCAGGACGTCGCGGCACGAGGTGCGTTCGCGGGCGTCGAAGAGGAGGACCGGGGTGTTCTCGGGAAGGGCCAGGGACTCGCGGATGTCGTCGGGCTCGTAGGGGTGCTCGCCGTAGAAGCCGTTGACGCCGACGACGAAGGGGATCTTGCGGCGTTCGAAGAAGTCGATCGCGGCGAAGCTGGACTCGGGGCGGCGTACGTCGATGAGGACGACCGCGCCGAGGGCACCGATCGCGAGGTCGTTCCACATGAACCAGAACCGCTGCTGGCCGGGCGTGCCGAACAGATAGAGCACCAGGTCCTGGCCGATGCTGATCCGGCCGAAGTCGAGGGCCACCGTGGTGGCGTTCTTCTCGGGGATGCCGTCGAGGTCGTCGACCCCGAGCCCGGCGGTGGTGAGGGGTTCCTCGGTGCGCAGCGGGACGATCTCGCTGACCGACCCGACCATGGTCGTCTTTCCGACGCCGAAGCCGCCGGCGATGAGGATCTTCACCGTGTCGGGTGCGGCGGTGCCCTGTGCGGTGGGGTCAGAGCCGGCCAAGGCCGTCCCTCACTTTCTTCAGCAGGTCCAGGTCGGGGGCGCGGGCGATCAGGCGTGGCTGGCGGACGCTGATCCGGCCCGCCTCCAGCAGGTCGCAGAGCATGATGGCGACCACACTGACCGGGAGGTCGAGCTTGCTGGCCAGCTCCGCCACCACGATCGGCTTCGCGCACAGCTTGACGATCCGCGCGTGCTCCGGCTGCGGCCGGGTGCCCCCGGCCGGCTGCGGGTCCACGGCCGTCACCATGGTGATGAGGGTGAAGTCGCCACGGGCGGGCCGGGTCCGGCCGCCCGTCAGGGTGAACGGGCGAACCAGCCGGCCCGCCGCGTCGCCTCCGTTCACCTCACTCGCCGCTGTCGGCCGCGACGACACCGGCGCGCGGGGCCGCGCTGAGGTGCTCGCCGATCTTCTTCACCAGCATGTTCATCTGGTACGCGACCACGCCGACGTCGGCGCCCTGCCGGGTCAGCACGGCGAGGTTGGCGCCGGGTCCGGCGTTGGTGAGGATCAGGAAGGCGTTGCCCATCTCGATGAGCAACTGGCGGACGGGGCCGCCGCGAAAGTCCATGCTGACGCCCTTGCTGAGGCTCATCAGGCCGGACGCGGTCGCCGCCAGCCGTTCGGCGTCGTCGCGCAGGAACGCGGTGGACTTGCTGACGACCAGTCCGTCCTCGGAGAGCACGACGGCGTGGTCGACCTCGGCGACCCGGTCCACCAGTCCGGTGAGCAGCTGGTCGAGCTGGCTGTGGGTGGCGGGAATGGGGCGTGTCATCTGTGTGTCCTTCAATGAGCGGTCTGCGGGGAGGGAGTCGTGAGGACGTCAGGTGCCGGAGGCGGGGACTCGGTCTCCTGGGTCTTCGGATGCGCTGTCCTCCCCTGCTGGAAGATCCGGTTCCGTCTCGTCGTCACGTGCCTGGAGCGTTCCGCGCTGGAACCCGGCGAGCGAGGAGGCGGCCCGCTCGGCGGTGAAGTCGTCGGCGTCGTCGTCGGGGCAGGGCCCCGCCTCCTCCTTCAGCTCCGCCGCCAGACTGGTCTGCGGTATCCGGCGGGGCAACGGCATCAGGCCGCCCTTCTTCCCGGCCCGGGGCTTGTCCGCCCGCGGCTTGCCCGTGGGGGCCGGTCGTGTCCCGTTCGCCTCCTCGACGGTGTCGGCGGCCCGCGCGTGCGTGGCGGATCGTTCCTCCGGCGTACCGTCGGTGTCCTGCCGTACGGATTCGGGACGGGGCTCCGCCGTGGCGGCGGAGACGCGGGCCGCCACCAGCGAGGCACGGGACGGCGGTTCGACCGGGTCGGCGCCGTCCTCGTCGGGGGCGGGGGCCTCGCGCACCACGATCTCGTCCGGGATCAGCACGATCGCGGTGGTGCCGCCGTACGGCGAGGCGCGCAGGGTGACGGTGATGCCGTGCCGGTTGGCGAGCCGGGCGATGACGAACATGCCGAGCCGGAGGTCGTCGGCGAGCGCGACGACGTCGAACTGCGGGGGCACCGCCAGCTGGGCGTTGAACGCCGCGTAGTCCTCCTCGGACATGCCGAGCCCCCGGTCCTCCACCTCTAGGGCGAGGCCCTTGGCGACGATCGCGGCGCGGACGCCCACCGGGCTGGGCGCGGGCGAGTAGGAGGTGGCGTTGTCGATGAGTTCGGCGAGAAGGTGGATGACGTCGGCCACGGCGGGCGGGGCGATCCACACCTCGTCGTCGGTGTGCACCTCCACCCGCTGGTACTGGGCGACCTCGCCGACGGCGCTGCGCAGGATGTCGATCAGCGCGACCGGTTCGGTCCAGCTGCGGCCGGGGCGCTCGCCGCTGATGATGACCAGGTTCTCCTCGTAGCGGCGCAACTGGCTCGCGGTGGAGTCCAGTTCGTACAGGCCCTTGAGGATCTCCGGGTCCTGGTGCTGGCGCTCCAGCTTGTCGAGCTTGGTGAGCTGGAGGTTGACCAGGTTCTGGCTCTGCCGTGCGATGCCGAGGATGACGCGTTGGAAGCCGCGCCGGGTATCGGCGAGTTCCACGGCGGTGTGCACGGCGGTGCGCTGGGCGGCGTTGAACGCCTTGGCGACCTGGCCGAGTTCGTCGGTGCCGTAGTCGAGCGGCGCCGCGGCCTCGTCCACGTCGACCTTCTCGCCCCGGTCGAGGCGGGCGACGACGTCGGGCAGCCGGTGCTCGGCGAGGCTCAGGGTGGCCGTGCGCAGGCCGGTGAGCCGCCGGGACAGGGAGCGGGTGATGCGCCAGGACATCACGACGCACAGCAGCAGCGCGCCGAGCCCGCCGGCGCTGAGCGAACCGGCCGTGATCAGCAGCCCGCGGGCCTCCTCGCCGCTGCGGTCCAGCAGCGCCTGCGTCTGGCTGCGGATCAACTCCTCGTACTGGGCGGACAGCTTCGCCATCGAGGCGTTCCAGCCGGCCTGGGCGTCCGGCAGTTCGGTCTTCCGCGCGGCCCCGGTACCCGTGGGGCGGGCCCCGAGAACCTGGTCCTCGATGGCCTGGAGCCGCTGCCAGTCCCGGCCCTGGACGATCCTCTCGACGTAGATCTTCACCTCGCCGTCCAGCGAGGGCACGAGCTGGTTGTCGACGAGCCAGCGGCGGGCGCTGACGACCTGGGCGAAGCGCTCCCGGGTCGGCTCGTCGAACTGGCCCGAGGGCCAGTTGAGGGTGAGGATCGCGTCCTCCTGGGAGACCAGCTCCGCGGCCTGCGCGAGGGTGACGAGCGGACCGGCCTGCGAGGTGAGGTCTCCGTCGTCGACCTGGGAGAGCGCCTGGAAGGCGTGGATCTGGCCGTCGATGATCGAGCTGTAGTGGTCCAGGATCTGCTCGGGCGTGATGTCGGTGGGGTTGTCCACCTGGTCCCGGTAGTACTCCAGGCTGTTCGAGGCGCCCATGACCGCGTACAGCTGATCGCCGATGCGGGCGGGGGCGTCCTCGATCTCGCCGGCGCGACGGTCGAGTTTGGCGACCGCCCGGTCGGTCTCCCGGCGCTGCCGTTCCAAGGCGGCCATGGAGCTGCCCCGGGCCCCCATGTAGGCGGCCGACAGGGCGCGCTCGCGTTGCAGGGCGAGGGCCGCGTCGGTGCCCATCGCGCCGGTCGACTTGCTCAGTCCGGTCTGCGTCCGCAGCCGCAGGCCCTCCGAGAACATCTGGGTCGTCGTCACACCCCAGCTCACGGCCAGTGTGACGCTGGGGATCAGAGCCAGGAGGATCAGCGAGAGACGTATGGAGCCGAGACGGCGCCGGGCGCCGGTCCGTGGGGGCATCGTCGTCCTTGGGCGGTTGGCGGGGAGCGGAAGGGATCGGGGGCGGGGCGACAGGGTCCCGTAGTGGTGGGCGGACACCTGTCAGTACGGCGCACTGGGGATGCGCAGGATGTTATCCGCACAAGTGAACGCACGTCGCAGGGGTGGCCGTAAGTTTGGGGTCGCCGTTACACGACCGTTCCGGATGCTTGGATTCCGGGCCACGGTCGTGTCCGAACGGTAGGTTCCGTTTGCCGGTGTCAACGGGTGCCGTTCGCCGCGAACTCGGCGATGCCCGCGATGTTCTTCTTGGTGACGAACGCCGGGCCGGTGAGCACGGGCTCGACCCCGCCGCCACTGGTGTTGCCGTTGGTCCGGTAGAGCCAGAGTCCGTCGACGGCGAGATAGCCCTGGAGGTAGGGCTGCTGGTCCACCGCGAACTGGACGTCGCCGTCCTTGACCGCCTCGACCAGGTCCTTGTTGAGGTCGAAGGTGGCGACCTCGGCCTTGCTGCCGGCATCGTCCACGGAGTCCACGGCGGCGAGCGCGAACTGTGCGCCGAGGGTCACGACCTCGTCGATCGTGGGGTCCTGACGGAGCCTCGCGGCGATGGAGTCGGTCACCGAGTCCATGTCGGTGCCGTCGACGTAGAGGTTCTCGGTCTGCCCGGCGAAGGTCTTGCGCACACCTGCACAGCGGGCCTCCACGGCGACGTTGCCGCGCTCGTGGATGACGCACAGCGCGTGCTTGGCGGCGCGGGCGTCGAGTTCGTTGCCGAGGGCCCGGCCGGCGACACTCTCGTCCTGGCCGTAGAAGGCCAGCAGCCCCTGTGCCTGCCAGGCGTCGATACCGGAGTTGAGGCCCACCACGGGTATCCCGGCGGCGCGGGCCTCGGCGACCGCGCCGCGCATCGCCGCCGGCTTGGCGAGGGTCACCGCGATGCCGTCGACCTTGTCGGCGATCGCGTCCCGCACCAGCTTGGCCTGGCCGGCGGGGTCGGGGTCGCTGACGAAGGTCAGCTCGACACCGTCCTTGGCCGCCGCGACCTCCGCGCCGTTGCGGACCAGGTCCCAGAAAGCGTCCCCTTCGGCGCTGTGCGTGATCAGCGCGATCTTCATCCCGCCCGAGGGTCCCGACGCGCCCGTGTCCGAATCCGCCTGCGAGCCGCCGAGCACCGAGCAGCCGGCGACGGTCAGACAGACGGCGGCGGCGAGCGCCGTGGCACGGAACGCCGTGCGGATTCTGTGGGGTGCGGGGGGTGGGTTCATGGGGGCGCGGCACCTCGCTGTGCGACCGGGGTGGGACGTCTGTGGAGAGCTGAAGAGCCGTCATCACCGCGATGACGTGCGATGACTGGCCGACTTTCGCTGGGCGGAGCCAATCGCGTGTGACGCCCGGTAGTCAAGTGAACAACGAAATCGATGTATTGCTGTGACAGCCCCGCCCTGACCTGCGCACACGTGTCAACGGCCGGCACGGTCGCGACCCGAGCGGATTGCACCGTTCCCTTCTCGACCCGAGGGTCGATTCTCGGCCACGGTCGCCTCCGGTCGGAAGTTCCGTTCCTCCGAACGGAATTCGCGCCGCCCGACGGCAACCTCGTCCTGTGCGGCGGCGACTGCTCGGCTGACGCCCCCCACACGGAACGGAAGCGACGCGTGAGCGACAACCACGGCAAGCCCCGCCACCGCAGAAGGAAGACGGCGCTCGTGGCCTGGATCGACCACAACGATCTGCGGCACATGGCGGACGGTCTGATCGACAGCCGCGAGGACACCACCTACGTCACGGTCTCCTGGAACAAGCTGAGCCAGAACAACAAGACCTTCGGCATCGGTTGGACCACCGACACCACCACCGACCTGACGATCCACCACGACTGGTTCCGCGAGACAGAACAGCGCAACCCCTCCACCGACAACGTCGCGCACGCGCACGCGCACCTGCACAACAGCTTCCCGGAGGACGTCTCCGGCACGGAGATCGCCTCCTCGTACGGCAACAACGCGCGCGGCAACACGAAGATGGTCCGGGAGAACAGCTACTTCCAGGGCATGCGGAACCCCGTCACCAAGGACGCGACGGCCGCCCTGGTCCGGCGCGGCAACGTCTTCTCCGGCGCCTCGGGGCGCAACGAGAGCGGCGGCACGGCCTTCGACCCGAAGACGTACTACACCTACACCCTCGACAAGGCCGCCGACCAGGAGGTCGCGGACTGGCTGGGCGGCTGGACCCCGGGTGCCTGACCCGTCGGGTACGACGCCCTCGGTACGGCGCGGGACGCACCGCCCCGGTTTCTGATATCCGCCCCGGGGGTCGGTGCGTCTCCTGTTCGCAGCCGCTCGCGCGGGCCGACGCAAGCGAGCCACGCCCCGTAGCCGAGACCCGAGGACCCCCACGTGACTGCAGAGATCAGCCGCCGGAGCACGCTGAAGATCGCCGGTATCGCCGCGGGTGCGGCGGGCCTGGGGGCCGGCACGGGCCTGGCGGCGACGCCCGCCTCGGCCGCGGGCAGCGGCTTCGCGCACCCCGGTCTGCTCCACACCACAGCGGATCTGGCCCGGATGGCGGCCAAGGTGAAGGCGGGCGCCCAGCCGTACACGGCGGGCTTCGCCCGGCTGACCGCCAACCGGCACGCGCAGAGCGGCTGGAGGGCCAACCCGCAGACGACCGTGGTCCGCGGCGGCACCGGCCAGAACTACGTGACCCTCTACAACGACATCCACGCCGCCTACCAGAACGGCCTGCGCCACCACGTCTCCGGCGAGGACGCCCACGCCGACACCGCCGTGGCGATCCTCAACGACTGGTCGGCGAAGCTCACCTCCCTGGCGGGCAACGCCGACCGCTTCCTGGCCGCCGGTCTGTACGGCTACCAGTTCGCCAACGCCGCCGAGCTCGTGCGCGACCACCCGGACTTCGCGCTCGACCGCTTCCAGGAGATGCTGAGCGAGGTCTTCGCCCCGCTCAGCGACGACTTCCCGGTCCGCCACAACGGCGCGGTGATCACCAACTACTGGCCCAACTGGGACCTCGCCAACATGGCCTGTGTCCTGGCCGGCGGCATCTTCTGCGACGACAAGGCCCAAGTGGCCCGCGCCGTGGACTACTTCAAGAACGGCGAGGGTCTCGGCGCCGTCAGGAAGGCCATCCCCGTCGTGCACGAGGACGGCCTCGCCGAGTGGCTGGAGGCCGGCCGCGACCAGGGCCACGCGCTGCTCGGTGTCGGCCTGATGGGCACCTTCTGCGAGATGGCCTGGAACCAGGGCATCGACCTGTACGGCTACGACGACAACCGCTTCCTCAAGGGCGCCCAGTACGTGGCCAAGTGGGCCATGGGCGGGGAGGTGCCCTACACGGCCAACACCCGCGCCAAGGGCGCGGTCGACGGGTGGTCGGGGAGGGAGACCGCGTCCGACGCAGCCGCTGTCGACCCGAACATGACGCGCCCCATCTGGGCGATGATCGCCAACCACTACACCAAGCGGCGGGGCCTCGACGCCTCCTACCTCGCCCGGACGGCGGCCAGGGCGGCCCCCGAGGGCGGTGGCGGCGACTACGGCCCCAACAGCGGGGGCTACGACCAACTGGGCTTCGGCACGCTGGCGTTCACCCGGGACCGGGCCACGGCCGCCGAGGCGAGCGCGCCCCCGTCCACGTCCACGTCCACGTCCACGTCCACGGCCGCAGGCTCCGGCTCCGGCTCCGGCGCGAAGACGAGCGCGTCGTCCGCCTCCCCCTCCGCCGGCGCCCAGAACGGCCGGGGCGAGGACCTGGCCGCGACAGGCACCTCCGACTTCCCGGCCTGGACGGCCGCGAGCGGCCTCGCGGCCCTGACGGGCGGCCTCCTCCTGCTGCGCCGCCGCACCGGTTCCGGCGGCGGGCGGCAGAGCTGAGGGGCACGCAACGTCCTCGCAACCTGGCGAGGCGTTCACTGCGCGCATGGATGTCGTCCCGCGCGTACAGCTGACCCCCGCGGCCGCCGATCTCGTCCGGCGGCTGCGGGCGGCCCACGGCCCGTTGATGTTCCACCAGTCGGGCGGCTGCTGCGACGGCAGCGCCCCCATGTGCTACCCCGACGGCGAGTTCCGTACGGGAAACTCGGACGTCCTCCTCGCGGAGCTGACCGTCGACGGGGTCGACGAGACGGTGGGGTTCTGGATGTCCCGCGGCCAGTACGAGGTGTGGAGTCACACCCGCCTCATCGTGGACGTGGTGCCGGGGCGGGGCAGCGGGTTCTCCCTGGAGGCACCCGAAGGGGTGCGTTTTCTCATCCGTTCCCGCGTCGTCGAGGCGGAGCCCCCGCCCGGCCGGTAGTCGTCTGGTGCACTTCCCCTGAGTCCTGGGACATTTGACGAGGCATCAGGGGGCACCGTGACACGTCGTGCTCGACGGCTCAGAACGGTACTGACGGTTCTCTCGACGTGGAGCGTGCTGGCCGGGGCGGCCCTCGTGGGGGCGGCACCGGCCGGCGGCGCGCCCAGGGCCGTCGCCCTGGCACCGGGCGTGCAGTACAGCCAGTTCGACATCCGGGCGGCCAAGGGCGTGACGCACGCCCATGTGCTGACGGTCGACCTGAGCAATCCCCAGGTGGGCGTCGGGCTGCTGTACCCGGGGAAGGTGGCCTCGCGCGCGACCGTGTCCCGGCTGGCCACCGCGGCGGGTGCCGTGGCCGGGGTCAACGGCGACTTCTTCAACATCACCGAGACCCAGCACCCCGGCGTCGCCGCCACCGGGGCGACGGTCGGCCCCGCGATCGCCGCCGGGCACGCGCTCAAGGCCGCCGTGCCGAGGGGCCAGCGCTTCGGTCCGGCCCTGCCGCCGGGCACCGGCACCACGGACGTGCTGGGCGTCACCGCCGACGGTAGGGCCCGCCTCGACCGCATCGCCCTCGACGGTTCCGTCACCACCGCCGAGGGCGACCTCTCGCTGCGCGGCCTCAACCAGTACGCCCTGCCGGTCGGCTCCGTGGGCGCGTTCACCACGGACTGGGGCAGCGTCTCCCGGATGCGCGCGGTCTGCGGCACCGACACCGACCGGGCCGCGCCGTGCAGCACCGACACGCACGAGGTGCTGGTCGAGGACGGCCGCGTGGTCGGTACGGCGGGTACCCCCGGCAGCGGGGCGATCGCCGCCGGCACGACCGTCCTGGTCGGACGCGAGGCGGGCGCGCAGCAGCTGCGCAAGCTCGCCCCCGGTGACGCGGTGGAGGTACGGCACCTCCTCGTCTCCTCGACGGGCACGCCGTACGCGTTCGCGCTCGGCGGCTACCCGGTCCTGCGGGGCGGCCTGCCGCTGCCCGGCCTCGACGCCACGACCTCGGCGGTCCGCACGGCCGCGGGCGTCGCCGACGGGGGCCGCCGCCTGCTGCTGCTCGCCCTGGACGGCGCGGCGGCCTACCGCACCGGGCTGACCATCGCGGAGGTCGCCGACACGATGCGGGGCCTGGGCGCGGTCGACGCGTTCAGCCTGGACGGCGGCGGCTCCTCCACGCTCGTGGCCCGCGCCCCGGGGACGACGACGGTCACCGTCCGCAACCACCCCAGCGACGGCGCCGAGCGGGCCGTCCCGAACGGTATCGGCGTGTTCACCAAGGCGTGAGGCACGTTGTCGGCCGCGGGGCCGGTGGGCTGCTCACGCAGTTCCCCGCGCCCCTGAAAAGCGTCACCTCACCCTCATGGCTTCACGCTGCTCACGATGTCCGCCGTGGCCGTGAGCCCGTTGTGGACGGTCGGCGCCAGACTCGTGCCCGCCATGGAGAACCCCAACAGCACACAGACCGCTGCGTGCGAGAACTTCAGCGCACCATTGCGCATGAAGACCACCGTCAGGATCCCGAGCAACACCACCACAGAGATGGAAACGGCCATCGTCAACCTCCTCCGCCACGCCCATTTCGCGGCATTCGGCCGCAAGTGTGGCGCACCGGAGGGTTAGCCCGTGCGGCGGAGCCGTCCGCCGAACGAGTGGTGTCGACCGCGTCGGGGTTCGTCGCGCCTACGCCACCCCGCGTGCGTCCAGGAACTCCTCAAGACCCGCGAGGTCATCGGTGTTGAGGTGGTCGACACCCGCGGCCAGCAACTCACCCCACAGCGCGTCCCGCGCCGGCCCCGCCAGATCGGGCGTCGCCCAGAACCGCACCCGCTGACCGCGTCCGTGCGCCGTCGAGACGATCTGCCGGAGCCTTTCGCGTTCGGCTCCCGGGAAGGGACCCACGCCCTGCCAGGTGAAGTTGAGCAGCCAGTTGTCGGAGATCAGCGGGATGAAGGAGGCCGGCGCCGGCGTCGTGGACACGAGGTCGGCAAGCCGCCCGTCGTAGAAGGCACGCCGCACCGTCTGTGCCTCCATGGGCACCCGGGCGGCCCGGTCCCCGGAGATCACGGCCGTGACCGCGCCCTGACGGACCCGCCCGTGCGCGTACGTGGTGAACAGGTGCCGGTAATGCCGCAGATGGCGGTCGATTTCGAGGTACGTGGACGAGCCTTCGGTCTTGATGTCGATGAGGAGCTGCAGCGGCCTGCGGTGCCCCCGGTGGACCGAACCCCGGTTGGCGCGCACCCGTGCGGCGAGCGGCTCCAGGTAGAGGGCTTCGAGGGTGCGGGCGGGGTCGAGGTCCGCGGGGTCGTGGGCGACGAGGAGTTGGTCGCCGACGAGGAAGATGTCGGCCTCGACGCTGCCGAAGCGGTGGTCGAGGGCGTCGAGGAGGGGCCGCGGGTGCTCGTAGTCGTTGTGCGCGTGGGCCCGCCACAACGGGCGTGGCCGGTGCTTCTGTTCGCCGGCCAGCGCGCTCGTGGCGGGCAGGGCGATGGCGCCCGTGAGGGCGGCGCCGAGGGTGGTGAGGGCTCTGCGGCGGGTGGTGAGGGCCATGCTCTGCCTCCCGGATGGGCCGGTTGCGGACCCAGCGAGTATGCGAGCTGGAAGGGGCCGATGAGCAGGTCCGTGCGGGGAGTTGGCCGGACCGCCGTCGTGCGTTCACCCGCGTTCACCGGGCCGCGGGTGAACGCACGGAGAAGCCCGCCCCAGGTGGGGCGGGCTCTCCGCGCTCTTCTTCCGTTGTACGTCAGGGGGCTTGGAGGTCGACCAGTTCGGCCAGGGCGGCCCGGTGGGCGCCCGCGGTGCCGTACGCGATCGAGTCGGCCTTCGCCCGCTTCAGGTACAGGTGGACCGGGTGTTCCCAGGTCATGCCGATTCCGCCGTGCAGTTGCAGCGCCTCCTCGGCCGCGTGGACGGCGACGGGTGCCGCGAAGGCCTGGGCGACGGCCACGGCGAGGTCGGCGTCGTCGCCCGAGGTGGCGAGCTGGTCGGCCGCGTTCCGGGCGGTGGCCCGCAGGTTGACGACCTCCAGCCACAGCTGCGCGAGGCGGTGCTTGAGCGCTTGAAAGCCGCCGACGGGCCGGTTGAACTGCTTGCGTTGCTTGAGGTAGCGGACCGTCTCGGTCAACGTCCATTCGGCGAGGCCGAGTTGCTCGGAGGCGAGGAGTCCGGCCCCGGCCCGCAGGGCGCGGCGCACGGCGGGCTCGGCGTCCCCGAGGAGGCGGCCCGGCGCACCGTCGAGGGTCACCTCGGCCACCGGCCGGGTCAGGTCCAGCGACACCTGCGGGGTGACGGTCGCGGCGGTGGCGTCGACCGCGTAGAGGCCCCCGTCGTCGGCGGGCACCAGCAGCACGTCGGCGACGGCCGCGTCCGCGATGCCGGTCAGCCGCCCGTGCAGGGCACCGTCCTCGAACCGTACGACCTGGTAGGCGCTGCCGGCGGAGACGTTCAGGGCGACCGCCAGGGCGCCGATCCGCCGCCCCGACGCCAGTTCGCCGAGCAGGTCGCGGGCGTCGGCGGCGAGCAGTGCCTCGGTGGCGACGACGGCGCTGGTGAGGTACGGCACCGGGGCGACGGACCGCCCCAACTCCTCCAGGACGACGGCGACTTCACGGTGGGTGGCGCCCTGTCCGCCGAGTTCCTCGGGGACGAGCAGCCCGGCGAGGCCCATGCCGTCGGCGAGCAGCTTCCACAGTTCACGGTCGTGCGGGGCGTCCGACTCGACGCGGGCGATGACGCCGGCCGCGTCGCAGTGGTCGCTCAGCAGGTCGCGGACGGCCGCCCGGAGAGCTTCTTCGTCCTCCGAGTACAGGAGGTCGGGCTGTGCCCTCGGTGTCGTCATCGGGACAGGTCCTTCCACGCGACGTCCTTGTCGGTGCGCGGTTCGCCGGGCAGGCCCAGGACGCGCTCGGCGACGATGTTCAGCAGGACCTCGGTGGTCCCGCCCTCGATGCTGTTGCCCTTGGAACGGAGGTAGCGGTAGCCGGCGTCCCGGCCGACGAAGTCGACCAGCTCGGGGCGGCGCATGGTCCAGTCGTCGTACAACAGGCCTTCCTCGCCCCGGAGTTCGACCTCCAGGCCGCTGATCTCCTGGTTGAGGCGGGCGAAGGCGAGCTTCATGCCGGCGCCCTCGGGGCCGGGCTGACCGGCGACGAGCTGCTGGCGCAGCCGTTCGGCCGTGAGACGGGCGGCCTCGGACTCGACCCAGAGCTTGAGCAGCCGCTGGTGGAGGTCGTGGGTGCGCAGTTCGGGGTGTTCGCGCCAGGTCTTGGCCACCGGGCCGATCATGCCGCCCTCGCGGGGCAGCCGCATGCCGCCGATGGCGACGCGCTCGTTGTTGAGGGTGGTCTGCGCGACCTTCCAGCCGTCGCCGATCTCGCCGAGGCGGCGCGCGTCCGGGATGCGGACGTCGGTGATGAACACCTCGTTGAACTCGGCCTCGCCGGTGACCTGCCGCAGGGGCCTGACCTCGATGCCGGGGTCGGTCATGTCGCAGATGAAGTAGGTGATGCCCCGGTGCTTGGGCACGTCCGGGTCGGTGCGGGCGATGAGGATGGCCCAGCGGGCGACGTGGGCGCTGGACGTCCACACCTTCTGCCCGTTGACCACCCAGTCGCCGTCGCCCTCGCGGACGGCCCGGGTGCCGAGCGCGGCGAGGTCGGACCCGGCGCCGGGCTCGCTGAAGAGCTGGCACCAGACCTCCTCCCCGGTCCACAGCGGCCGCAGGTACTGCCGCTTCTGCTCCTGCGTGCCGTAGGCGAGGATCGTCGGCGCGGCCATGCCGAGGCCGATGCCGATACGGCGGGGGTCGTTGTCGGGGGCGCCCTCCGCCTCCAGGTCGGCGTCCACCACGGCCTGGAGGGAACGCGGGGCGCCGAGGCCGCCGAGGCCCTCGGGGTAGTGCACCCAGGCGAGGCCGGCGTCGAAGCGGGCGCGCAGGAAGTCCAGGCGGTCGGTGGTGGCGGGCGGGTACGCGGCCAGCAACTCGGCGGTGCGGCGCCTGAGGTCACTTGCGTCGGTCATGCGGCGGCTCCGTTCTCCGGCGAGGGCACCACGACCACCCGGCCGGTGGTCACGCCGTCGGCGACGCGCTGCACGGCGGCCGCGGCCCCGTCGAGCGGTGCGCGCTCGCTCACCAGCGGCTTGACGACGCCCCGGGCCGCCAGCTCGGTGAGCTGCTCGTGGCAGTGCTGGACCAGCTTCGGGTTCTTGGTGTTGTACAGGCCCCAGTGCAGGCCGAGGATCGAGTAGTTCTTGACGAGGGCGTGGTTGAGGCCGGGGCTGGGGATCGTCCCGCTCGCGAAGCCGACGACCACGATGCGTCCCTCGAAGGCGACGACCTTGGTCGACTGTGTGTAGGCCTCGCCGCCCACGGGGTCGTAGATCACGTCCGCGCCCCGGCCTCCGGTGGCTTCCTTCACGGCGGAGACGACGTCCTCGCTCCGCCGGTCGATCACCACGTCGCAGCCCAGCTCGCGGGCCACGACGGCCTTGTCGGCGCCGCCCACGACACCGATGACCGTCGCGCCCGCGGCCTTGCCGAGCTGCACCGCCGCGCTGCCGACCCCTCCGGCGGCAGCGTGGACGAGCAGGGTCTCCCCCGCTTCGAGGCGGGCCCGGCGGTGGAGGCCGAACCAGCCCGTCTGGTAGCCGATGTGCAGGGCCGCGGCCTCGGCGTCGTCGAGCGAGTCGGGTGCGGGCAGCAGGGCGGCGGCGTCGGCGACCGCGTACTCGGCGAGGCCGCCGTACGGCAGCGCCGGATTGGCGAGGACCCGGCGTCCGTCCTCCGTCTCCCCGCAGATCTCCACGCCCGGCGTGAACGGCAGCGGCGGCCGGACCTGGTAGTGCCCCCGGCACATCAGCACGTCGGGGAAGTTGATGTTCGCGGCGCGCACCTTCAGCAGGACCTGGCCGTCACCGGGCGTGGGCCGCTCCGCGTCGTGGAGCCGCATCACCTCGCTCGGCTCGCCGTTCTCGTGCACTTGCCATGCCTGCATGCGGTGCCTCCACGGACTGCTCCGGACTGCTTCGTCGGCCCCGGGGCCGACTGCCGCATGCATACTAAGCGGTCGCTTGCCCTCCGGGGAACAGTCGGGACGCAGTAGCGTGCGTCACGACCGTGCGGGCCTGGCCCGGACATGCATCCGCTCCCCCTGCGGCCCGAACAGACTGAGGAACTCCACCGGCTCCTCCCCCGCCGCGCCGAACCAATGCGGGACCCGGGTGTCGAACTCGGCGGCCTCCCCGGCGACCATCACCACATCATGCTCGCCGAGCACGACCCGCAGCTTGCCGGACATCACATACAGCCACTCGTAGCCCTCATGGGTGCGCGGTTCCGGCTCCTGTCGCCCCTGGGGCTCGACACGCACCTTGAAGGCCTGGAGGCCGCCCGGCTGCCGGGTGAGCGGCCAGTACGTCCGCCCGTGCCGCTGGATCGGCTTGGACCGCACCCGCGGATCACCGACCGGCGGCTCCCCGATCAGCTCGTCCAGCGGCACCTGGTGGGCCCGCGCGATCGGCAGCAACAGCTCCAGACTGGGCTTGCGCAGCCCCGACTCCAGCCGGGACAGCGTGCTCACCGAGATACCGGTCGCCTCCGACAGTCCCGCGAGCGTCGCCTCCCGCTCCTTGCGGATCCGCCGCAGCCGCGGCCCGACTCCGGCGAGCACCTCGTCCGTGCCGCTCGCACCCTCGTTCGTGTCACTCGTACCACTCATGCCTTCATTGCAGTTTCGGCAAAGACATTTGTCAATGCGGCAGCGCTCGCGCGACCGTCGGTCGTGGAGGTGGTCACCATGACCGAGCAGTACGACATGGCCGAGCAGTACGAAGTGATCGTCATCGGCGGCGGCGCGGCGGGGCTCTCCGCCGCCCTGGTCCTGGGCCGGGCCCGGCGCCGCACCCTGGTCGTCGACGCGGGCGAGCCCCGCAACGCACCCGCCGCGCACATGCAGGGCTTCCTGTCGCGGGACGGGATGTCCCCGGCGGAGTTCCTGGCCGTCGGCCGGGAGGAGATCGCCCGCTACGGCGTGGCACTGGTCCGGGGCCGGGCGGCCGACGTGACGCGGGACGACGACGGCCGGACCTTCACCGTCGCCCTCGCGGACGGCCGGACCGTGCGCGCCCGGCGCCTGGTCTTCGCCACGGGGCTGAAGGACGAACTCCCGGCCGTCCCCGGCGTCGCCGAACGCTTCGGCCGGGACGTGCTCCACTGCCCCTACTGCCACGGCTGGGAGGTCCGCGACCAGCCCTTCGGTGTCCTCGCGACGACCCCGCTGAGCGTCCACCAGGCCCTGATGGTCTCCCAGTGGTCCAAGGACGTGACCCTGTTCCTGCACACCGTCGCCGAATCCGACCTCTCCGACGACGACCTGCGCCGCCTCGCGGCAGCCGGGGTCCGGGTGGTCCCCGGCGAGGTCGCGGGCCTGGTCGTGGCGGACGACCGTCTCACCGGCGTCAGGCTCGCCGACGGCACGACCCACGCTCGCTCGGTGCTCTTCGCCGCCCCCCGCCCGGTCCCGCAGACGACCCTCCTGGAAAAACTGGGCGCCGAGCTGACCGAGACCCCGTTCGGCGCCTACCCGGTGGTCGACCCGACCGGCCGAACCACGATCCCCGAAGTCTGGGCGGCCGGCAACGCGATGGGCTTCTCGGAACAGGTGATCAACGCGGCCTCCTCGGGCTACCGAGCGGGGGCCACGATCAACGGAGACCTCCTGACGGCAGACCTGGACGCGGGTTGATCGAGCGGCCCGAAGGGCCATCGCCCGTAGGGGCGCGGGGAACTGCGCGAGAAGCCTCACCCACCCGCACCCGCCGACGAAACCCGCGTCCCCACCCCAATAGGCGCCCGGCGAAACTCCGTAGGACCATGGCTCCATGCTCTTCGCCCGGCTCGCCCGCGTGTCGCAAGAGATCGCCGCCGCCTCGGCCCGGTCCCGCAAGGCCGCCCTGCTCGCCGAACTCTTCCGGGACGCGGACGCCGCGGACGTCCCGATCGTCATCCCGTACCTCGCGGGCCGGCTGCCCCAGGGCAGACTCGGTATCGGCTGGAAGGTCCTGGACCAGCAGATCCTGCCGGCCACCACCCCCACCCTCACGGTCCGCGAGGTGGACGCCCGGCTGACGGTGATCGGCGCGGTCGCCGGCACCGGTGCGCAGGCCGAACGAAGGCGCCTGGTCGGCGAGTTGCTGGCGGCGGCCATGGAGGAGGAGCAGCGCTACCTGTTCGGCCTGCTCACCGGTGAGGTCCGCCAGGGCGCCCTGGACGCCCTCGCCGTGGAGGGGCTGGCCGGCGCCACCGGGGCGCCCGCCGCCGACGTACGCCGGGCGGTGATGCTGGCCGGCTCGCTCCAGACCGTGGCCCAGGCACTGCTGGCGGAGGGCGCGTCGGCCCTGGACGGGTTCCGGCTCACCGTGGGGCGGCCCGTCCAGCCGATGCTGGCGCACAGCGCCTCCTCCGTCGCGGAGGCCGTGGCCAAGCTGGGCGAGTGCGCGGTCGAGGAGAAGCTCGACGGCATCCGCGTCCAGGTCCACCGCGACGGCGACCGCGTACGCCTCTACACCCGCACCCTGGACGACATCACCGACCGGCTGCCCGAACTAACCGCCGCCGCACTGGAGTTGCGGGGTGAGCGGTTCATCCTGGACGGAGAGGTGATCGCGTTCGACGAGAACGGCCGGCCGCGTTCCTTCCAGGAGACCGCCGCACGGGTCGGCTCCCGGCTGGACGTGGCGACGGTGGCCGAGCAGGTACCCGTATCACCGGTCTTCTTCGACGCGCTCTCCGTCGACGGCCAAGACCTGCTGGACCTGCCCTTCACCGACCGCCACACCGAGCTGGCCCGCTTCGTCCCCGCGCCGATGCGCGTCCGACGCACCCTGGTGCACGGCCCCGGCGACCTCACCGAGGCGGAGGGCTTCCTCGCCGCCACGCTGGAACGCGGTCACGAGGGCGTCGTGCTGAAGGCGCTCGACGCCCCCTACAGCGCGGGCCGGCGCGGTGCCTCGTGGTTGAAGGTCAAGCCCGTGCACACCCTGGACCTGGTGGTCCTGGCCGCAGAGTGGGGGCACGGCCGCCGCACGGGCAGGCTCTCCAACCTGCATCTCGGCGCCCGCACCGCCGACGGCTCCTTCGCCATGCTCGGCAAGACCTTCAAGGGCATGACCGACGCGTTGCTGGCCTGGCAGACCGAGCGGCTGACGGAGCTGGCCGTGGAGCGGCACGGCTGGGGCGTGACCGTACGCCCCGAACTCGTCGTCGAGATCGCCTACGACGGCCTGCAGCGCTCCACCCGCTACCCGGCCGGTGTCACCCTGCGTTTCGCCCGCGTGATCCGCTATCGCGAGGACAAGACCCCCGCCGAAGCCGATACGGTCGAGACCCTGATCGCCGCACACCCCGAGGTGACGCGTTGACCACCCCCAAGCGCAGTGCCGGCCTGCTGCTGCACCGCCGCACCGAGCACGGCGTCGAGGTGCTGCTCGGCCATATGGGCGGCCCGTATTTCGCGCAGAAGGACGCGGGGGCGTGGAGCGTGCCCAAGGGCGAGTACGAACCGGACGAGCCCGCCTGGGACGCGGCCCGCCGGGAGTTCCAGGAGGAGCTGGGGCTGGCCCCGCCCGACGGGGAGGCCGTACCGCTGGGCGAGGTGCGGCAGAAGAACGGCAAGATCGTGACGGCCTGGGCGATCGAGGCGGACCTCGACCCGGCCACCGTCGTGCCGGGCACCTTCCGCATGGAGTGGCCGCCGAGGTCCGGCCGACTCCAGGAGTTCCCGGAGCTGGACCGCGTGGAGTGGCTCAGCGTCGAACGGGCCCGGGCCGTGATCGTCCCGGCGCAGGCGGAGTTTCTCGACCGTCTTCTGGAGCACTCGGACTGAGTCGCGTTGCGGCGTGCTCCGTAGCGCGGGAAGGTCGAAGGACAGTCCACGCAGGAGGCCAGCATGCCCATCGCCACGGTCAACCCGGCGAACGGCGAGACCCTCAAGACGTACGACGCCCTGGGCGAGGAGGAGATCGAGCACCGCCTCGCCACCGCCGACGCCACCTTCCGCACCTACCGGACCACCTCCTTCGCGGAGCGCGCCCGGCTGCTGCGCCGGGCCGCCGACCTCCTCGACGAGGACGCCGAGGACGTCGCGCGGACGATGACCACGGAGATGGGCAAGCCCGTCAAGCAGGCCCGCGCCGAGGCCGCCAAATGCGCGAAGGCGATGCGCTGGTACGCCGACCACGCCGAGGTGCTGCTCACCGACGTGGAGCCGTCCGACGCGGACGTGAAGGACTCGGGCGCCTCCCGGGTCCTGGTCCGCTACCGCCCGCTCGGCCCGGTGCTCGCCGTGATGCCGTGGAACTTCCCGCTCTGGCAGGTGATCCGGTTCGCCGCGCCCGCCCTGATGGCCGGCAACGTGGGCCTGCTGAAGCACGCCTCCAACGTCCCGCAGACCGCGCTCTACCTGGAGGACCTCTTCCGCCGGGCGGGCTTCCCCGAGGGCTGCTTCCAGACCCTGCTCGTCGGCTCGCGCGCCGTCGAGGACATCCTGCGCGACCCCCGTGTGAAGGCCGCCACCCTCACCGGCAGCGAGCCGGCCGGCCGGGCGGTCGCCTCGGTCGCCGGGGACGAGGTCAAGAAGACCGTCCTGGAACTGGGCGGCAGTGACCCGTACGTGGTGATGCCGTCCGCCGACGTCGAGGAGGCGGCCCGGATCGCGGTGACGGCCCGGGTGCAGAACACCGGTCAGTCGTGCATCGCCGCCAAGCGGTTCATCGTGCACGACGACGTCTACGACGCCTTCGCCGAGCGGTTCGTCGAGGCCATGAAGGCGTTGAAGGTCGGCGACCCGCTGGACGAGGACACCGATGTCGGCCCGCTCTCCAGCGAGCGGGGCCGCAAGGACCTGGAGGAACTGGTCGACGAGGCCGTGGAGAGCGGGGCCACCGTGCTGTGCGGTGCCGAACGCCCCGACGGGCCGGGCTGGTTCTACCCGCCGACCGTCCTCGCCGACATCACCCCCGAGATGCGCGTCCACCAGGAGGAGACCTTCGGTCCCGTCGCCACGCTGTACCGGGTGGCCGACCTCGACGAAGCGATCGCGATCGCCAACGACACGCCCTTCGGGCTGAGCTCCAACGTGTGGACCCGGGACAGCGCCGAGGTCGACCGCTTCGTCCGGGACCTGGACGCCGGCGCGGTCTACGTCAACGGGATGACCGCCTCCCACCCGGCGTTCCCGTTCGGCGGGGTCAAGCGGTCGGGATACGGGCGCGAGCTGTCCGGACACGGAATCCGGGAGTTCTGCAACATCACCACCGTATGGCACGGGGCGTGAGCGTTCCGCGGCTACCATCCCCGTTGTGAACCGCGAAGTGACTCTGCCTCTGATCGTCGACGACCGCGGGACCCTGCAGGTGTCTGCGGCCGATGTGAGCAAACTGCTGCGGACGGTGGGCGGGCGCTGGCTGCACCTGGTGGAGGCGGGTGAGGAGCTCGACGAGGACACGGTGGCGGCTCTGACGATCGAGCTGGCGAAGCTCGCGGACCGGATCGACGTGGCGTGCATCGCGCACAGCAGCGGGGCCGCCTCCGGCTAGGGCCGCGTCTCGGTCGTAGGTCGGCTGCAGGTGGTTCGTGGTTGCTCGCGCAGTTCCCCGCGCCCCTGACGGGGCGCGAGTGTGTGCCAGAACATCGATTCGTAGCTTTGCAGCAGGCGGCCGTATCGGTAGGCCGCCTCTTCGTCGATCCGCCCCGTGCCGGTCCCCGTCCGGACTGCCGCCCTCGCCCGCTCCTCCAGTTCCGGGGATGGCTCGGCGAAGAAGTCGAAGAAGCCGCAGGCCTCGTCGGTGAAGGCGCAGCGGTCGCGGAGGGACTTGGCGATCGTCGCGCAATAGCCTCCCCAGGAGGCGAAGTTGGCGCTGAGCGCTAGCACGACGTCGGCCGGGGCGGCACCGAGTGCGAGCCGGGCGACGTACGACGGGTAGGCCTGACAGCCCGGCAGCGGCTCGTACGCCGCCGCCCTCTCCTCGTCCACCCCGCACGCCTGCGCGAGCGCCCCGAGCCGCCCGGCCGCCACCTCCTCCCCCTCCGCGAGCATCTCGAAGAAGGGGGCGCAGGCCGGATCCTCGACGGCCGACCGCTCGGCCAGATGACGGAAGGAGAGCAGATCCGCGGCGATCACCAGCCTCTGCTCCATGGCGAGCACGGCGAGGGTGTCGAGATCGGCCGCACCGGAGGCGATCAGGGGCAGCAGCGGATTGGCATCGGGTCCTGGGGCGAGCCGCGCGGTCATTTCTTCCAGCACTTCACCGGCCGTACGCGTCATCAGGCACTCCTGTCGGGGGGGGACGTGTCGTCACCGCTGATGACAGCCCGAGCCCTGAAGGGGCGCGGGGCCGTGTCGATATGCGGCTGCGCCGCGTGGGCGCGAGCAACCACGACGCTCCCGCAGCCCGACCGACACACGCACCCCCACGCCGCTACCGGATCGGCATTCCCGACAGGGTCCGGGCGATCACCAGCCGCTGCACCTCACTCGTACCCTCGAAGATGGTGTAGATAGCCGCGTCCCGGTGCATCCGCTCGACCGGGTACTCCCGCGTGTACCCGTTGCCGCCGAGGATCTGGATCGCCTGCGCGGTCACCTTCTTCGCCGTCTCGCTCGCGAACAGCTTCGACTGGGACCCCTCGGCCGCCGTGAACTGCTTGCCGTTGATCGCCATCCAGGACGCCCGCCACACCAGCAGCCGCGCCGCGTCGACGGAGGTCCGCATGTCCGCGAGCTGGAAGGCGACGCCCTGGTTGTCGATGATGGGCCGGCCGAACTGCTCACGGGTCTTGGCGTAGTCGAGGGCGACCTCGTACGCGGCACGGGCGGTGCCCACCGCCATGGCGCCCACGGCCGGGCGGGAGGCCTCGAACGTGGCCATCGCCGCGTTCTTCACCCGCTCGCCCCCGGCCTTGGCCCGCTCACGGGCCCGCGCCAGCCGCTCGTCGAGCTTCTCCTTGCCGCCGAGGAGGCAGGAGCCGGGGACGCGGACGTCCTCCAGGACGACCTCGGCGGTGTGGGAGGCCCGGATGCCGTGCTTCTTGAACTTCTGGCCCTGGGACAGTCCGGGCGTGTTCGGCGGGACGATGAAGGACGCGTGGCCCTTGGAGCCGAGCTCGGGGTCGACCACGGCGACCACGACGTGGACGTTGGCGATACCGCCGTTGGTCGCCCAGGTCTTGGTGCCGTTGAGGACCCACTCGTCCTTGGCCTCGTCGTAGACCGCGCGGGTGCGCATGGAGGCGACGTCGGAACCGGCGTCCGGCTCGGAGGAGCAGAACGCGGCGACCTTGACATCGTTCGCGTCACCGTACATCTGGGGGATCCAGGTGCCGACCTGCTCCTCGGTGCCGTTGGCGAGGACGCCGACGGCGGCGAGGCCGGTGCCGACGATGGACAGGGCGATGCCCGCGTCGCCCCAGAACAGCTCCTCCATGGCCATGGGGATGCCGAGGCCGGTCGGATCGAAGTACTGCTGGGCGTAGAAGTCGAGGGAGTAGATGCCGACCTTGGCGGCCTCCTGGATCACCGGCCAGGGGGTCTCCTCGCGCTCGTCCCACTCGGCGGCCGCGGGGCGGATCACGTCGGCGGCGAATCCGTGGAGCCAGTCGCGGACCTCTCGCTGTTCCTCGTTGAGTTCCATGGTGAACTCGGCCATGACGCGCCTCCAGCACTGCACTAAGATGTTACCTACGGTAACTGGAGTCTGTTACCGGTCGGTAGGAAAAGTCAACTCCCGAGCAGTGCTCGGTAGCCCGTTCGATCGGGTCACGCCGATCAGTGTTAGTTTGCGCAAGGCGTCACCGTCATCAGCATTTGGGGGAGAGACTCATGGACACCACGCAGCGGACCGACCAGGAGCGGTCCGCCGACCGCCGTCGTCGCGAGCTGCTGGAGGCCGCGGACCGAGTCGTGCTCCGCGACGGCCCCGGAGCGTCGATGAACGCCATCGCCGCCGAAGCCGGCATCACCAAGCCGATTCTGTACCGCCACTTCGGCGACAAGGGCGGACTCTACGCCGCCCTCGCCCAGCGGCACACCGATGCGCTCCTCGATTCCCTGCGGGCCGCGCTGGACGCCCCCGCGGAGCGCCGTGAACGCGTCGAGGCGACCCTCGACACCTATCTGGCGGCCATCGAGGCCCGCCCCCAGGTGTACCGCTTCCTCATGCACCCCGCCGAGGGCGGCCAGCCCGGCGACCAGGGCTTCGACGTCGGCAAGCACTCGGCCCCCCTCCTGCGGCGCATGGGCGAGGAACTCGGCACGGTCATCGACGACCGCCTCGACCTCGGCCCCGACAGCCGTCAACTGGCACGTGTATGGGGCCACGGCATCGTAGGCATGATGCACGCCGCGGGCGACTGGTGGCTCGGCGAACGCCCCCTCACCAGGGCGGAGTTGGTCCGCAGCCTCGCGGACCTCCTCTGGGGCCGCCTGGCGGCCGCGGGCGACAAGGTCGGCGGCCCGGGTTTCTGAAAGGGTCACTTGATCACATGGTCGGGCGACGCGCCCCTTCAGGGGCGCGGGGAACTGCGCGACCAGCCACGACGAGCCTGCCACCCGCCCGCGAACTCACCGCCCCCACGGCGCCCGGGCGGCCTTCCGCAACACCCGAGAACGCCGCCACCCCGACAGCCGGTCCACATACACCCGGCCCTCGAGGTGATCGCACTCGTGCTGCAGACACCGCGCGAAGAACCCGCTCCCCGACACCCGCACCCGGTCCCCGTCCACCGTGAACCCCTCGACCACGGCCTCGTCGTACCGCTCCACCCCCGCCTCCAGCCCGGGCAGCGACAGACAACCCTCGGGTCCCCGCAGTACGATCCCCCCGGTCGAGACGAGCCGGGGGTTCACCACATGGCCGAGATGACGCACGTCCTCGTCGTCCGGGCAGTCGTACACGAAGACGCGCAGCCCCCGGCCCACCTGGTTCGCGGCGAGCCCCACCCCTCGCGCGTCGTACATGGTCGCGAACATGTCCTCCACAAGCCGCACCAGTTCGGTCCCGAACTCCGTCACCTCTTCACAAGGCGCCTGCAATACGGGGTCCCCGAGCAGTGTCATGGGGAGAACGCGCCCTCGGGCGCCGGGAATCGAGCCGCTTCGCATGGCCGCAAGGGTACGTTCAGACCCGATATCGCCGGTCCGACCAGGGTGACGGCCCGGTCGAGATTCGGGCGCGTGAGTGGATCTCGATAGTCTTTGGTCCACACGTTGCCGGGACTGGGCGCGGCGCTGTACGCAAGGAGGATCGAGAACTGATGGCAGGCAACTCGGACCCGCTCACGCCGCGGGCCAAGCTGGCCGTGACGGCGGGCAAGGCGGTCGCGGCGGCATCGCGTGCCGCTGGACGCGGTAGCGGATCTGTGATCGGCGGCCGGGTGGCACTGAAACTCGACCCCGACCTCCTCGCCAGGCTCGCGCAGAGCCTGGACGTCATCCTGGTCTCCGCCACCAACGGCAAGACCACCACGACCCGGCTGATCGCCGAGGCGCTGCGGGCCGCGGGCCCCGTCGTCTCCAACGCGCTCGGCGCCAACATGCCCGCGGGCATCACCTCGGCGCTCGCCGGGAACTCGGACGCCAAGTTCGCGGTCATCGAGGTCGACGAGAAGTACCTGGCCGGTGTCGCGCGCGACACCGACCCCAAGTGCATCGCACTGCTCAACCTCTCCCGCGACCAGCTCGACCGTGCCGCCGAGACCCGGATGATGGCGGAGGCCTGGCGGGAGGGCCTGGCCGGCACCAAGGCCGTCGTCGTGGCCAACTGCGACGACCCGCTGATCGTGTGGGCGGCCTCGTCCTCGCCGAACGTGGTCTGGGTCGCGGTCGGCCAGATGTGGAAGGACGACGCCTGGTCCTGCCCGTCCTGCGGTGGTGTGATGCAGCGCCCCGGCGACGACTGGTTCTGCGGCGAGTGCGGTTTCCGCCGCCCCACACCGAGCTGGGCGCTCTCCGGCGACCACGTCCTCGACCCGCACGGTTCGGCCTGGCCGATCCATCTGCAGCTGCCGGGTCGCGCCAACAAGGCCAACGCCGCCTCGTCGGCCGCCACCGCCGCCGTCTTCGGTGTGCCGCCGCAGGTCGCCCTGGAACGCATGTACCAGGTGCAGGCGGTCGCCGGACGGTACGACGTGGTGCAGTTCATGCAGCGGGATCTGCGGCTGCTGCTCGCCAAGAACCCGGCGGGCTGGCTGGAGACGTTCTCGCTGATCGACCCGCCGCCGTCGCCGGTGATCCTGTCGGTGAACGCGCGCGGCGCCGACGGCACCGACACCTCGTGGCTCTGGGACGTCGACTACACCCGGCTGACCGGCCACCCGATCTTCGTGCTCGGCGACCGCAAGCTGGACCTCGCGGTGCGTCTGGAAGTGGCGGGTCAGCACTTCCAGGTCTGCGACACCCTCGACCAGGCGGTGCAGATGTGCCCGCCGGGCCGGATCGAGGTCATCGCGAACTACACCGCGTTCCAGGACCTGCGCCGTCGCGTGGGCAACTGAGCACCCGGCCACGAACGACCATGAACGACTCTGAGGGGCACTGACTTCATGAGCGACAACAGTCTGCGGGTCGTCTGGGTCTACCCGGACCTGCTCAGCACCTACGGCGACCAGGGCAACGTCCTCGTCGTCGAGCGCCGCGCGCGGCAGCGCGGCCTGGACGTGGCCCGGCTGGACGTGCGCAGCGACCAGCCGATCCCGACCTCCGGCGACATCTATCTGATCGGCGGCGGCGAGGACCGGCCGCAGCGGCTCGCGGCCGAGCGCCTGCGCCGTGACCGGCATCTGTACCAGGCGGTGAACAACGGCGCGATCGTCTTCGCCGTCTGCGCCGGGTACCAGATCCTCGGCCACGAGTTCGTCAACGACCTCGGCCAGCGTGAGCCGGGCCTCGGCCTGCTCGACGTGACCACGACCCGGGGCGAGGGCGAACGGTGCGTCGGCGACGTCCTCGCGGACATCGACCCGCGCCTCGGGCTGCCGCAGCTGACCGGGTTCGAGAACCACCAGGGCGTCACCCACCTCGGCCCCACCGCCCGCCCCCTCGCACAGGTCCGCCTCGGCAAGGGCAACGGCACGGGCGACGGCACGGAGGGCGCGTACAACGACACCGTCTTCGGCACGTACATGCACGGGCCGGTGCTGGCGCGGAACCCGCAGATCGCGGACCTGCTGCTGAAGCTGGCGCTGGACGTGAACGCGCTGCCGCCGACCGACGACCGCTGGTTCGAGGCGCTGCGCGACGAGCGGATCTCGGCGGCCCAGCAGCCCGCGTAGCGCGTCCGGGCGGGGGCCGGGGCCCTTGAGAAACGGTTCAGCACCGCTCGTGCGAAAGGCCCATCCGTAGGGGCTCCCGCTCACCTGTGAATGCCCGTCTGACCAGGGCTCCGCTCACCTGTGCGGGGCCGTCCAGCAGGCGGACGCCCGCTACGGCCCCGCCCCCTGCCGCCGGTAGGGTGGCGGGGATTCCAGCCGGACAGCGTGGTCCGGTCCCCGGCCCACGTCGAGAAGGTATTCGGGCTATGCGTATTGGTGTCCTCACGTCCGGCGGCGACTGCCCGGGGCTGAACGCCGTCATCCGGTCCGTCGTGCACCGCGCCGTCGTCGACCACGGCGACGAGGTCATCGGTTTCCGGGACGGCTGGAAAGGTCTGCTGGACTGCGACTACCTCAAGCTCGACCTGGACGCGGTGTCCGGCATCCTGGCCCGCGGCGGCACGATCCTCGGTTCCTCCCGGGTGCAGCCCTCGCACCTGCGGGACGGGGTGGCGCGGGCGAAGGGCCACGTCGAGGAGCTCGGGCTCGACGCGATCATCCCCATCGGCGGTGAGGGCACGCTGAAGGCGGCCCGGCTGATGTCGGACAGCGGCCTGCCGGTCGTGGGCGTACCGAAGACCATCGACAACGACATCGCGGTCACGGACGTCACGTTCGGCTTCGACACGGCCGTGGGCGTCGCGACGGAGGCGCTGGACCGGCTGAAGACCACCGCCGAGTCCCACCAGCGCGTCCTGGTCGTGGAGGTCATGGGCCGCCACACCGGCTGGATCGCGCTCCACTCCGGCATGGCGGCCGGCGCGCACGCCATCGTCGTACCGGAACGGCCCTTTGACATCGAGGAGTTGGCCACGAAGGTCGCCGCGCGGTTCTCGGCGGGCAAGCGGTTCGCGATCGTCGTCGCCGCGGAGGGGGCGAAGCCGAAGGCCGGGTCGATGGACTTCGACGAGGGCGGCAAGGACATCTACGGCCACGAGCGGTTCGCCGGGATCGCGCGGCAGCTGTCGATCGAGCTGGAGCAGCGCCTCGGCAAGGAGGCGCGGCCGGTGATCCTCGGGCATGTGCAGCGGGGCGGTACGCCGACCGCGTACGACCGGGTGCTGGCGACGCGGTTCGGGTGGCACGCGGTGGAGGCCGTGCACCGGGGTGAGTTCGGGCACATGACCGCGCTGCGGGGGACCGACATCGTGATGGTGCCGCTCGCGGAGGCGGTGGAGACGTTGAAGACGGTGCCGTCGGAGCGGTACGCCGAGGCGGAGTGTGTGCTGTGAGTTCCGACTAGGAGCTCGGTTCAGCAGGTGGTTCGTCGGCTGCGGGTGGTTCGTGGCTGGTCGCGCAGTTCCCCGCGCCCCTTCAAGGCTTGCCCCCGGTCATGATCGTGACCGGGGGCGGTTCTACTCTTGGGGCGGACGTACAGCGCTCAACCCCCACGAAACAGGAGCCGGCGGATGGATCACAGCGGGCATGGGACGGGGCTCTTGCCCTTCACTCTCGGGCGAGGGCTCTCGTGGTCGGCGGATCCGTTCTTCCTGATCGCGTGCCTGGTGGGCCTCGGGCTGTACGCCTGGGGCGTCGTACGGCTCGTGCGGCGCGGGGACAAGTGGCCGGTGGGGCGGACGATCGCGTTCGTCGTGGGTGTGCTGCTGGTGATGCTGGTGACGTGCACCGGGCTGAACGACTACGGCATGGTCATGTTCAGCGTGCACATGGTGCAGCACATGGTGATCAGCATGCTGGCGCCGATCGTGCTGCTGCTGGGGGCGCCGATCACCCTGGCGCTGCGGGCGCTGCCGGTGGCGGGGAAGGGGCGGAAGGGGCCGCGCGAGCTGCTGCTGATGTTCCTGCACAGCTGGTACATGAAGATCGTCACGCATCCGGCGTTCACGATCCCGATGTTCATCGCGAGCCTCTATGGTCTGTACTTCACGCCGCTGTTCGACTTCCTGATGGGGTCGACGCCGGGGCACATCGTGATGATGACGCACTTCCTGCTGGTCGGGCTGTTCTTCTTCTGGCCGATCATGGGCGTGGACCCGGGCCCGCACCGGCCCGGCTATCTGATGCGGATGCTGGAGCTGTTCGCGGGCATGCCGTTCCACGCCTTCTTCGGCATCGCGCTGATGATGGCGTCCGCGCCGATGGTGAAGACGTACGAGAACCCGCCCGCCTCCCTCGGCATCGACGCCCTGTCCGACCAGAACGCGGCCGGCGGCATCGCCTGGGCCTTCAGCGAGATCCCCTCGGTCCTTGTGCTGCTGGCGCTGCTCTTCCAGTGGTACAACTCCGAGCAGCGGCAGGCCCGGCGCACGGACCGCGCGGCCGACCGGGACGGCGACAAGGAGCTGGAGGCGTACAACGCCTATCTCGCCTCACTCAACGCACGTGGTCACTGAGTCACATTTCTTTTTCTTGCCAGATGCGCTCCCATTCTTTTCTTTGGCCACAGAAACGTGCCCCTTTCTATTTCTCTTGACGGAAAGGCTTTGCCCTTCAGTAGCATGATGCGTGAGCCTCGCATACGCTCTGCGAGGTGACGGGGGAAACCGCAAGGGGGAGCGGTCATGACAATTCGCGCACGCTTGCGAACATCTTTGCTATTGGTGGGCGTACTGGTCCTCGGCGGTTGCGGGGAGTCGGGCCCGTCACTGCTCGCGGTGACGGCGGTGGCCGCGGGGGTGCCGTCCCTCGCTCCTTTCTTCGACGAGGGCGAACGGCTCGGCCGGGACGAGCCGGACCTGCGGTCACTGGCGCCGCACAGCGGCCTTCAGCAGGGCAGCACCCCCGGCCTGTACGGGGGCACACGGAAACCGAAGATCTGTGACGTCGGCAAGCTGGAGGATTTCCTCACCGCTCCCGAGAACAAGAAAAAGGCTCAACAATGGGCCCGGATCGTCGGAGTCGGCGTCGACCGCATCCCGGATTATCTCGACGACCTCACACCTGTTCTGCTGCGCCACGACACCCTCGTGAAGAACCACGACTACAAAAAGGGCAGGGCCGTCCCCTTCGACGCGCTGCTGGAAGCCGGGATCGCTGTATTGGTGGACGATCAGGGGCTGCCGGCCGTCAAGTGCAGCTGCGGAAATCCGCTGCGCTCGTTCGCCGCGGACCCGGGCCGCATCAAGGTGGAGTTCACGGGCGACAACAAGGAGTGGGACAGCTACGACCAGGCCGCGGTGGTCGTCGTCGAACCCGCGCCCGAGCAGTTGAAGGAGATCAAGCTCGTCGATGTCGAGGACCCGGACCGGGGCATCAGCCGCGAGGTCGGCACCACGGGCGAGTCCGACACGACGTTCGACGCACGTGCGCGGCAGTCCGTGCCGAAGGTAGGGGGGATGACCTTCGGCGAGGCGAGCGCGGCCATGGCGGAGCGGGGCCTGGCGGTGACGGTCGCCGGGGACGCGATGCCGCCGAGCGACGCGCCGGTGACCGGGTCGAGCCCCGGGCCGGGCGCCCGGCTGGAGTTCGGCGCCCCGGTGGCACTGCACGTGGAGTGGCCGGACGGGGCTTCGGGAGACGGCACCGTCGGATCCGCGTCCGAACAGGGCACGGACGGCGGCTCGGGACCGAGCGGTGGCGCGACGACGGACGGTGGGTCGGACTCCGACGGCGGATCCTCGAGCACGGATCCGGGGCCGACAGAGCCCTCGGACACGGGAGGTTCGTCCTCGGACGGCTCGTCGTCGGGCGGATCGCCGACGGGAGAGTCACCGACGGACGACAGGTCGTCGCCGACGGACCCGGGCACGATCCCTTCGGGCGGAGGCTCCCCCACGGACGACGTGTCGTCGCCCATGGGGCCCACCACTCCCCCGCCCACGGACGAGACGCCCCGCACGCTGTCACCGGACCCCACCCCCACCCCCACCTCCGCTCCCGCGTCCACCGAACCCTCGACACCCCCGCCGACCACGCGCGACCCCGACCCGGCTCCGCCGCAGGAGAGCGGCCCGCCCACCGACGTCCCCACGAGCGCTCCCGATCCGACCGGTGATCCGCCCTCCGACGTCCCCGGGAGTCCGGGGGATCCGAGCGATGCGGGGGCGCCGGGCGCCCCCGTGCAGGAACCGGCCCGGTTCATGTGGATCTGACCCCTGGGAGTGACCGATGCAGTCAGGCGCACCGTATTCGGGAGCCGGCCGGGTCATCGCCGACCGCTATCTCCTGCTGAACCAGCTGGGCAGCGGCGGCATGGGCCATGTCTGGCTGGCGCACGACCGTCAGCTGGACTGCGAGGTGGCGCTCAAGGAGATCGTGTTCCGCCATCCGGGCGAGGCCGAGCAGGAGCGCACCGCCCGCGTGGCCCGCGCCCGCGCGGAGGCCCGGCACGCCGCCGGACTGCGCGCCCACCCGAACGTGGTCACCGTGCACGACGTCCTGGAACACGACGAGCTGCCGTGGATCGTCATGGAGTACGTGCCGGGCGCCCTGGACCTGAAGGCGCTGGTGACCCAGCGAGGCTCCCTCGCGCCTGCCGAGTGCGCCCGGATCGGGCTCGCCGTGCTGGACGCGCTGACCGCCGGGCACGAGCGCGGCATCATGCACCGGGACGTCAAGCCGGCCAACATCCTGCTCGCCCCGGACCGCACCGGATCACCGTACGCACGCGTCCTCCTCACCGACTACGGCATCTCCGTCCAGCCGGACACCCAGGAGACCCGGTACACCCGGACCCATGTCCTGGTCGGGACCGCCGGGTATCTGGCACCCGAGCGGGCGCAGGGTGGGGCGCCGACCGCCGCGTCCGACCTGTTCTCGCTGGGCTGCACGCTCTACCACGCCGTCGAGGGGTACGGGCCGTTCGACCGCGACTCGGAGATCGCGGCGCTCACCGCCGTGGTCCTGGAGCAACCGCGCCCCATGCTGCGGGCGGGCGCGCTGGAACCGGTGCTGGCCGCCATGCTCGCCAAGGACCCCGTACACCGGATCACCGCAGCCGAGACCGAGGCGGCGCTCTCCGCGATCGTCACGCCCCAGGCCCACCCGCGCACCGAGCCCGACCTCGGCTCGCAACCGCAGTGGGCGAGCGGGCCCACGCACACGGCGGATCACGGGTACCCCCTCGCCCCTCCGGGCGCGCACGAGACACCGTGGTACGCGCCGTCGGGCGGAGCCGGCGAGCCGGGAGGAGGGGGTGCACCAGCACGTGCGGACAGCTGGTCCCCACCGGAGCACCGGGGGGCGGGCTCCGGCGGGCATCACCGTCGGCACCGCAGCCGCGCCCTGCTCGCGGGCGTGGCGACCACCCTCGGTCTCGCTCTGGTCGTCGGCGGAACCTGGTACGCCATGGGGAACATGAAGGAGCTGACGGACGGCCTCGGCGGCGGAGGCGGCGGGAACGCGACGCTGCCGTACGGCAGGGCCGTGGGCCTGACCGAGCCACTGAAGGACGGTGACTGCGTCGACGTCACCTGGCGCGACACCCCGTTCACCGACCTGGCCGGGCTTCGGATCGTGGCCGGGTGCGCGGGGCCCACGATGGACGGCCAGGTGATGGCCTCCTACGAGGTCTCGTCCGCCGCGGACGCCCGCGCGGGCGGCGCGGCCCGGTGCGAGCAGCTCACGGCGGAGGCCCGGGACAGGCTCGTGGACGTCCGCTCCCTCGCCGTGGTGCCGACCGACGACGGTTTCGACGCGGCCGGCCGCCGGGTCGCCTGTCTGCTGCTGGGCGAGCGCAGGCCGGTGTGGGGGCCGATCGGTGAGTACCGGACGGTGGGTGAGACGGTGCTCCTCGACGTGGCCACCCTGCAGAAGCAGGACTGTTTCGACCGCATCTCCGAGAACAAGATCCGGCTGGTGTCCTGCCGGGGCCGCCATCGGGAGAAGGTGCTCGGGTTCCATGAGATGAGCCCCGGCATCACCTACGACAAGGCGCAGAAACAGGCTCTCGCCGCCTGCGAGGAGAACCTGCCGCCGGTGCAGTACGGCTATGAGCCCGATCGGACCGGATCCGGTTTCTGGGTCAGCGAGGACGGCTGGAAAAAGGGCGCACATTTCGTCGTCTGCACTGTCATTTCCGCCACTGGGGGCACCATGGAGGGAGAAGAAGCCTGAGGACCTGAGGAAGGGTGTCGCGATGCCCGGTTCGACGAAGGCCATGGGGGTGCTCACCGTCGGTGGGCTGGTCATGGTGACGGCCTACTCGGTGGCCCTCGGCAGCAACGGCTGGCTGTGGTTCGGCTGGGTCGTCCTGGGGCTGCTGACTCTGGGGATGGTGGCGGCGCGCACCTGAGGCCCACCGGGGCTCAGCAAAGAGCTCACCCAGGGTGATCCTCAGGTGCGGGGTATTCCCCCGTCCGGGTGTACGCCCGGCTGGTATTTCGGCAGCCGGGCGGTGATCTTCATGCCCGCGCCCACCGCGGTCTCGATGACCAGGCCGTGGTCGTCCCCGTAGACCTGGCGGAGCCGCTCGTCGACATTGCTGAGGCCGATGCCGCCGGACGGACTGGTCTCGCCGGCGAGGATACGGCGGAGCACTGCGGGTTCCATGCCGACGCCGTCGTCCTCGATGACGACGAGGGCCTCGGCTCCGGCGTCCTGCGCGGTGATGCTGATGTGGCTCTTGCCGGCGGCGGTGACGGACCGGCCTTCGAGCCCATGCTTCACCGCGTTCTCCACGAGGGGCTGGAGGCAGAGGAAGGGCAGGGTGACCGGCAGGACCTCGGGGGCTATCTGGAGCGTGACCGAGAGCCGGTCGCCGAAGCGGGCCCGGACCAGCGCCAGATAGTGGTCGATGGCGTGGAGTTCGTCGGCGAGGGTGGTGAAGTCGCCGTGTCTGCGGAACGAGTAGCGGGTGAAGTCGGCGAATTCCAGCAGCAGTTCGCGGGCGCGCTCGGGGTCGGTGCGGACGAACGAGGCGATCACCGCGAGCGAGTTGAAAATGAAGTGCGGGGAGATCTGGGCGCGCAGGGCCTTGATCTCGGCCTCGATCAGTCGGGTCCGGGACTGGTCGAGATCGGCCAGTTCGAGCTGTACGGAGACCCAGCGGGCGACCTCGCCGGCCGCCCGGACGAGGACGGCGGACTCGCGGGGCGCGCAGGCGACGAGCGCCCCGTGGACCCGGTCGTCGACCGTCAGGGGGGCGACCACCGCCCAGCGCACCGGGCAGTCGATGATGTCGCAGGTCAGCCGGAAGGCTTCGCCCCGGCCGGTCTCCAGGGGCCCCGCCAGGCGCCCCATGATCTCGGCGCGGTGGTGCTCGGCGACGCCCTCCCAGGCGAGGACGGACTCGTGGTCGGTGAGGCAGAGCGCGTCCGTGCCGAGCAGGGTGCGCAGCCGTTTGGCCGATCTGCGGGCCGTCTCCTCCGTGAGGCCGGCGCGCAGCGGGGGCGCGGCGAGGGTGGCGGTGTGCAGGGTCTGGAAGGTGGCGTGCTCGACGGGTGTGCCGAGTCCGCCGAGGCTGTCGCGCGGGCGGGCCGTACGCCGGCCGAGCCAGAAGCCGGCCGCGAGCAGCGGGAGCACGGCCACGCAGAACCCGGCCAGGAACCCGGTCACTTCACCGCTCATCGCTCACCTCCTGCATCTGGTACACCGCTCACCGCTCGTGGGTTCCCGCCCCGGTCGCCCCTCATCGCCGCCACAGTTCGATCTCCTTGGTCGCCGCGCGGGTCCGGCCGCCGACGAGTTCCTCCGGGAGGTGGAAGCGGGCCAGGATCGCCGGGGTCTCGGCCGGGACCTTGCCGGGGGTGGCCAGGGACACCAGGACCATCGTGAGGAAGCCGAGCGGTACGGACCAGAGGGCGGGCCAGGCCAGCAGGGCGTGCAGAGTGCCGGTGCCGGGGTATCCGGCCATCGTGGCGGCGACCGCGAGGAGGGCAGCGCCGCCTCCGACGAGCATGCCCGCGGCGGCGCCCGGCGGGGTCAGGCGCCGCCACCAGATGCCGAGGACGAGCAGCGGGCAGAACGAGGACGCCGAGACGGCGAAGGCAAGGCCGACCGCGTCGGCGACAGGCAGCCCGCCGACCAGGACGCTCGCGGCGAGCGGCACCGCCATGGCGAGGACCGTGGCGAGCCGGAAGTGCCGTACGCCCCGGGCGGGCAGCACGTCCTGGGTGAGGACACCCGCGACCGCCATGGTCAGTCCGGAGGCGGTGGACAGGAACGCGGCGAAGGCACCGCCCGCGACCAGTGCGCCGAGCAGGTCGCCGCCGAGGCCGCCGATCATCCGGTCCGGGAGCAGGAGGACGGCCGCGTCGGCGTCGCCGGTGAGGGTGAGGTCGGGGGCGTAGAGCCGGCCGAGTGCTCCGTAGATCGGGGGCAGGAGGTAGAAGACGCCGATCATGCCGAGGACGACGACCGTGGTGCGGCGGGCGGCGACACCGTCCGGGCTGGTGTAGAAGCGGACGACGACGTGTGGCAGGCCCATGGTGCCGAGGAAGGTGGCGAGGATCAGCCCGTAGGTGGCGTACAGGGGGCGTTCCTCGCGGCCGGACGCCAGCGAGGTGGACATGCCGCCGTTGGTGCCGCGGTCGGCGACGGGGACGGGGTCGCCCTCGGCGAAGGTCAGACGGGTGCCCCTCTCGATGCGGTGGGTGCCGCCTGGCAGGTCCACGCGCCGGTTGTCGTGGCGGCGGCCGTCGATCGTGCCGGTGGCAGTGACGGTGAGCGGGCCGTCGAGCTTCAGGTCGAGGGTCTCGTCGACGCGGACGACACGCTGTTCACGGAAGGTCGCGGGCTCGTCGAAGGCGTGGCGCGGGGCGCCGTCGCCCTGCCAGGCGAGGACGAGGAAGAGGGCGGGGACGAGGAGGGCGGTGAGCTTGAGCCAGTACTGGAAGGCCTGGACGAAGGTGATGCTGCGCATGCCGCCGGCGGCGACCGTGGCGGAGACGACGACGGCGACGATGACGCCGCCGAGCCATTCGGGGGCGTCGGTGAGCACGTTCAACGTCAGTCCCGCGCCCTGGAGCTGGGGCAGGAGGTAGAGCCAGCCGACGCCGACGACGAAGGCCCCCGCGAGCCGTCGCACGGTCTTGGAGGCAAGCCGGGCCTCGGCGAAGTCGGGCAGGGTGTACGCGCCGGAGCGGCGCAGCGGGGCGGCGACGAACAGCAGGAGGACGAGGTAGCCGGCGGTGTAGCCGACCGGGTACCAGAGCATGTCGGGGCCCTGGACGAGGACGAGGCCGGCGATGCCGAGGAAGGACGCGGCGGAGAGGTACTCGCCGCTGATCGCGGCCGCGTTGAGGCGGGGGCCGACGGTGCGGGAGGCGACGTAGAAGTCGGAGGTGGTGCGGGATATGCGCAGGCCGAAGGCGCCGACGAGGACGGTCGCGACGACGACGAGGGCGACCGCGGGGACGGCGTAGTTCTCGTTCACGGGTTCACTGCTTCCGTCGCCTCAGCGGTCCTCGACGAGGCGGACGAGGTCCTGTTCGTTGCGTTCGGCGCGGCGTACGTGCCGCAGGGCGAGGAGGACCAGGGGTGGGTAGACGCCGAAGCCGAGGAGGGCCCACTCCAGGCCGGCGCCGTCCGGTGTCGCGGCGAAGACCAGGGGCAGCGGGCCGACCAGCAGGACCAGGATCGCGAACACGGCGAGCGCGGCACGGAGTTGGCTGCGCATGAGGGAGCGGACGTAGGTGTGGCCGAGGGTGGTCTGTTCGTCGATCTCGGTGCGAGGGCGCTGGTGGCCGGACGGGCGGGGGGTGCGGCGGGGCACCCCGGTGACGACGACGCGGCGTTCGGTGGGGTCGTTCGGCATGGCGGCTCCTCAGCCCGTGGTCCGGCGCATCAGCAGGTCGCGCAGTTCGCGGGCGTGGCGGCGGCTGACCTGGAGTTCCACGGAGCCGACGAGGACGCTGACCGTGCCCGCGTCCAGCCGGAGTTCGCCGACGTGCCGCAGGGCGACGAGATGACGGCGGTGGATGCGGACGAACCCGCGTGCGCGCCAGCGCTCCTCGAGGGTCGACAGGGGGATGCGGACGAGGTGGCTGCCGTGCGGGGTGTGCAGTCGGGCGTAGTCGCCCTGGGCCTCGACGTGGGTGATGTCGTCGACGCTGACGAAGCGGGTCACCCCGCCGAGTTCGACGGGTATCTGGTCGGGGTCGGGTTCGTGGACGGGGATCGACGGGGTCGGGGCCGTGATCGCCTCGCGGAGCTGGGCGGCCCGGCGGATCGCCTCGGCGAGGCGTTCCCGGCGTACGGGTTTGAGGACGTAGTCGACGGCCTTGAGGTCGAAGGCCTGGACGGCGAAGCCCTCGTGCGCGGTGACGAAGACGACCAGCGGGGGCCGGGCGAAGCCGGTGAGAAGGCGGGCGAGGTCGAGGCCGTCGAGGCCGGCCATCTGGATGTCGAGGAAGACGACGTCGATCGCCTCGGGCCCGTCGGGGCCGGACTCCAGGGCGCGGTTGATCCGCCGCAGTGCCTCGGTGGCGTCGTTGGCGCCCTCGGCGCTGCCGACCCGTGGATCCGCGTTCAGCAGGTACAGCAGCTCCTCCAGGGAGGGTTTCTCGTCATCGACGGCGAGCGCGCGCAGCATGAACGTGGAGTGTAGGAGTAATTCGTACTCCTGCACACGGGCGCGCGGCGGAGGCCTTCGCGCCGGGGGTCGCGGACGCCTTCCGCTGGCTACAGTGCCCTCATGAACAGCAAGTCCGCGGCGTTCGACGAGCTCGACCGCAAGATCATCACGGCGTTGATGGCGAACGCGAGGACCAGCTTCGCCGAGATCGGCTCGGACATCGGGCTTTCGGCCACCGCGGTCAAGCGGCGGGTGGACCGGTTGCGGGAGACCGGGGTGATCACCGGGTTCACGGCCACCGTGCAGCCGGCCGCGCTCGGCTGGCGCACGGAGGCGTACGTGGAGGTGTACTGCGAGGGCGCGGCGCCGCCCCGGCGGCTCGCGGAGGTGGTCCGCAACCATCCGGAGATCACGGCGGCGATGACGGTGACCGGGGGCGCGGACGCGCTGCTGCACGTGCGGGCGGTCGACGTGGAGCATTTCGAGGAGGTGCTGGAGCGGATCCGCACCGAGCCGTTCATCCGGAAGACGATCAGCTACATGGTGCTGTCGCACCTGCTGCCGGAGGCTCCGGAGGCCGCCGCGACCCAGGACGCAGCGAACGTGCGCTGAGCGGGTTCAACACGCAGCATTACTGCGCGAACACGCAACGTTCGTTCCTTGTCGTGCGCCTGGCCCGATTCCTACCGTGGTGTCATCCCCGTCGACACCGTCAGGAAGCGGAGAAACCCTCTGTGCCCGACAGCCGTGTGCCGCGCCTTCGGCGCTTTCTCGTCTGCGAACCCAGACACTTCGCCGTGCAGTACTCGATCAATCCCTGGATGCATCCGGACGTCCCCGTGGATGTCGACCTCGCCCAGGATCAGTGGCAGGAACTGATCCGCGCCTACCGGACCCATGGTCACACCGTGGACACCGTGGAGCCGGTGGCGGCGCTGCCGGACATGGTGTTCGCGGCCAACTGCGCGCTCGTCCTCGGCGGCCGTGTCCTCGGCTCGCTGTTCCACGCGCCCGAGCGGCGCGCCGAGTCCACCGCCTACGACGCCTGGTTCAAGAGCGCCGGGTACGAGGTGTTCCGCTCGGAGTCGGTGTGCGAGGGAGAGGGCGATCTGGTACCCACCGGTCGCTATCTGCTCGCCGGGACCGGCTTCCGCACCACCCGTGAGGCGCACCGCCAGGCACAGGAGTTCTTCGGTGTCCCCGTGATCAGCCTCCAGCTGGTGGACCCGCGGTTCTACCATCTGGACACGGCGCTGTTCGTCCTGAACGACGGGAGCGACGGCTCCGCGGGCAACATCGCGTACTACCCGGAGGCCTTCTCCCCCGGCAGTCGCGCGGTCCTCGCCCGCCTCTACCCGGACGCGGTGATCGCCACCCGCGAGGACGCCATGGCCTTCGGCCTGAACTCGGTCTCCGACGGCCGTCACGTCTTCATCTCGCCACGCGCCAAGGAGCTCGCCGACCAGCTCGCCCGGCAGGGCTACGTTCCCGTCCCCGTCGACCTGTCGGAGTTCCAGAAGGCCGGCGGCGGCATCAAATGCGTCACTCAGGAGATCCGCTCATGACCGCTCCCGTCCGCGCGCGTTCGTCGGCCGACCTGATCCGCGCCGAGGAGCCCGTCCTCGCGCACAACTACCACCCGCTGCCCGTGGTGGTCGCCCGCGCCGAGGGCACCTGGGTCGAGGACGTCGAGGGCCGCCGCTATCTGGACATGCTGGCTGGCTACTCCGCCCTCAACTTCGGGCACCGCCACCCGGCGCTGATCGAGGCCGCGCACCGCCAGCTCGACACCCTCACCCTCACCTCACGGGCGTTCCACAACGACCGGCTCGCCGAGTTCGCCGAGTCGCTGGCCGAGCTGACCGGCCTGGACATGATGCTGCCGATGAACACGGGCGCCGAGGCCGTGGAGAGCGCGATCAAGGTGGCCCGCAAGTGGGCGTACGAGGTGAAGGGCGTCCCGGCCGACCGGGCGACGATCGTGGTGGCCGACGGCAATTTCCACGGCCGGACGACGACGATCGTCAGCTTCTCCACCGACCCGGTGGCCCGGGACGGCTTCGGCCCGTTCACGCCCGGGTTCCGGGTGGTCCCGTACAACGACCTCGCGGCGCTGGAGGCGGCGGTCGACGAGACGACGGCCGCGGTGCTCATCGAGCCCATCCAGGGCGAGGCGGGCGTGCTCATCCCGGACGACGGCTATCTGCGCGGGGTCCGCGAGCTGACCCGGCGCACCGGCTGCCTGTTCATCGCCGACGAGATCCAGTCGGGCCTCGGCCGCACCGGCCGGACGCTCGCCGTGGAGCACGAGGACGTCCTCCCCGACGCCGTACTGCTCGGCAAGGCCCTCGGTGGCGGCATCGTACCGGTGTCGGCGATGGTGGCCCGCCGTGAGGTGCTGTCGGTCCTACGGCCCGGCGAGCACGGCTCGACGTTCGGCGGCAACCCCCTCGCCGCGGCGGTCGGGTCGGCGGTCGTCGAGCTGCTGCGCACCGGGGAGTTCCAGCTCAGGGCCGCCGAACTCGGCGGGGTGCTGCGGGCGGGGCTCACCGAACTGGTCGGCCGGGGCGTTGTCGGTTTCCGGGCGCGCGGACTGTGGGCGGGCGTCGACGTCGACCCCGCGATCGGTACGGGCCGCGAGATCAGCCGGCGGCTCATGGAGCGGGGCATTCTGGTCAAGGACACCCATGGCTCCACCATCCGGCTGGCCCCGCCCCTGACGATCACGGCGGCGGAACTCCGTTCGGCGCTGGGGACGTTGGGGGAGGTCCTGGGCGAGGGTTCCTGAAGCCGAGGGCGTCTCACGAGGCGAAGCCGCCCCCCGCGCCCCGGAAGGGGCGCGGGGGGCGGCGCGAGCAACCACGACGACCCCGCGGCGGGAGGCGAAGGGGCACCCCCTGGGGACGGGACGAGGAGGGGCGGAGGGGGCGGAACACGCCGCTCAGGACCGCAGCCGATCGAAGCGGAACGGCAGGAGCACCTCTGGCCTCCGCCCGGTGCGGATGTACTCGGCGAGCCGCGCCCCGGTCGCCGGCCCCAGCGTGACCCCCAGCATCCCGTGCCCGGTCGCCGCGTACGCGTTCTCATGGCTCGGAACCCGGTCGACCACCGGCAGCCCGTCCGGGAGGAACGGCCGCCCTCCCACCCACGGATCCCGGATCAGGCTCACCAGATCGTCGGGATCGTCGAACCAGCGGCCCAGATAGGGCCGGCTCGCGAGGGCGACCGCGACGACCCGCCGCCAGTCGAGCCGGTTGTTGTTGCCGCTCAGTTCCATCGTCCCGCCGATCCGCGTGGTGCCGCCGATCGGCGAGGCGACAGCCCGGCGCTCACCGAAGTACAGCGTGTGGCGAGGCGCCGGATCCAGCTCCACGGAGAAGCTGTAGCCCTTGCCCGCCTGGAGGGGCATCGGCCTCCCCAGAGCGCGCAACAGGCCGGGCGAACGCATCCCTGCGGCGACGACGACGGCCGAGCAGGGGATCTCGCCGTGCGCGGTGCGCAGTGCGGTGATCCGCCCCCCGGCGGACCGGAAACCGGTGGCCTCCGCGTTCTCGTGAACCTTCACCCCGGCTGCGGCGAGCGCGTCGCCGAGCGCTTGGGCGAAGGCCTCCGGATCGACCACCCCCTCGCCCTCGACGAGATAGGCCGCGCGCACCGTGGGCGCCAGCGCGTCGTCCAGCAGCCGGGCGTCGGCGCCCGTGGTGACGTCGTCGGGCAGCGGGTAGCGGCCCTCCGCCATCTCCCGCTGGACGGCGAGGTGGTGGCGGGCCTCGGCCGGGGACAGGAAGGCGTGCACCATGCCGGGCCGGGTGAGGGTCGTGTCGACGCCGGCCTCGCGCAGCCCTTCGAACAGGTCGAAGGTGGTGCGGTTCAGCTCCGCGATCGCCGCGTAGCCGTGCCGGAACGCGGCCGGTGTGCTGTTGCGCCAGAACCGCCACAGCCACCGGACGAAGGCCGGGTCCGGCAGCGGCCGTAGGTACAGGGGCGAGTCGGGGCGGCCGAGCGAGCGCAGGGCGTAGCGCAGGACACCGGGGGCCGGCACGGGTGTCGAATGGCTGAGGCAGACCCAGCCCGCGTTGCCGCGGGACACCCCGGAGCCCAGGCCTCGGCGCTCCACGACCTCCACCGGAACCCCGCCGGCGGCCAGGTAGTACGCCGTGCACAGCCCTACGACACCACCGCCGACGACCACCACCGGGGCGTCGCCGACCGGTCCGCCGGTATCGGACGCTCGGGTCATGACGCGGTCCCGTACGAGGCGAGGAACTCCCGGGTGCGCGCGTGGGCCGGACGGTCGAGGACCTCCTCGGGTCGGCCCTCCTCCACGATCCGGCCCCCGTCGACGAAGACGACGTGGTCGGAGACCTCGCGGGCGAACGGCAGCTCATGGGTGACCAGCAGCATGGTCATGCCGTCGGCGGCGAGTTCCCGCATCACGCTCAGTACCTCCCGGGTGGCCTCCGGGTCGAGGGAGGAGGTGGGTTCGTCGAAGAGGAGCACCTCGGGGGTGAGGGCGAGGGCGCGGGCGATGGCGACGCGCTGCTGTTCGCCGCCGGAGAGCTGGTCGGGGAGGGCGAGGCCACGATGGGCGACCTTGACCCGGCGCAGCAGGGCCACGGCCCGCTCCAGTGCCTGCTGTTCGGGGACGCCCGCCTTGCGCTGGGCGAGGACGACGTTCTCGACGGCGGTGAGATGCGGGAAGAGGTTGAACCGCTGGAAGACCATGCCGACGGTACGGCGCAGCCGGGCGAGGTCGCGGCAGACGGTGCGGCCGCCCTGGTGCACCACTTTCCCGGCGACCTCGACCGTGCCCCGGTCCGGGCGTTCCAGCAGGTTGACGCAGCGCATCAGCGTCGTCTTGCCGCCGCCGCTCTGCCCGATGACGCTGACGATGCGGCCCCGGGCGACCTCCAGGTCGACGTCGTCGAGGACGAGACGGCCGTCGAAGGACTTGCTGAGGCCGCTGATGCGGACGACGGTGTCGGCGGTCGCCGGGTGTTCGCCGGGCGTGAGCTTCTGGGGGTCGGCCTCCGCGGACCTGTCCCCCGCGGTGGCTGCTCCGGGTGCGGCCTTCTCGGGTGTGGTCGCCGACTCGGTCATACGGCACCTGCCTTCATGTCGGCGTCGTCCCCGACCGGGACGGTCGGGCCGGTGGCGAGCAGCGCGCGGGCCGCGTTCAGACGTCGGCGTCGCCAGGGAGACAGGGGCACTCCGGCCCGCACCCTGCGCTCCAGCAGGAGGAGCAGTTGGGAGAGCGGATAGCAGAGGGCGAAGTAGACGGCCGAGATGACGAGGTACACCTCCAGGGCGCGGAAGGTGGCCGAGGTGATGAGCCGGCCCTCGGACATCAGCTCGGCGGCGGAGACGGTGACCAGCAGCGAGGTGGACTTCAGCAGGTCGACGAGCATGGTGTTGGTGCCGGGCAGCGCCTGACGTACGGCCTGCGGCAGGATGACGTGGCCGAAGATCCCCGCCCGGCCGAGGCCCAGCGCCTCACCGGCCTCCGTCTGTCCCGCGTGCACCCCGCTGATCGCGGCGCGGAAGATCTCCGAGAGGTAGGCGGCGTAGAAGACCACGAGGCTGAGGCAGCCGGCCGTGAAGACGTCCAGGCGGACACCGGCCGAGGCCAGCCCGAAGTAGGTGAGGAAGATGATGGCGAGGAGGGGGACGTTCTTGAACACCTCCGTGTAGACGGCGGCGGCGGCACGCGCGGCCCACGCCCGGCTGAGCCGGAGGAGAGCCACCGCGAGGCCGAGCAGCACCGCACCGACGAAGCTCACGACCGTGTAGGAGACGGTGCGCCAGAGGGCGTCGACGAGATCGCTCCGGTAGTCGGACCAAGGGACTTCGAAGAAGGCGGCGAGATCGGACACGTCGGCCCCTCACTCGCCGACGGACGGCGGGGTCCAGTCCCGTGGCCGGTCCACGCCCCGTCGCGCGGCGGCGACATCGGCCGTCGGCACGAGGAACTGCTTCGGGTCACCGCCGTACTTCTCGACCAGCCCGGACATCTCACCGTTCTCGTACATGCGGTCGATCTCGGCGGAGATGGCCTTCTCCAGCTTGCCGGCCTTCTTCGGGAGGTAGAAGCCGGTCTGGTACGGCTGGAAGTAGGCGTAGGCGGGCTTCGCCTCGACCTCCGCCGCGCTCGGCGGGGTCAGGTACTGCGTGCTGATCCTCAGGTCGGGGCGTTCCTTCTGGGCCGCGATGATGATGAGCGGGTCGAGGAAGCCGACGTCGACACGGCCCGCTCCGAGGTCGTCGAAGACGCCATTGGCATCGGGGTAGGCGTGCAGCTCGGCACCCGGGACGGACTGGATCGACTTGACCCAGACATAGCCCTCGACGGTCCCGAGGTCGCGGCCCTCCAGGTCGTCGACCGTCCGGTAGGTTCTGCCGTCGCGGACGGCCATCGCCGGGGGCGAGTAGTAGGGCGGGTCGGTGAACAGGCCCTGCTTCTGCCGGTCCGCCGACCAGGCGACCCCGCCTATGGTGATGTCCACCCGGCGGGACTGCACCCCGGCGAGCATGCCGGCGAAGTCCGTGACCTGGGGTTCCACCTTCAGGCCCAGTCTCTCGGCCACCTGGTTGAGGATGTCGCCGTCCAGTCCGACGATCTTGTCGCCCTGGACGCTGGTGTAGGGCGCGTAGGGCTGGACGGCGACCTTGATGACGCCGGGCGTGAGGGTGCCCAGGGCGGCGGTCTTCGCAGACACGTTCGCCGGGTCGTCGCCGCCGTCCGCACCACAGGCGCCGACGGTGGACAGCAGGAGGGTCGCGGACAGAGCGGCGACGAGTGGACGCAGACGGTTCATCGGCGGGGCCTTCCGTATCGGCCTGCGGGCCCCGCCGGTCACCGCGGTGTGCCTCCGGCGGGGGTGTGATGAGGCCAAAGGCTACGAGCGGGCCGGTCGCCGGTCACTGTTCGCTTCGTACGAACTTGTGGTGAACTCCGGCCCTCCCGCTGTACGGTGCGTCCAGCTTCGGTCCGCCTCTCGACGGGAGGAACACCCGTGCTGAGCCCGTCGCTCGCTCAGGAGATCGCCGGGGACACCTCCGCGGTGATCGGCTTCAACGTGCTGATCACCGATGCGGAGGGCATGGTCATCGGCAGCGGCGACAGCAGCCGGGTCGGCACCTTCCACGAGGCCTCCGTCGAGGTGATCCGCACCCAGGAACCGGCCGCGCACAGTGCCTCGCAGGCGCATCGGTTGCGGGGTGTGCGGCCCGGTGTCACCCTTCCCCTGGTCACGGACGGGCAGGCGGTGGGCACGGTCGGGATCACCGGCACACCGGCCCAGGTGCGGCGGTTCGGCCTGCTGGTGAAGCGTCAGACGGAGATCCTGCTGCGGGAGTCGGTGATGCTGCGCTCCCGGCTGCTCGCCGAGCGGGCGGCCGAGAAACTGTTCGCGGACATCGCCTCCTACGATCCTCAGGTGGTCGAGGGCGACTTCCTGCTCTTCCGTGCCGCCGAGCTGGGCTTCGACCTGCGGTTGCCCCGGGTCGCGGTGGCCTTCGAGGTGACCGTGGCCGAGCCGGGCGGCCGCCGGCACGGCGGAGCGCCGACCCGGGACATGGCACTGGTGCGCTCGGAGCTGCTCCGCACGGTCCGTGAGGTGTTCGCCGACCCCCAGGACATCGTCGCCACCACGGCTCCCGGCCGGCTCGGCGTGCTGCACCGCCTGCGGACCGACCGGGCGACGGCGTCCCTGACGGCCGACTGCCGCCGGGTCGCCGATCTCATCGCCGCGCAGAACTCCCTCACGGCCCGCGCCGGTATCGGCGGACCGGCCGACTCCGTGGGCGCCCTGCACGACTCCTACCAGGACGCCTGCGACGCGCTCCGGCTGACGGCCCGGTGGGCGGGCGGTTCCGCCGGGCGGCCGACCACCCGCGCGGCGGGCGACGGCCTGGTGCATCCGATCGCCGATCTGCGGATCCAACAGCTCCTGGCGGCAGTGGGCCAGCCTGCCCGAGGCCGACTGCTGGCGGTGACCGCCGCGGACCTGCGTGTCCAGCCGGACTGGGCGGTCCTGCGCGACACGATCATCGCCTGGTGCGAGGGCGGCTTCAATCTCGTACGGGCCGCCGAGGCGCTGCACGTCCATCGCAACACCGTGGTCTACCGCATGCAGAAGATCGAGCAGTTCACCGGCCGGTCGCTGCGCGACCACCGTGCCACCATGGCCCTCTATCTGGCCTGTCTGTCGGACGAGTTGGGCGGGGCTCCGAAGCTGCCCGCGCGACCCGGGGAAGTCGCGGACGACCAGCCGCCGAGGCCCGGACGGACAGGCTGAGAGGCTCTGCGAGCGGAGTCCGGTCACGGCTCTGCGGTGTGCAGCGGCCGGAGCAGCAGCAGGGCGATGTCGTCGGTGTGCCGGCCGGTGCGGTGGGTGTGGTGCACGAGGTCGTCCACGAGTTGGTGCAGCGGGAGGTCGCCGGAGTCGCCGAGGTGGTCGGCGAGGTCGGTGATGGTCCGGCCGATGTCGCTGCCGGGGTCCTCCACCAGGCCGTCGGTGTAGAGGGCGAGGAGTGTCTCCGGGGCCAGGGACAGCGTGGTGGGCGGGTAGGCGGGGGTCCCGAGGCCGACACCGAGCGGAGGGCCGGGGCGGATGTCGACGGGGTGGGTGCGACGGTCGGTGTGGCGCAGCAGCGGTGGCGGGTGCCCGGCGCTGGCGAGGGTGACCTCGTGACGGGCGAGGTCGAGGTGGGCGTAGAGGCAGGAGACGAAGCGGCCGGCGTTCAGGTCGGCGAGGTCGCGGTCGGTGCGGGTGAGGACCTGCTCGGGCGTGGCTCCGGCCGTGGCGTGGGCGTGGACGGCCATGCGCACCTGCCCCATGAGGGCGGCGGCCGCCATGTCGTGGCCCTGGACGTCCCCGATGACCGCGGCGGCGGTGGTGTCGGTCAGGCGGATGAGGTCGTAGAAGTCGCCGCCGATGTCCATGCCGTGGCTCGCGGGGAGGTAGCGGGCGGCGACGTCCAGGCCGGTCACGGTGGGCAGGGCGTGCGGCAGGAGGGTCTGCTGCAGGGCGTGGGCGAGGTTGTGCTGGGCGTCGTAGAGGCGTGCCCGGTCCAGGGCCTGGGCGATGAGCCCGGCGAGGGGCGTGAGGACGGAGCGCTCGGCGGCGGAGAAGGGGTGGGGGTCGTTGTAGGCCAGCAGGAGGCAGCCGATGGGGTGCCCGGAGCTGAGCAGCGGCAGGAAGGCCCATGCGTGCTTGTCGGTGATCTGCGGGGCTCTCGGATAGAGGCGGGCGAGTTCACCGCGGTCGGCGAAGAACGAGGCGGCGCCGGTGGTCAGGGCGCGCCCGGCGGGGGTCAGATCGGCGTCCGTCGGCAGACCGTCGAACTGCTCGATGACGGCGGGGTCGTAGCCCCGGGACCCGATGATCTGGATGCGGCCGGCCTGCGCGGTGGACATGATCATGCCGTGGGCGCCGAAGGCGGGCAGGATCCGGTCGGCGACCAGATCGACGACGTCCTGGACGCCGACGGTCTCCGTCAGTGCCGCTGCCAGCGCCATCAGCAGGTGGATGCGGCTGTGCGACGGGGTTCCCGTGAGGGTCGGCCGCCCGCCGAGGGGCTTGGAGGACGGGTCGGGGGCGATCAGGACGCTGGTGCCGCTGTCGTCCGTCTGGAGGCGGAGGTCGAGCCACTGGTTCGGGGGCCGCAGGACGGTCAGCGCGACCGGCTCGCGGCTGCTCAAAGCAGTGCGGTACGCGTCCATGTACGCGATGTTGTCGAGCCAGGTCAGGGACTGCCAGGGCCACGTGCCCAGCAGTTGCTCGGCCGGTCTGGCCAGCAGACCGACGGCCGCGGCGTTCACATAGGTGATGCGGCCGCCCAGGTCGAGGGCGAGCGTGCCCAGGGGCAGGCGTTCCACCAGCCGGGCCGCCTCGGCCCCGGACTGCGGTGTCGGCTCCGCGGTGTCGGGGCGGACGAAACGTGGCCGGTCGGGGATGGCCGGGGGCCTGTCGGCGGCGTCCAGGACGCGGGCGACACTGCGGGCGCCGGCCGTGATGTGCCCGCGCTCCCGGCGGCTGAGGGCCGGTGACCGGCCCGGGGACCACATCAGCAGCAGCGCGCCCCGGCAGTGCCGGACCTCGGGGAGCGGGACGACCGCGAAGGCGACCTGGTAGGGGATGCTCGCCGCGACGCGCGGGTAGCAGCGGGCGAGTTCGTCCAGGGAACTGACCCAGACCAGCCGCTCGTTGCGTACCGCGTCCTGGGTCGGGCCGTGCACGGTGTAAGGGGCCCGCCACCACGGTGCGAAGGCGTCGACCGGGATTCCGCACAGGGCGATCAGTCCGAGGACGGACTCGTCCGGGTCCAGGACGTAGACGCCTCCGGACCTGGCACCCGTACGGCGCACCGCCGCCGCCAGGGCATCGCCGAGCGGATCGTTCACGCCCGGCTCCTCCCCGGACCCGGTCATTCGGCGCCACGCCCTACGCGCATATGCCGACGCTAAGCCCGCTCGCGGGAGACGGCATGTCGATCAGGGGGTACGGGCGGGCGGGAGCGCGTGGTGCGCCCGCCGGGCCGAGAGGAGACGAGCCGTGCCGTGCCGTGCCGACGCAACACGTCCCCGCGTGGCCGCCGGCCCGCCGGTCCTCCAGTCCGCCGGGTGGCGGTCGGCGTCCTCGCTGTTCGGTTTCCTCCGGCCTCCTCCCGGTGACGTGGCAGGTAGGGCTACGATCAATCGTCGACACGCTGGACGAGGCCCACCAGCGCTCCTGCGCCTGACGCAGCGTCAGCGAGGTCGGCGAGGAGTCCTCGTGAGTCCGAACACGTCCACAGAGCCGATCCGGTAGCGCGAGGGAGACGCCGTGTTCTATTACCTGCTCAAGTACGTGCTTCTGGGCCCCCTGCTGAGACTGGTCTTCCGGCCTCGCATCGAAGGCCTCGAACACGTGCCGTCGTCGGGCGCGGCCATCGTCGCGGGCAATCACCTGTCCTTCTCGGACCACTTCCTGATGCCCGCGATCCTCAAGCGCCGCATCACCTTCCTGGCGAAGGCCGAGTACTTCACCGGCCCGGGGCTGAAGGGCAGGTTGACGGCGTTCTTCTTCCACAGCGTCGGGCAGATCCCGGTCGACCGCTCCGGCAAGGAGGCGGGCCAGGCCGCCATCCGTGAGGGGCTCGGCGTGCTGAGCAAGGACGAACTCCTCGGCATCTATCCCGAGGGCACCCGTTCGCACGACGGCCGCCTCTACAAGGGCAAGGTCGGGGTCGCCGTCATGGCGCTCAAGGCCGGGGTGCCCGTCATCCCGTGCGCCATGATCGGCACCTTCGAGGCGCAACCCCCGGGCAAGGTCATCCCCCACATCCACCCCGTCGTCATCCGCTTCGGCAAGCCCCTCGACTTCTCGCGCTACGAGGGCATGGAGAACGAGAAGGCCGTGCTGCGCGCCATCACCGACGAGATCATGTACGCGATCCTCACGCTCTCCGAACAGGAGTACGTCGACCAGTACGCGGCCGTCGTGAAGGCGGAGGAGGCCACCGCGGCGAAGGAGCGGAAGTTCCCGCGTATGCCACTGAGTTGAGCGTATTGGCCCAGGTGTTCTGCCGGTAGCAGAGCATCAAGACGCCCGGCACCGGAACGTCGTACGGTCGAGGCCATGACACGACGTGCTGTGGTGGTCGGAGCGACGGGACAGATCGGCCGGGTGGCCGTGGGCGCACTGGCTCGCGACGGGTGGGAGGTGACGGCCGTCTCACGGGGCGGCGGCCGGGACGACGACTGGCCGGATGAGGTGCGGACCCTCTCCGCCGACCGGGGCGACGACACGGCGCTGGCGGCCGCGATCGGTGACGGCTGCGACGCACTGGTGGACGTGGTCGCCTACGGCCCCGAACACGCCCGGCAGTTGCTGGCGCTGGCCGACCGGGTGGGCTCGGCGGTCGTCGTCTCCAGCGTCTCGGTGTACGAGGACGACGAGGGCCGCAACTTCGACACCCAGGAGGAGCCCGGCGGCTTTCCCGCCTACCCGCTGCCCCTGCCCGAGAGCCAGCGCACGGTCCGGCCGGCCGACACCTCGTACAGCACCCGCAAGGCGGGCCTGGAGCGTGAACTCCTCGCCGGGGGCGACCGGTTGCCCACGACCCTGCTGCGCGCGGGCGCCGTCCACGGACCGCACTGCCGTACCCCGCGCGAGCTGTACTTCGTCAAGCGCAACCTGGACGGCAGGCCGCGCCGGGTCCTCGCGTACGGCGGTGCGAGCCGCTTCCATCCGGCGAGCGTCCACAACATCGCCGAGCTGATCCGGCTGGCGGCCGCCCGGCCCGGTTCGCGGGCGCTGAACGCCGTCGACCCCGACGCGCCCACCGTGGTGGAGATCGCCGCCGCCATCGATGCGGTGATGGGCGTACGGACGGAGAACGTGCTGGTGGACGGCCCCGCCCCGTCACCCAGGGTGGGCGACACCCCGTGGTCCGTGCCGGTGCCCGTGGTGTGCGACATGTCGGCGGCGGAGCGGGAGTTGGACTACCGCCCGGTGGTCCGGTACGCGGAGTCGCTGCCGCGGACGGTCGCGTGGATCGAGGACCGGCTGGCGGGCGGACGGGACTGGCGCGAGGCGTACCCCAAAATGGCCGAGGCGTACGGGGACCTCTTCGACTACGCGGCGGAGGACGCCTGGCTGGCGGGGCGACAGGCGTGAACACCCGCGCGCGTGCGTGAGCGGCGCATGGGTGAGGGGGCGACCGTCGTTGCCGGTCGCCCCCTCACTGTTCTCTCATGGCCCTACGGCCCCTTCAGGCCTGCGGGTGCAGGTCCTACGGGGTCGGCGTGGCGTGCGGGGCGCACTTCACGTCGGCCTTGCCCACCTTGCCGGTGAGCAGGTAGGTGTCCACGCGCTCGTTGACGCACGGGTTGACCAGACCGGTGACTCCGTGGGAGCCGGCCTTCTGCTCCGTGATCAGCCGGGAGCCCTTGAACCGCTTGTGCAGCTCGACGGCGCCCTCGTACGGCGTGGCCGCGTCCCGCTCGGACTGGACGATCAGGACGGGCGGCAGGCCCTTCCTGGTCTTGACGTCCACCGGGGTGTACTGCTTGGACTGCCAGGTGGCGCACGGCAGGTTCATCCAGGCGTTGGCCCAGGTCATGAACGGGTGGTTCTTGTGCAGCCGGGTGTTGTCGCGGTCCCACTTCTTCCAGCTCGTGGGCCACTTGGCGTCGGTGCACTCGACCGCCGTGTAGACGGCGTTGCCGTTCTCGGAGGCGGCGTTGCCCGCGGTGTCGGTGAGGTCCGGGGCGGCCGCGTCGACCAGCGCCTGGGTGTCACCGGCGGTGTACTTGCTCCACACCTGGGCGGTGGGCGCCCACGCGGAGTCGTAGTACGGGGCGCTCTGGAAGAAGGAGATCAGCTCGGCCGGGCCGACCAGCCCGCCGAGCGGGTTCTTCTTCGCGGTGGCGCGCAGCTTCAGCCAGTTCGCCTGCACCTTCGCCTGGGTGTCACCGAGGTGGTAGGTGGCGTCGTTCGCCGCGACCCACTTCGTCCAGTCCTTCCAGCGGCCCTCGAAGGCGACGTCCTGGTCCAGGTTGGCCTGGTACCAGATCTTCTCGCGGGAGGGGTTCACCACGCTGTCGACGACCATGCGGCGCACGTGGGTCGGGAAGAGGGTGCCGTAGACGGCGCCGATGTACGTGCCGTACGAGACGCCGAGGAAGTTGAGCTTCTTCTCCCCGAGGGCGGCTCGGATGACGTCCAGGTCACGCGCGGTGTTCGGGGTGGTCATGTGCGGCAGCATCGCGCCGCTGCGCTCCTTGCAGCCGACCGCGTACTTCGCCGCGAGCCTGCGCTGCCCCCGCTTGTCGGCCTCGGAGTCCGGGACCGGGTCCATCTTGGGCGCCTTCACGAACTCCTGCGGGTCGGCACAGGAGATGGGCGCCGACTTGCCGACACCACGCGGGTCGAAGCCCACGAAGTCGTAGGCCTTGGCCGTGTTGACCCACAGCGGGTTCTTGGTGGTGACCCGGCGCGGGAAGCGCAGGCCGGAGCCGCCCGGACCGCCGGGGTTGTAGACGAGCGCGCCCTGGCGCTCCTCCTTCGTACCGGTGCTGTTGATCCGGTCGACGGCGAGCTCGATCTGCTTGCCGTTCGGCTTGGCGTAGTCCAGCGGCACGGTGACCCAGCCGCACTGGATGGGCTTCTCCAGACCCCAGCCCTCGGGGCAGTCCTGCCAGGCGATGCCCTGCTTCGCCGCCTTCGCGGCGGCTACGGCGACTCCCTTGGCCTCACGGTCCCGCGCACTCGCACCGTCCGCGGCACCGGCCGCGGGCGCGGTGACGGCACTGGCTATCAGGGTCGCCGTGACGAGCAGTCCGGCGGAGCCGAACGCTCCCGCCCTCCTCGTCGGCCTCATACCTCTCAAGAGGGAACTCCCCGTACATCGATTCGAAGTGTCGAATGGTCACGGGGATCCTCGTTCCTGTGAGGCACCTGGGAACAGGGGGCCCACGTGTTCTTTATTAATCCGATAACCGGTGCGGAAAGTCCCGTTCAGCGGATGGCGGACTCGCTCCCCTCAGCCGTCCAGCTCGGCGAGAGCCTGGTCGAGCACACGCCGCAGCCGCAGCGCATCGGGGGCGAGCGCGCTGACGAGGACGGCGGGGCCGGCGAGCGGAGTGAGCACGGCGGTCTCCCCCAGCACCCTCGGCTCGGGCAGCTTGTCGACGAACTCCGGCCGTACGACGAGGAGTTGCCCCAGCGCCCGGTGTCCACCGAGCACCGCGGGTCCGTCCCAGCCGCCGGGTGCCCCCGGCCCGCTTCCCACCTCCTGGTCGAGCAACGGCCGCCCGCCGAACAACAGGGTCAGCCGGCTCCGCAACCGTCCCGGCTCCTCACCGGCCCGGCCGAGCACCTGCTCCTCCCGGAACACCGACCGCGCCCCGACGGCGAGTTCCAGCCGCGTCGACACGGCCAGGTCGCTCCCCTTGGCAGAGATCAACTGCTCGGGCAGCCACCGCAGTTCGCCTCCGGCGGCCACGTCGATCCGTACGTCGTAGCGGGCCTCTCCCCTGGCCTGCCCGGGCAGCGCAATCGTCGCGGCGGCCGACCCGACGTCCAGCCGGGCCCCCTCGCCGATCTCCGCCTCGACGGCGAACCGGTCCCCGCCGAGCGGCCCGCTCATCGCCCCGACCAGCATGACGCGCGCCGCGTCACCGCTCCCCCGGGTGCGCCGCAGGGCCAGGGGTCCGTCGCTCTCCAGCACGGGCAGGGCCGTACCGCCGCGCCCGTCGGCGCGGGCCGCGATACGCGCGGTGGCCCTGACTCCGGTGGTCCCCCTGTCCCGCTGCACGGCGGCCCCTCGGACCACCGTCATGCCGTCCACGCCGCGAGCTTCTCCCGGACCCAGGCGGCGACGTCCGCGACCCCGGTCCCGCCGCGCAACGACTGGAACACCACGGGCAGGTGCGCACGCTGCGCCTTCGCGTCCGCGGCCATCCGGGCGAGGTCGGACCCGACATAAGGCGCGAGGTCCGTCTTGTTGACGACGAGCAGGTCGGCGGTGGTGACACCGGGCCCGCCCTTCCGGGGGATGTCGTCGCCGCCGGCCACGTCGATGACGAAGATCTGCGCGTCGACGAGGCCCTTGGAGAAGGTGGCGGTCAGGTTGTCGCCGCCGGACTCGACGAGGATCAGGTCGAGCGGTCCGACCTCGTCCTCCAGATCCTCCACGGCCTCCAGGTTCGCGGAGATGTCGTCCCGGATGGCCGTGTGCGGGCACGCCCCCGTCTCCACGGCCGTGATCCGCTCGGGCGGCAGTACGGCCTCCCGCAGCAGGAACTCGGCGTCCTCCCGGGTGTAGATGTCGTTGGTCACGACCGCGAGGGACAACTCGTCCCGCAACGCCCGGCACAGCGCGGCGACGGTCGCCGTCTTACCGGACCCGACGGGCCCACCGAGCCCCACGCGCAGGGCCCGCCGAGTCCCGTCGGGCCGCCGCGCGTCCGCGGCGAGGGCGGAGGGGCCGTCGTGGGAGTGGGTGTGGTCGAGATGCATGACTGCGGCTCCTTGTTCGAGGGGGGTGGGGTATTCGCGGAAGAGCTCGGGGAGAACGGCCGTAGGGCGGGTGCGGGTGCGTGGGGCTTCTCGCGCAGTTCCCCGCGCCCCTAGAGGATTCAGGCCCTGTGGGCCCGAAAAAAGCCGGGGCGCAGCCCCGCTCTTTTCCAGGGGCGCGGGAAACTGCGCGACCAGCCCCCACCGGACGGACGCCCGGGGGTCAAAGGGGCGCAGCCCCTTGAGGACGGGACGGGTAGGGGCGGCGGGGGCGAACCCCTCTCAGGACGCGAACAACCGCACAGGCCAAGCCGCATGCACCTCCGCACCGATCTCCGACAACGGCCCGGAAGCCACCGGCAGACCCCCCACCCCACCGGCCCTCACCCCCCGCGCCGCCTCGACCGCCGCCCCCACCACCCCGTCCATCTCGGGAGCCAGCCGCGCCAACACCCCCGTCGCCTCGAACGGATCAAGACTCAGCAACCGCACCGTCGCACTGGCCGCCCCACTCACACTCTCGTACGCGGCGCAGTACGCGGCATCGTCCGCCCCCAGCCCGGCGACACGGGCGGCGACCCCCAGCACGACCGGCTGGTGCGCCCCCTTGGGGAACGCCCGCGCCACCGCGTCCAGCTCCCCGGAGGGCCACGTCGCCCGCGCCGCCCGCATCAACTGCCGCCCCAGCTTCCGCGAGGCGACCCGCAGCGCGAGCGACGGCGTACGGGCGTCGGCGGCAACGTCCAGCTCGACCGGGTCGACACCCAGCGCGGCGGCGGCCGCGAGGGACGCAGCCACCAGCCCGGCGGTGTGCAGTCGACCCCGGCAGAACGCCTCCAGCCCCTCCGCCCCGGTGATCAGCCCGGCCTTGACGGCCGCCTCGGCCCCGCCGGAGTGCGCGTGCCCCCCGGCGGGGAAGCGGCCGTCGGCCAGGACGAGAAGAGTCGCCCTAGACATCACGGACCCCAGCCACACGGACCCCAGCCATCAGAAGAGGAAGTAACGCTGGGCCATGGGCAGTTCGGCGGCCGGTGTCGCCTCGACCAGTTCCCCGTCGATGTGCACGGCGAAGCTGTCGGGGTCGACGCGCACCTCGGGCCGCGCGTCGTTCTCCCGCATGTCCGCCTTGGTGACCCCGCGGGTCGACTCGATGGCGACGAACCGCTTGCCCAGCGACAGCCGCTCCGGCAGCCCGTCCTCGATGGCGAGCGGTGCCACGAAGTTGAACGAGTTGGAGGCGGGCGCCCGCCCGATGGCCCCGTACATGGGACGCGGGAGGATCGGCTGCGGCGTGGGGATGGAGGCGTTTGCGTCGCCCATCTGCGCGTAGGCGATCTGCCCGCCCTTCATCACGAGCTGCGGCTTCACGCCGAAGAACGCGGGCTCCCACAGCACGAGGTCGGCGAGCTTGCCGCTCTCGACGGACCCGATCTCCTTGGAAAGACCCTGCGCGAGCGCCGGGTTGATCGTGTACTTGGCGACATAGCGACGTACCCGTCGGTTGTCCGCACGCCCGTCGCCGGGGAGCGCGCCGCGCCGTCGCTTCATCACGTGCGCGGTCTGCCAGGTCCGCAGAATGACTTCGCCCACCCGGCCCATGGCCTGCGCGTCGGAGGAGATGATCGAGATCGCGCCCAGGTCGTGCAGGATGTCCTCGGCCCCGATGGTCGACGGCCGGATCCGGGACTCGGCGAACGCGAGGTCCTCGGGAACGGCCGCGTTCAGGTGGTGGCAGACCATCAGCATGTCGAGGTGTTCCTCGGCGGTGTTGACGGTGTAGGGGCGGGTCGGGTTGGTGGAGCTGGGCAGGACGTGCGGCTCGGAGACGACGGTCATGATGTCGGGCGCGTGCCCGCCGCCCGCGCCCTCGGTGTGGTAGGCGTGGATCCCGCGCCCGGCGATCGCCGCGAGCGTGTCCCCTACGAAACCGGCCTCGTTGAGGGTGTCCGTGTGGATGGCGACCTGGATGCCGGTCCGTTCGGCGACGGTCAGCGAGGCGTCGATGACGGCCGGGGTCGAACCCCAGTCCTCGTGCAGCTTGAGGCCGAGGGCGCCCCCGCGGATCTGGGACAGCATCGCCTCGTGCGAGACCGTGTTGCCCTTGCCGAGGAACCCGATGTTGAGCGGGTACTGCTCCATCGCCTCCAGCATCCGGGCGAGGTGCCACGGGCCGGGTGTGACGGTCGTGGCCTTCGAGCCCTCCGCCGGTCCCGTGCCTCCACCGACCAGGGTCGTGACACCGGACGACAGGGCCTCGTCGGCGATCTGCGGGCAGATGAAGTGGACGTGGGCGTCGATGGCCCCGGCGGTGACGATCCGCCCGTTGCCCGCGATGATCTCCGTCTCGGGGCCGATGACCAGGTCGGGGTGGATCCCGTCCATGGTGTCGGGGTTGCCCGCCTTGCCGATGCCGGTGATCCGGCCGTCCCGGATGCCGATGTCGGCCTTGACGATGCCCCAGTGGTCGATGATCACCGCGCCGGTGATGACGGTGTCCGGGGTGCCTTCTGCGCGCGTAGCACGCGCCTGGCCCATGGATTCGCGGATGACCTTGCCGCCACCGAACACGGCCTCGTCGCCGGCGAGTCCGGGTCCGCCGGAGCGGTCCTCCTCGATCTCGACGAGCAGATCGGTGTCGGCGAGCCGGATGCGGTCACCGGTGGTGGGGCCGAACAGGTCCGCGTACGCGGCACGCGAGATCTCAGGCATCGAGGGCACCTCCGGTCTCCCCGCGCAGACCGGGCACGACACGAGCGCCGGTGAGCGGTACGAGTTCGACGTCGACGGGGATCCCGGGCTCGAAACGCACGGCGGTGCCGGCGGCGACGTTCAGCCGCTTGCCGCGCGCGGCGGCGCGGTCGAACTCCAGGCCGGGGTTGGCCTCGGCGAAGTGGTAGTGGGAGCCGACCTGGACGGGCCGGTCGGCGGCGTTGAGGACGGTGAGCCGGGTGACCTCACGGCCCTGGTTGTAGACGATCGGGTCCGAGGCGAACAGGATCTCTCCGGGAATCACTGGCCCCCCTCAGACGATCGGGTCGTGGACGGTGACGAGCTTGGTGCCGTCCGGGAAGGTCGCCTCGACCTGGACGTCGTGGATCATCTCGGGGATGCCCTCCATGACGTCGTCCCGGGTGAGCAACTGCCGCCCGGACGCCATGAGTTCGGCCACCGTACGGCCGTCCCGCGCGCCTTCCAGGAGGTGCGCGGTGATGAGCGCGACGGCCTCGGGGTGGTTCAGCTTCAGGCCACGGGCCCGGCGCTTCTCCGCCACGTCGGCCGCCACATGGATCAGCAGCCTCTCCTGCTCGTGCGGGCTCAGTTGCACGGCGTCCACCTCACATCCTCGCTCCGGACCGTGCGGGATCCGGTTGCCTCGCCACCGGGTAAATTCGCTGGTGGCGTGGCCGCAGGCTAATTGGGTGGCGTTTCGGCGACGTTAACGCCCCGCCCGCTCAGTCCCGGTCTTCGGGTCGCCCATGCTCGTCAGCGCCCGCAGACCCAGCTCGACCACCTGGACCGGCGCTTCCCCGAAGAGCGCGTACTGGGCGAGGAACCCCTGGGCGAGCGCCACCATCGTCCGCGCGACGCTGATCGCGGGGATGTCGGCCCGCATCATGCCGGCGTCCTGGTACGCCTCGACGATCTTGACCCACGGCTTGCGGACCTCTGCGAACCCCTCCTGAAGGATGGCGTGCAGCTCGGGGTTGCGCAGCGTCTCGGCCCAGACCTGGACCATGAGCCTCGGATAGAGGGACTCCCCCGCCTCCCCCAGCATCGGCTGCCGGTGCAGGACCCGGCGCAGGACCGTGCCGATCAGCACGTCCGGCGGCGGAGGAGGGCTCTGCGTGGTGGCCTCCTCGAACGCTGCGCGCACCTCGGCGAGGACGGTGCCCGCGATCGCGGCGATCAGCTCCTCCTTGCCGCTGAAGTACCGGTAGACCGCCCCGGCGGAGAGGTCCGCCTCCTTCAGCACGTCCTGCATGGACGTGGCGTGGAAGCCGTTGCGTGCGAAGCAGCGGGCGGCGGCGTCGAGGATCTGGCGGCGGCGGGCGTCGAGGCGCTCCTGGGATACGCGAGGCATGCCGCCAAACGTAAAACGAACGTTCCTTCTTGACAAGCGCGACCCCCCGGGACATGGTGGGTTCAAGAAAAACGAACGATCCTTCTTTTTGGGAGGCACAGATGTCCGCCCCGTCCGCTGCATCCACCGCGGCCCAGGCCACGGGCACAGGCACCACCCCCGCCGCAGCCACCCCCTCCGCCAGCGCGGCGACCCCGGGTCACTCGGCACCTCCCGGCCGTCGCATGGTCGCGATCATCGTCCTGGTCCCGCTCGTCGCGGCACTCGCGCTCTGGGCCTTCGCCTGGCCCAACGCCCGCACCGCGCCGCGCGACCTGCCGCTCGGCGTGGCCGGACCGGCGTCCGCCGTCACCCAGGTCGAGCAGCAGCTCGAGCAGCGGGACGGCGCGTTCGAGATCCACCGCTACGCCGACGAGGCGGCCGCCCGGGAGGCGATCGAGGACCGGGATGTATACGGCGCGGTGGTCGTCTCCCCGGCCGGGCCCAAGCTGCTCACCGCCTCGGCCGCGAGCCCGATGGTCGCCCAGTTGCTGCAGCAGGCCGTGACGGAGCAGGCCGCGCAGGAAGGCGCCCGGGTGACGACCACCGACGTGGTGGCCGGCCCGGCGAGCGACCCGCGGGGCGCGGCCTTCGGTTCGAGCGTGCTGCCCCTGGCCCTGGCCGGGACGGCGTCCGGCGCCATGATCACCCTGCTCGGGCTGCGCCGGGGTCGTGCGGCGGCCGCGTTGATCGGGGCCGCCGCGCTGGTGGGGGCCGCGGCCGCCACCCTCGCCGACAGCTGGCTCGGTGTGCTCGGCGGTCACTGGTGGGCCGAGGCCGGCGTGCTGGGCCTGGCGACCCTGGCCGTCGGCGCCACCGTGGCCGGACTCGCCGCGCTGCTGGGCAGGGCGGGCCTCGGTCTGGGCGCCCTGCTGATCGTGTTCCTCGGCAACCCGTTCGCGGGCGCCTCCTCCGCACCCCAGATGCTCCCGGAGCCTGCGGGCGCCCTCGGTCAGCTCCTCCCGCCCGGCGCCGGGGCGTCGCTCCTCAGGTCGGTGTCCTTCTTCGACGGCGCCGGTGCCCTGACCCCGACCTTGGTGCTGACCGCGTGGGCCGCCCTCGGTCTGACGGCGATCCTCCTGGCCGGCCTGCGCGAGCGCAGCACCCGCCCCGCCGAGCGGACCGCCCCGAAGCCGACCCCGGCCCACTGAGCCCGGCGACCGCTCTTCCACACCGGCCGTGCACCCCCGCTGTAGCGGACGGGGGCGCACGGCCTTTCGGTTGCCGGTCTCCCGCGTCTACACGGGAAGCGACCGCCACCCGGGCCCAGCCCACCGCTCGTGCCAGGAGTCCTACGAAGCCCCCGGCCCCCGGTGCTCGGCCGCGATGCCGAAGCGCTGTTGTTCCGGCGCCGTCGGCGCTACCTCGCGTACTCGGGAGACGGCACTGATCACCGGCTCGTCGGTGGGCTCCTGGAGGGCTTCGAGCTGCTCCAGGTCCGCCGCGGAGACCAGGGCGACGAGGGGCTTGCCGTGCCGCGTCACGACGACGCGCTCGCCGCCGTAGACCACGCGGTTGATCAGATCGGCGAGCTCAGCCCTGGCTTGCGTCACCGGAATCTCGTAGGCCATGCAGTCCAGCTTAGACCGGGGGCCTTGCGCCGCCCCGAGTACGGGATCCCGCTCCGGCCGACCAAAACCCCTCCTCTCCGGTACGTACGTCCTGTACATTTTTTACAGAAATCGATCAGAGGAGGCGCGTCCCATGCCAGCGAACCGCGTGCCCGCGAACCGGCCGTCGGCCCGTCATGTGCTGCCCGAGTTCACCGAGCGCACCAGTGCGGGTCACCGAACGATGGATCCGTACGCCAAGTTGTTGGAAGAACGGATCGTGTTCCTCGGGACGCAGATCGACGACACCTCGGCGAACGACGTGATGGCGCAGTTCATGCACCTCGAACACCAGTCGCCGGACCGCGACATCTCGCTGTACATCAACTCGCCCGGCGGCTCGTTCAGCGCGATGACGGCGCTCTACGACACCATCCGCTTCGTCACCTGCGACGTGGAGACCGTCTGTCTGGGGCAGGCGGGTTCGGCCGCCGCGGTGCTGCTCGCGGCGGGCACGCCGGGCAAGCGGTTCGTGCTGCCCGGCGCGCGCGTGCTGATCCACCAGCCGGCGGTGGCCGACCGGATCGAGGGGCAGGCCAGTGATCTGGCGATCCAGGCCGAGGAGTTGACGCGCAACCGCCGGAAGCTGGAGAAGATGCTCGTCCGGCACACGGGCCGGAGCCCGGAGCGGATCAGCGCCGACATCGAGCGGGACACCTTCCTCGACGCGGAGGCGGCGGTGGAGTACGGCCTGGCCGATCGGGTAATCCCGAGCCACAGGGCCTCGCGTGCGCTCCGCGGCGCGAGGTGAGCCGTCGATGCTCCCGCCGGAACTACCGCCGTTGCCCGCGCTCACGCGCGCCGAGGCCGAGCTGATCGACCGATACCTGGATGCGGTCGATCTGCTCGGCCGGATCAATCCGGCCCGACCGGGCGACACCTACCACGGGTTGCGCGCGGCGCAGGCTCTCGTCGCCAAGGCGACCGCCCTGCGCGACGCGCTCGAACTGATGCACAGGCGTGGAGAGCACGAGGTGCACGCCCCGACGCTCGCGCGAGCCCTGCGGGTCATGGCCGGCGAGCGGCGGGCGGGGCGGGTGACGCTGCCGCCGGAGCCGGAGGACTCACCCGCCTAGGTGTGTTGACCCGAGAGGTTGGTGACGCGCCTGAACCGATCCCGGAGCGCTCGCCGTACTACTGACGGAGCGTCCGGTCCAGGTTTCGCGCCGTCCGGACGGCCTACCGCTATCGACCCATCGGCCCATACGTCGCGAGGACCTGTGAAGTTGCGCAACATGCCTGGTACCGTGCCGGAATATGCCATTCCGGTGCTGGTGCGGACCTCCCCGACCGCTTGGACACAACAGCTGAAAAGGGTCTGTCCACCCGAACGGGCGAGTGGTGAGTAAGACCACAAATCCACGGTTCCGTTGGGATTTTCGGACGTCCGTACGCCAAGATCCCTTCCTGACGACAAGCCCCCGCCGCAGCGGCGGGGCGATCCGGGTGGACGCCGAGTCCTGCCGCTACCCGGATGACCGGTCGACAGAAGTGCATCGGCAGGAGTGGAGGACCCAAGCACGACGGGTCGCCGGAACGGTCAAGCCATGACCGGGCCGAGCAGCCCTTGGGGTGAAGCCGCGTCAGCGGCCGGGCAACTTCGCCAGCCCGAATCCGACAGGTCATCCTTCACAGGCGGCTGACGAAGGGTTGCGCATGACTGCGCTGAATCGTGTCCCGTCGCTGTTGACCCGGGCCGGCACGGCCTCGGCTCTGACCATCGCCGCTGTCAGCGGCAGCATCGTGGTCCCGGGCGCCGCATCCGGCGCCGAGGCCGCCACGGTGGCGTCGAAGGCACTGAAGGTCGCGGCTTCCAAGAAGGGCTCCCCTTACAAGTACGGCGCCACGGGCCCGAGCAGGTTCGACTGCTCAGGGCTGACGCTCTACTCGTTCAAGAAGGCGGGCAAGAAGCTGCCCCGCACTGCTCAGCAGCAGTACAACAAGACGAAGCACATCTCCGCGAGCAGCCGCAAGCTCGGAGACCTCGTCTTCTTCCACTCGGGCTCGAACGTCTACCACGTCGGTATCTACGCGGGGAAGGGAAAGATCTGGCACTCGCCGAAGACGGGTGACGTCGTCCGGCTGCAGAAGCTGTGGACGAAGAACGTCTGGTACGGCCGGGTCCGCTGACCCACCGTCCGGGGCGGCGGAGAGCTCTGCCGCCCCGGACGGGCGTGCGACCGGCGGTTTTGGATACCCGTTCGACCATGGCCGACCAACGCACCCGCCCCGCACGCAACGAGACCCCGCTCGAACGCGCCGACCGCAATTTCTCCGAGCTGCTGCAGGAGTTGCGCGTCACCCAGACCGGGGTGCAGATCCTCTTCGCGTTCCTGCTGACGTTGGCCTTCACCCCGCGCTTTCCGGACCTGGACTCCGTCCAGCGCGCCACGTACGTCACCACCCTGCTGCTCTCGGTCCTCGCGGCGACGCTCTTCACCGCCCCGGCCGCCCTGCACCGCTCGCTCTTCCAGCAGAACGCCAAGCCCGTCATCGTCCAGGTCTCTTCGAGGCTGGCCACCGCGGGCCTGATCGTGCTGATGCCGGCCTTCACCGGATCGGTCCTGCTCGTCGTGGACGTGACGCTCGGCCGGAAGGCCGGGATCACCGCCGGGGCCGGCACCTTCCTCGTGTGCCTGAGCCTGTGGGCCGTCCTCCCGAAGCTGGTGAGCCGAGTCTCGGACCGCTACGGCTCGATTCCGACCACGCGCGCACCCGCGCCGCCGTCGACGACACCTCAGGGCCCGGGCACCAGCACGGATACGGTCACGAGCCCGGAAACGGACCGGGACGCCGTCACGTCTCCTGCGGACCGCCTGCGCTGAGCGGCTGCGCCGGGACCGTCCAGGGCAGTTCGATCGCCACCGTCTTGCCGCCCTCCCGGGTGGGTCTGACGCTGAGCCTGCCCCCGCACTCGGCGGTCAGCCAGCGGATGATGACCATGCCCCGGCCGTTGTCCTGCTGGACGGCGGCCGGCAGCCGTTTCGGAAAGCGTGGATGGCTGTCGGTGACGCCGATGCACAGCTGCTCGTCCCGGTCGAGGGCGATGTCCACGGTGAAGGTGGGCGACTGACCGCGGGTGTGCTGGACGGCGTTGGTGGCGAGCTCGGACACGATCAGGCGCACGGTGTCCGCGATGTCGGTGTCGCCCGGCAGACCCCATTCGGCGAGCACGCCGGCGACGTAGTTCCGGGCCGTGGACACCGAGGCGGGATCGCTCGGCAGAGTGACGGATGCTTCCAGGTGATCTGCCATGGCGAGGCGTCCCTTTCCCACGGGACCGGATGTCAGACAGGGAGCGGATGGCTCGACTACGGTCCCGGACTGGTGCTTCGCGCCAGACTGCCACTACCTGGGCTGTCTCGGGTGGCGATCCACCAAGATATGCATATATCTGTCGCTCGAAGCGGTGAACTATCCGACGGCCGACCGTATTTCGGTGGGGGTTTCGTCCATCCTCTGTCGTCACCCCGACTTCGCGCGCCGGGCGGAAGGAGAATCCCATGCAGTACGGTCCGGCGGTGCGCCGCCGCAGGCTCGGTGCCGAGTTGCGTGTCCTGCGCACCCGTTCCGCGCTCACCAGCATCGAGGCGGCCCACCGCGTGGGCTGGCACCAGTCCAAGGTGAGCCGGATCGAGACGGGCGCGAGCGGGGTGAAGCCCGCGGACGTACGCAAGCTGCTGGACGTGTACGGGGTCTGCGACGCCGAATTACGGGAGCTGCTCCTGGCGCTGGCGGGCTCCGAGGACGGCGGCGGGCGGCACAACTGGTGGCACGCGTACCGGGGCGTACTACCGCCGACGTACCGGGACTTCATCAGCCTGGAGTCGCAGGCCGGGGGGATGCGGACGCTGGAGACCTCGGTGGTGCCCGGCCTGCTGCAGATTCCCGAGTACGCGCGGGCGGTGACCCGGGCCGCGGTGGAGGGGCTGGAAGACGACAAACTCGACGCGCTCGTGGAAGTGCGGCTCGCGCGGCAGGAAGTACTGCGGGGGAACCCGGCGCTGAAGCTGAGCGCCGTGCTCGACGAGGGCGTTCTCCGACGTGAGGTGGGCGGGGCCGAGATCATGGCCCGGCAGCTGGGCCGGCTGGTCGAGGCGGCCCGCCTTCCCCAGGTGCGACTGCAGGTGCTCCCGTTCACTGCCGGGGCGCACATCGGCGTCACGGGCCCTTTCGTAATTTTCTCATTTCGGAGCACATCCGATCTGGACGTGGTTGTTCTCGACCACTTGACGAGTAGCCTCTACCTCGAACGGAAAGAAGACCTCAAGGCGTATGTCGAGGCCTTCAACGCCCTTCAGATCCACGCCCTTTCGCCCGAGGACTCGTTGGATTACATCGCCGGGCTAGCCGCCGGCACGTAAGGAGGCACCATGTCCGCACTGCCTCGGAACGTACCCACCAGTACCGAACTACGCGGAGTGCGATGGCTGCGCAGCAGTCGCAGCACCGGAATGAACAACTGCGTGGAGACGGCCCGTCCCGCGTCCGGCCGCTGGGCCGGCCTGGTGGCCGTACGCGATTCGAAGAACACGGCGGGGCCCGCCCTGCTGTTCGAACCCGACGCCTGGGAGGGATTCATCACCACGCTTCGGTGACCACCACCGACAGCGTTCGTACTTCCGCTTACGGCGACGCTCGGCCCTGACGCCGACTCACGGCCGCGTATCGCCGATGATCCCCACGGCTCGGTCGATCTGCTCCCGCGTGAGATCCGCGCGGGCGGTCAGCCGCAGCCGCGAAACGCCGTCCGGTACGGACGGTGGACGGAAACAACCGACGGCGAGACCCGCCGCCCGGCAGTCCGCCGCCCACCGCACCGCCTGATCCGGCGACGGCGCGCGTACGGAGACCACGGCGGCGTCGGGCCGCACCGCTTCATGGCCCGACGCCGTCAGCCGTGTGTGCAGCTCCCGCGCCACCTCGCGGGCCCGTGCGGCGCGCTCCGGCTCACGGCGCAGCAGCCGGAGCGCGGCGAGCGCCGCTCCGGTCGCCGCGGGGGCGAGGCCCGTGTCGAAGATGAACGTCCGGGCCGCGTTGACCAGGTGGTCGATGACCTTCGCGGGCCCGAGCACCGCACCGCCCTGGCTGCCCAGCGACTTCGACAGCGTGACCGTCACGACCACGTCGGGGGCGCCCGCGAGCCCCGCCGCGTAGGGCGCGCCCCGGCCGCCGTCGCCGAGGACACCGAGGCCGTGCGCGTCGTCCACCACGAGCCCGGCGCCGAACTCACGGCAGGCGGCGGCCAGTCCGGTCAGCGGGGCGGCGTCGCCGTCCACGGAGAACACCGTGTCGGAGACGGCGACGGCAGGTGCCCCGCCGCCCGTGGCGAGAGCCTTGCGGACCGCCTCCGGGTCGGCGTGGGCCACGACCTGGGCGGTGCCCCGGGCCAGCCGGCAGCCGTCGATGAGGGAGGCGTGGTTGCCCGCGTCCGAGACGATCAGGGAGCCGTGCGGGGCGAGCGCGGTGACGGCGGCGAGGTTGGCCGCGTAGCCGGAGGAGAAGACGAGGGCGGCCTCGAAACCGCAGAAGTCGGCGAGTTCCCGCTCCAGCTCGCCGTGCAGCTCGGTGGTGCCGGTGACGAGCCGGGAGCCGGTGGCGCCGGCGCCCCAGCGGCGCGCGGCCTCGGCGGCGCCCTCGGTGATCTCGGGGTGCCGGGACAGACCCAGGTAGTCGTTGCTCGCGAGGTCGAGGAGCGGCGAGTCGGCGGGGCGGGGGCGCAGGGTGCGCACCAGCCCGGCCCGGCGGCGCGCCGAGGCCTGCTCGTCGATCCAGCCGAACGCCATGGGTCCTCCGGTTTGATGTGCGGCCCGCAGCACCGGGCCGTCGTGGACGGCTCGGCGGGGGCTTTTGTAGGCAGTGCACAGACACTAACGGCCGGACCAGCCGCCCACGATGTGGCAATACCCACACGTCGATCCCACTCTGTTGTCCGAAGCCTCCTTGGCCGGGAGCGGTCCCGTAGGACAGGATCGGCTCTCATGGACCTGCTGAACACGCTGGTGGACAAGGGGCTCCGGCGAGAGCCGCTGAGCCGTGCCGAGGCGCTCGCCGTTCTGGGCACCTCCGACGACGAGCTGTTGGACGTGGTGGCCGCGGCCGGGAAGGTACGCCGGCACTGGTTCGGGCGCCGGGTGAAACTGAACTACCTGGTCAACCTCAAGTCGGGCCTGTGCCCCGAGGACTGTTCCTACTGCTCGCAGCGGCTCGGCTCGACCGCCGGCATCCTCAAGTACACCTGGCTCAAGCCGCATGAGGCCTCCGAGGCAGCCGTGGCCGGGCTCGCGGGCGGCGCCAAGCGGGTCTGCCTGGTGGCGTCCGGGCGCGGCCCGACCGACCGGGACGTGGACCGGGTCTCCGACACCATCAAGGCGATCAAGGACGGCAACGAGGGCGTCGAGGTGTGCGCCTGTCTCGGTCTGCTCTCCGACGGCCAGGCGGAACGTCTGCGGGAGGCGGGCGCCGACGCCTACAACCACAACCTGAACACGTCCGAGGCGACGTACGGCGAGATCACGACGACGCACACGTACGCCGACCGGGTGGACACGGTCCAGAAGGCGCACGCGGCCGGTCTGTCGGCCTGCTCGGGGCTGATCGCGGGCATGGGCGAGAGCGACGAGGACCTGGTCGACGTGGTCTTCTCGCTGCGCGAACTGGACCCGGACTCCGTGCCGGTGAACTTCCTGATCCCGTTCGAGGGCACCCCGCTGGCCAAGGAGTGGAACCTGACCCCGCAGCGCTGTCTGCGGATCCTGGCGATGGTGCGGTTCGTCTGCCCGGACATCGAGGTGCGGATCGCGGGCGGCCGCGAGGTCCATCTGCGCACGATGCAGCCGCTCGCCCTGCACCTGGCCAACTCGATCTTCCTCGGCGACTACCTCACCAGTGAGGGCCAGGCGGGCAAGGCCGACCTGGAGATGATCGCGGACGCCGGGTTCGAGGTGGAGGGCACCGACCAGGTGACGCTGCCGCGGCACCGGGGGACCGCGGCCGCCGGTGAGGGCTGCGGGTCCGCGGAGAGCGCCGGGTGCGGGTCGCACGCCGGGGGCGGCTGTGGATCGCACGCGGAGGAGGGCGCCGGCGCGGGCGCGGGTTGCGGGTCGCACGCGGGGGGTGGGGTGTGCGGTTCCGCCGACCGGGCCCCGGCCCCGGCCGCCGCGACCCCGGTCGGCGAGGCTCGTACGGATCTGGTGGCCGTACGCCGCCGGGGCGCCGGAACCGACCTCGCGCCCAATGCCTGAGCTGCCCGGTCCGAGCGTGTCCGGGTTGCCCGGACTGAGCGTGCCGGAGCTGCTGGGGCTCGACCGGCGGCATGTGTGGCACCCGTACGGGCCCATGCCGGGCCGTCAGGAACCGCTCGTCGTGGAGTCGGCGAGCGGGGTCCGGCTGAGACTCGCGGACGGTTCGGGCGAGCTGGTCGACGGCATGTCGTCATGGTGGTCGGCGATCCACGGCTACAACCACCCCGTCCTGAACGAGGCGGCGCGCGAGCAGCTCGGCCGGATGAGCCACGTCATGTTCGGCGGGCTCACCCATGAGCCCGCCGTGCGGCTGGCGAAGCACCTCGTCGACCTGTCGCCCGACGGTCTGGAGCATGTGTTCCTCGCCGACTCGGGGTCGGTGTCCGTCGAGGTCGCGGTCAAGATGTGCCTGCAGTACTGGCGCTCGCTCGGCCGCCCCGACAAGCGGCGGCTGCTGACCTGGCGCGGCGGCTACCACGGCGACACCTGGCAGCCCATGTCGGTGTGCGACCCCGAGGGCGGGATGCACGAGCTGTGGCAGGGCGTCCTGCCCCGGCAGGTGTTCGTGGACCCGCCGCCGACCGAGTTCGACGAGGAGTACGCGCAGTCACTGCGCGCGGCGATCGAGCGGCACGCCGGCGAGCTGGCGGCCGTGATCGTGGAGCCTGTGGTGCAGGGGGCGGGCGGGATGCGCTTCCACTCCCCCGCGTATCTACGGGTGCTGCGCGAGGCGTGCGACGCGCACGACGTGCTGCTGGTGTTCGACGAGATCGCCACCGGGTTCGGGCGTACGGGAGCGCTGTTCGCGGCCGACCACGCGGCGGTGACGCCGGATGTGATGTGTGTCGGCAAGGCGCTGACCGGCGGTTATCTGACCCTGGCGGCGGCCCTTTGCACAGCCAGGGTGGCCGACGGGATCTCGCGGGGCGAGGTGCCGGTGCTGGCCCACGGGCCCACCTTCATGGGCAACCCGCTGGCGGCTGCCGTCGCCTGTGCCTCGATCGAGCTGCTGCTGGGTCAGGACTGGCTCGCGGAGGTCAAACGGATCGAGACGGGGCTGCGGGACGGGCTGGCGCCCGCGCGTGAACTGCCGGGGGTGAGGGACGTCCGTGTCCTCGGCGCGATCGGGGTCGTCCAGCTAGACCACCCGGTGGACATGGCGGCCGCCACGGCGGCGGCGGTGCGCGAGGGCGTGTGGCTGCGGCCGTTCCGGGATCTCGTCTACACGATGCCGCCGTACGTCACCGGCGACGAGGACGTGGCGCGGATCGCGCGCGCGGTGTGCGCGGCGGCGAGGGCGGGATGACGGAGAGGGATGACATGACGGTCCTGGTGGTCACGGGGACGGGTACGGAGGTCGGCAAGACGGTCACCACGGCGGCCGTCGCGGCGGTGGCCCTGGCGTCCGGCCGGTCCGTGGCCGTCCTCAAGCCCGCGCAGACCGGCGTACGTCCGGACGAGCGCGGTGACGCGGACGAGGTGGCCCGGCTCGCGGGCACCGTGACGGTACGCGAACTCGCCCGCTATCCGGAGCCGTTGGCCCCCGCGACCGCCGCCCGGCGCGCCGGGCTTCCCGCGGTGCACCCCGAGGACGTGGCCGAGGCGGCGGCGAAGCTGGCGGTCGACCACGACCTGGTACTGGTGGAGGGCGCGGGCGGCCTCCTCGTCCGGTTCGACGAGGCGGGCGGCACGCTGGCGGACACGGCCCGGCTGCTGGGGGCGCCGGTCCTGCTGGTCGCCTCGGCCGGACTGGGTACGTTGAACACGACCGAGCTGACGGCACGCGAACTCGCCGCACGGGAAGTGGAGTCGGCGGGTGTCGTGATCGGCAGCTGGCCCGAGGTCCCGGATCTGGCGTCGCGGTGCAATCTCGCTGATCTGCCGGTGGTCGCGGATGCCCCACTGGTGGGGGCGGTGCCCGCGGGGGCCGGGGCGTTGCCCCCGGCCGCCTTCCGGGCGGCGGCCGGGGGTTGGCTGGCGCCGGCGCTCGGTGGAGTGTGGGACGCCGCTTCCTTCAGTGCGGCCGAAGCCGCGCCGTAGGGGTGCCGCTGCGGTCCGCTGCGGGTACGTCGTGGCTGGTCGCGCAGTTTCCCGCGCCCCTGAGGGGGCGCGCCGCCGCTCTCAGCTCTCCGTCTCCCCCAGCAGCCTCACCAGCTCGATTCTCGATCTGATGCCCAACCGGGAGAACACGCCCCGCAGATGGTGGTCGATCGTGCGCGGGCTCAGGAGCAGCCGCGAGGCGATCTCCCGGTTGGTCGCCCCCTCCGCCGCCATGCGCGCGATCATCAGCTGCTGGGCGGTGAGTCGGGTCGCCAGGGCCTCGGCGGCGGGTGCGGCGGTGGCGCGCTCGCCCAGGGCACGGAGTTCCGCGCGGGCCTGGGACGCGCAGTGCGGGGAGCCGAAGTGGTCGAAGGCCTCCAGGGCGCTGTGCAGCCGGTCGCGGGCCTCGGTGCGGTTGCGGAGCCGCCGCAGGGCGCTGCCGAACAGCAGTTCCGTACGGGCGCGTTCGAAGTCACGGGTGCCGGAGGCGTGCAGGTCGAGGGCGGCGCGGTAGTGCTCGACGGCCTCCTCGCCGGTGGCGAGGAGGGCCCGGCAGCGGGCGCTGAGCGCGAGGTCGTCGGCGCTGCGGACGGTGCGGGCCCAGCGGTCGTAGTCGGCGTGCGCGGCGACGGCCACCCGGGTGTCGCCGGTACGGACGGCGGCCTCGACGTAGTGCGGGGTGGCGAGGTGCCGGATGGCCCGGTGCCCGTGCCCGGGGCCGAACCCGGCGAGGGCGCGCAGCCGGGCGGCCGAGGCGGCGTAGCGGCCGGTGCTCAGGTCGAGGAAGGCGAGGGCGAACATGGCGAGCGCGGCGGGCAGTCCGAGGCCGCGTTCCAGGGCGTGGCCGCGGGCGGACTCGGCGCGCTCCCGGCAGACCTGTTCGTCGCCGGTGATGGCGGCGAACATCGCGAGGGCGGCCTGGAGATGGCAGGCCCCGTTGTCCTGCCCGGTGGCGTACGCCTGGCGCAGGGCGTCCACGGCGGCGGCCTCGGCGGCTTTGGGGCGGCCGGTCCAGAACTCGGCGTAGGCCCGGAACTCCATGGCCTGCGGCACGGTCGCCGTCTCGCCGCCGGCCCGCGCGGAGGCGGCGGCGCGGGCGGTGGCGGTGAAGGCGCGGGTGTGGTCGCCGAGGAGGAGGGCGGCGATCCCGGAGTGGATGAGCCGGGTGGGGTCGCCGCCGGGACCGCAGCGTCCGGCGGCGGCTTCGAGGACGTCGCGGGCGTCGTCGTAGCGTCCCTCGAACGCGGCGGCGAGGGCGCCGAGGGTGCTGGGCGGCAGGATGCCGAGCCCGTCGGCGACGGCGGCGGCCTCGCGGCAGCGGCGGAGGTCCCCGGTGTAGATGGCGGCCTCGGTGGCTCGTGCCAGCAGATGGGAGGCGTGGTCCGAGGTGTGGTCGCCGACGTGCCGGACGGTGGCGGTGAGCAGGGCGTCGAACGCCTCGGCGGCGTTGCCGGCGCGCAGGGCGAGCAGTCCCGCGAGGGCGTCGTCGTCGGTGGCGGCGACGAGACGGCGGGCCCGGTCGCCGTCGCCGGACTGCCAGGCCTCGGCGGCGGCCCGGGCGAGCAGGGGCGCGCGTTCGGCCGGTTCGGGGGTGAGGCCGGCGGCGCGTTCGGCGAGGGCGGACGCGAGGGCCGGGTCGCCGATGGCACGTGCCACCCGTGACGCGAGACGGAGTTCGGCGGCGAGGCGGCGGCTCGGGCCGAGGGCGGCGGCGGCCCGGTGCCAGGACCGGCCGGGTCGCTCGCCCTCGCCGCTGAGGACGGCGGCGAGGAGGCGGTGGGCCTCGCGCCGGTCGGCCGTGGACGCGGACTCGTACACGGCGATCCGGGTCCAGGCGTCCCGGAAGACGATGCCCTGGGCGGTGGTGTGCGCGAGGCCGGCCGCCTCCGCCGTGTCGAGCGGCCGGGTGTCGAGGCGGGCGGCGGTGACGGCGCGCGCGTAGGCGTGCGTCGCCACCGGGTACTGGTCGGCGGCGGCGAGGAGCAGCAGGAAGCGGGTGTCGTCGGGCAGGGCCCGTACGTCCCGCCGGTGGGTTCGCAGGAGGGTGGGGGCCAGTGCGAGGGGCTCGGCGGGGAGCGGGTCGAGGCCCGTGAGCTGGCGGGGGGTGAGGGCCGCGGCGAGTTCCGCGGCGGCCCGCGGGTCGCCGTGGGCGGCGTGCAGCAGGCGTACACGCACGCCTTCGGACAGCGTGGGCACGGCGGCCGACGCTGCGTCCGGGCTCGGCCACGCGTTCATGGGGGGCGGTGGCGAGCGATGCGGAAGTTGTGGGGGGTTCACCGGAGTCACCACGCCCATCACGTTACTTGCGGGTTAACCGGCCAGTAAAGACCGGCGATTTCGCCGATGCGGCGCGCGTAGACCCCGCTGACACTCCTGACGAACCCCACCCGTTTCAGGAGGCACCATGCATCGCCGCATGCGCCGTATCGCCACGGCCCTCGCGACCGTGACCAGCACGCTCCTTCTGTCGCTCTCCTTCTCGGCGTCCTCCGCCCAGGCCGCCACCCACAACCCGGTCGTCTTCGTACACGGACTGAGCAGTTCGTCCAGCAGCTGGGACGACTGGATCGCGTACTTCAAGGCGGACGGCTACACGTCCTCGGAGCTGTACTCCTGGTCCTACGACTGGGGCCAGTCGAACGCCACCACGGCGGCACAGCTGAAGACCAAGATCGACAGTGTGCGCGCCTCGACGGGTGCCGCGAAGGTCGACGTGGTGGTGCACTCCATGGGGGCGCTCAGCTCCCGCTACTACCTGAAGAACCTCGGCGGGACCTCGTACGTGGACGACTTCGTCTCCACGGCCGGGGTGAACCACGGGACGACCGTCGCCGGTTGGTGTCGCTGGCTCTACACGTCCTGTGGCGAGATGTACACCGGCAGCTCGTTCCTGACCGCGCTCAACTCCGGTGACGAGACGCCGGGCAGCGTGTCCTACGCCAGCTACTGGTCGAACTGCGACGACGCGCTCACCCCGGACACCACCGCGATCCTCAGCGGTGCGACGAACGTCGAGGTCGGCTGTGTCTCGCACAACGAGATGAACAACGACCACGGCGTGTACGAGCAGGTCCGCAACTTCATCGCCTGACGCGGCACCCGGCGCCCCACCCCACCCGTCGCACAGTCGTTCCCCACGGCCGTGCGACGGGTGAGCCGGTGCTTCCCGGGGGACAATCGCGGTATCCGCCGCCCCCTTCGGGAGGTTCCCATGGTCCGCGCCCGTGCCGCGAAGGACGCCGTGCACCACCCCCTCTTCGCCCGTTTCTACGCCAGACTGAGCGTGTCGGCGGAGCCGAGGATCGGCCCGCTGCGTGAGGAGTTGCTCGCCGGGCTGTCAGGCCGTGTCATCGAGATCGGGGCCGGCAACGGCCTGAACTTCCCCCGCTACCCCGCCGCCGTCTCCGAGGTGGTGGCGATCGAACCCGAGCACTCGCTGCGGCGGTTGGCCCTGGAGGCCGCCCTGCGCGCCGAGGTACCGGTGGACGTGGTGCCGGGCGCGGCGGAGGCGCTGCCGGTCAAGAGCGAGGCGTTCGACGCGGCCGTCGTGTCCCTGGTGCTGTGCAGTGTGCGGGACGTACGGCGCTCGCTGAGCGAGGTCCGCCGGGTGTTGCGTCCCGGTGGTGAGCTGCGGTTCTTCGAGCACGGCCGGGGCGGTGGCCGGGCCATGCGGACGGCCCAGCGGGCACTGGACGGCTCGGTGTGGCCGTTGCTGTTCGGCGGCTGCCACGTCTCCCGTGACCCGGTCGACGCACTGCGGGCCGCCGGGTTCGAGTTGGGGGCGGTCCGGGAGGTCCTGGTGCCCGAGCAGGGGCCGCGGTTGCCCAGCTCCTACTGCGTGCTGGGCCGGGCGCGGCGGCCGGGCGTCACTGGCTCCACTGGCGCAGCTCCCGCGTGATGTCGTGCAGGCCGGCCTCGCCGCTCTTGACGAGTCTGGCCAGTTCGCGCACCTGCTCGGCGGAGGTGACGACCTTGACGCCGCTGGCCACCAGGTAGCCGTAGGCGACGGCGGAGGCGAACAGCGCGTTGGAGCGTTCCAACGCCGGTACGTGCAGGAGGAGTTGGAGGAGGGCGGCGGCGCGGGCGTGCGGGGTGTCGTAGACGGCGACGTCGAAGATCTGGGCCTCGTGCCGGGCGACGGCCGCGACGAGCGCGCCCCAGTCGGTGACCTGGGGATCGCCGGGCGTCTTGCGTTCGGCGACCATCAGGAGCCAGGCGAGGTCGATGCGAAGCTGACTCAAGGGATCAGTGACGTCCCTCGCGCCCGTTCTCGGGCTCGGTGCCGAACTCCTCGGCGAAGACCGCCTCGTACTGCTTCATGAAGTCGGCGGCGGACTCGACGAAGGTGTGCCCCGCCTCGCCGGTGTCCTGCCTGACCAGTTCCTCGATGTACCGGTTCACACTCATCCCGCGCTCCAGGGCTCGCTCTCGGGCGGCTCGGGCCGTGTCCTCGTCCACCCGCACGTTCAGCTGGGTCTTGGCCATGGTTCGACGCTAGCGCCGGAGTGCTAGTGGAGGCAAGGGCGCCTTGGCCCGGAACCGACCCGAGGGCACCCGATGAGTGCCCCTTACATTGATCACGGAAACCCGACCTGCGACGGAGACGGCCTCGCCCCTCGGGGGGATTTCGGCTGTGCCCTGGGTCACACTAGGCTCGGCCGAGAACGCCCGGAATTCGAACTGGTTCGAGCCTGGAGGCCGCTTTGTCCACTGCTGCCGCTGAGCACCCCCTCGGCCGCGCGGAAGCGGACGGCATCGCCGCCCGTGCCCGGGGCCTGACGAAGGCGTACGGTTCGGGCGAGACGGCGGTCCTCGCCCTCGACGCGGTCGACGTGGACATCGCGCGCGGCCGCTTCACCGCCGTGATGGGCCCCTCGGGCTCGGGCAAGTCCACGTTGATGCACTGCCTGGCCGGACTCGACACCGTCTCGGCCGGACAGGTGTGGCTCGGGGACACAGAGATCACCGGACTCAGGGAGCGCGACCTGACCCGGTTGCGCCGGGACCGGATCGGCTTCATGTTCCAGTCCTTCAACCTGATCCCCACACTGAACGCGGCCGAGAACATCACCCTGCCCATGGACATCGCGGGCAAGAAGCCCGACGAGAAGTGGCTGACCCAGGTCATCGACACCCTCGGACTGCGCGACCGGCTGAAGCACCGGCCCGCCCAGCTCTCCGGCGGCCAGCAGCAGCGCGTCGCCTGCGCCCGCGCGCTCGCCTCCCGGCCCGAGCTGATCTTCGCGGACGAGCCCACCGGCAACCTCGACTCCCGCGCCGGGCTCGAAGTGCTCGGCTTCCTGCGCGAGGCGGTGGACCAGCTGGGGCAGACGGTCGTCATGGTCACCCACGACCCGGGCGCCGCCGCCCACTCCGACCTGGTGCTCTTCCTCGCGGACGGGCGGATCGTGGACCGCATGGAGCGTCCCTCCGCCGAGGCGGTCCTGGAGCGCATGAAGCGCTTCGACACCGTCCGGGCGGCCCCGGCGGCCGGGGCCGCCCCGGTCACCGAGGCCACCGGGACCGCTGGGCCCATCGACGCCGACAAGGACTGAGACCGTGCTCAAGGCGACCCTGCGGAGTTTCCTGGCGCACAAGGGGCGGCTGCTGCTCTCGGCACTCGCGGTGATCCTGTCCGTGGCGTTCGTCGCGGGCAGCCTGATCTTCTCGGACACGGTCACCCGCACCTTCGACCGGCTCTTCGCCTCCACCTCGGCCGATGTGACCGTGGGCCCCAAGGACGACGGGCTGGAGGGCCAGCTGCCCACCGGGGCGCAGGAGACGGTGCCCGCCTCGCTCGCCGAGCGGATCGCGGGCATCGACGGCGTCGCGGACGCCTACATCGACGTGTCCGTGGAGAACGTCACGGTCGTCGACAGCGAGAACCAGTCGGTGGGACCGACTACGGGCGCCCCGACCATCGCCACCGACTGGCACCCCAGCGACCGCAGCCCCGTGAAGCTGACGAGCGGGCACGCGCCGGAGGGCCCCGGCCAGGCGCTGCTGGACGCGGACACCGCGAAGAACAAGGACGTGCGGATCGGCGACACCCTGAGGGTCCTCGCCCGGCCGGGCTCCTTCGAGGTGGAGGTCGTCGGCATCGCCACCTTCACCACCACCAACCCCGGCTCCGCGCTCGTCTTCCTCGACACCCAGGTCGCGCAGACCGAACTGCTGGGCGACCCCGACGCCGCCACCGAAATCTCGGTGACCGCCGGGCCGGGGGTGAGCGACGACGTGCTCAAACGGCGGATCGCCGACGCGCTGGGGCCGACGGCGTACGAGTACGAGACGGCAGACGAGCAGGCCGAGTCGGCCGCCGCGTCGCTCGGCGGATTCCTCGACGTCATCAAATACGTGATGCTCGGTTTCGCCGGCATCGCGACGCTCGTCGGGATGTTCCTCATCGTCAACACCTTCTCGATGCTGATCGCCCAACGCACCCGCGAGCTGGGCCTGTTGCGCGCGATGGGTGCCGACCGGCGGCAGGTGCGGCGGTCGGTGCTGACCGAGGCGGCGCTGCTCGGCCTGGTCGGGTCGACGCTCGGTCTCGCCATGGGCATCGGACTGGCCTTCGGACTGATCGCGCTCATGGGCGCCTTCGGGATGAACCTGAAGTCGACCGAGATGGTGATCGGCGTGGGAACGCCCGTCGCGGCCTACGTCGTGGGGCTCGGCGTGACCTTCGTGGCGGCCTATCTGCCGGCGCGCCGGGCGTCGGCCGTGTCGCCGATGGCGGCGCTCGCGGACGCCGAGATCGCCGGGGCCGGGCGGCCCCTGAAGGTCCGCGCGGTGGTCGGCGCGGTCGTCGGGGCGGCGGGTGCCGCCGCACTGGCCGGGTGCGCGGTGTCGTCCGACACGGGGTCGGCGGCCTCCCTGCTCGGCCTCGGTGTGGTCCTCACGCTCATCGCGACGGTCATCGCGGGACCGCTCCTCGTGCGGCCGGTGATCCGCGTCCTGGGCGGGGCGTTCCCCGCGTTGTTCGGCTCCGTGGGCCGGATGAGCCAGCGCAACGCCCTGCGCAACCCGCGCCGGACCGGGGCCACCGCCGCCGCGTTGATGGTGGGCATCGCGCTGGTCGGCGGCATGTCCGTGGCGAGCGCGTCGATGACGAAGTCCTTCGACCAGGAGATCGACAAGACCCTCGGCGCCGACTTCGTCGTCCAGAACCAGAACTTCCTGCCGTTCCCGCAGGAGGTCACCGACAAGGTCCGCGCCACCGACGGCGTCGGCCTCGTCGTACGGCAGCGGTTCACCCCGGTCGCGGTCCGGCTGCCGGACGGGACACGGATCGAGACGACCGCCGGGGCCTACGACGCGCGGCTCGACGAGGTCGCGAACGTGACCTACGCCCGGGGTGACAGCGCGGCCGCGCTCGCGGACGGTGCCATCGCCATGGACGTGGAGTTCGCGCGGGAGCACGACGTGAGCGTCGGCGACACGATCCCGGTGCGGTTCCCCGCCGGGAAGAGCGCCGAGCTGAAGGTGGCCGCGCTCACCGACCAGGACACCGCCGACGGCTTCGGGATGCAGGGCGGGCTGTTCTTCGGGACGGGCACCATCGAGTCCCAGGTGCCCGACGGACAGGACTCTGCGCTGTACGTGAACACGGGTTCCGGCGTGGACGCCGACGAGCTGCGCGCGAACCTGGAGCGGACGCTCGAGGCGTATCCGCAGGTGCAGGTCCGCGACCAGGCCGACTACAAGGAGCTGGTGCGGGGCCAGATCGCCGTACTGCTCTATCTGGTCTACGCGTTGCTGGGCCTCGCGATCGTCATCGCCGTGCTCGGCGTGGTCAACACCCTCGCCCTGTCGGTGGTGGAGCGCACCCGGGAGATCGGGCTGCTGCGCGCGATCGGGCTGGCCAGGCGGCAGTTGCGGCGGATGATCCGGCTGGAGTCGGTGGTGATCGCCGTGTTCGGTGCCGTCCTCGGGCTCGCGCTGGGGCTGGTCTGGGGCGTGTGTGTGCAGCAGGTGCTGGCACTGCAGGGGATGAAGGCGCTGGCGATCCCGTGGGGCACGGTCGTCGCCGTCGTGATCGGCTCCGCGGTCGTGGGCGTGGTGGCGGCCCTGCTGCCGGCCCTGCGGGCGTCCCGGATGAACGTGCTGGCGGCCATCGCGCACGAGTGATGTACTCGCGGTGTGCCGACTCAAGTCCCTTGCCAGTGAGGAGAGTTCATGCCGCGCCCGTTCCGCTTCGGAGTCAGCCTGCTCAGCCCCACGTCGGCCGGGGAGTGGCGCGCGAAGTGCCGCCGCGCCGAACAGCTCGGCTATGACGTGATCCTGGTCCCCGACCATCTGGGCATGCCGGCCCCGTTCCCCTCGCTGGTGGCCGCGGCGGAGGCGACCGAGCGGCCGCGGCTCGGCACCTTCGTGCTCAACGCGGGCTTCTGGAACCCGACGCTGCTGGCCCGCGAGGTCGCCACCACGGACGCGCTGACCGGCGGACGGCTGGAGCTGGGGCTCGGCACCGGATACGTGCCCGCCGAGCACGAGAAGGCGGGTCTGCCGTGGGGGTCGCCCGGCGAGCGGGTGGACCATCTGCTGCGCACGGTCGAGGAGGTGGACCGGCTCCTCGGTTCCGCCGACCACCAGCCGCGCCCCGCGCAGCGGCCCCGGGTGCCGCTGCTGATCGGCGCCAACGGTGACCAGATGCTGCGCGCCACCGCCGAACACGCGGACATCGCGGCGTTCACCGGCGCGCGGGCGGTCGGGGGCGGGAAGCTGGAACCGCTGACCGCCGAGGAGCTGGACGAACGGGTCGGCCGGTACCAGGAGTTCGCCGCCGGGCGCAAGGAACCGGCCGAGCTCAACCTGCTGATCCAGATCGTCGAGCTGACCGACGATCGCGCCGCCGCCGTGCGGCCGTGGCTCGGTCATCTGCCGAACCTCAGCGAGGAGCAGGCCCTGCGGCTGCCGTTGGTCCTGGTGGGGACGCTGGAGGAGATCGTCGACCAGGTCCTGGCGCAGCGGGAGCGGTACGGCTTCTCGTACCTGACCGTCCTGGAGCCGAACATGGAGGCCTTCGCGAAGGTGGTCGAGGCACTGCGGGGTAGGTGAGACGACCGGTCTCCGAGCCGGGCGGGCCCCGAGCGGGGTGGGCCCGAGCCGGGCGGTCCCCAAGCCGGGCAGATCTCCGAGCCATGCCGGCCCCCGAGCCGGGCGGGTCCCCAAGCCGGGCCGCCGCGAGGCCGGGCATGCCGGCCCCGAGGCCGGGCGGCACCGAGGCTGGGCGGCCGCTCCGGGTCGGCGCGCCCGGTGGCCCCTGCCCCGGCCCGTCCAGATCGCCTCCCGGTCGGCTCCGTGCAGGCCCGACCGACTCCCGTGCGGCTTCCGCCCGGCTCCGCTCCGCCCCCGGCCAACCCCGGCCCACGCCCGTGCGGCCCATGTCCGGCTCCGTCCGGATCCTGGAATTGCAGGTCGTCCCGTGGCTCCCGTGGTGGGATCCGATCATGACCGACCTGCGTATACGGGCCGCAACGCCCGACGACCTCGACGCCGTGCTCGCCTTCTGGAAGGTGGCCGCCGAGGGCACGAGCATCAGTGACGACCGCGACGGCGTCGAGCGACTGGTGGCCCGCGACCCCGAGTCGCTGATCCTCGCCGAGTTGGACGGAGAGCTGGTGGGCACGGTCGTCGCCGGCTTCGACGGCTGGCGATGCCATCTGTACCGGCTCGCGGTGCACCCCGGGCGCCGCCGCAGGGGCATCGGTTCGGCGCTGCTCACCGCCGCCGAGGAGCGGTTCCTACGGCTCGGCGGGCGACGCGGGGACGCGATGGTGCTCGTCCGCAACGAGACGGCCCAGCATGCCTGGCGAGCGGCCGGGTACGCGCCGGAGGAGAAGTGGCGGCGATGGGTGAAGCCGCTCGGGGACTGACCGCCTCCCACGGGGACCGACATGCCTTTGCCGATCCTTTACCATGGGTGGACCCGTCGACCTCTACGGAAAGGTTGTGAGCGTCCGCCCATGGGCGAGCCTCCCAGTACCAGCACCGGCGCCCGACGTCGTACCGGCACCGGCGCCCGCGGTGTCAGCGGCACCGGCGCCCGATGTCGCGCATTCCTCCCTCCCCTGTCCGACCATGGGACGGAGGTGACCCGATGACCGAAGTGCTCCTCCTTCTGGTGGCGGTGCTGCTCTCGCTGATCTGTGGTGCCTTCGTCGCCGCCGAGTTCTCGCTGACCACGGTCGACCGGGGCCGGCTGGAACGAGCCGTGGAGCGCGGCGAACGGGGCGCCGCGGGCGCCCTCAAGGCCGTACGGAACCTGACGTTCCAGCTCTCCGGCGCACAGCTCGGCATCACCGTCACCAACCTGGTCGTCGGCATGCTCGCCGAACCGTCCATCGCCAAGCTGATCGCGGGCCCGCTGGAGGCTGTCGGCGTGCCGGGCTCCGCGTCGAGCTCCGTGGCCCTCGTCATCGGTACGGCCCTGTCGACCGTCGTACTGATGGTCGTCGGCGAGCTGGTGCCCAAGAACTGGGCGATCTCCGCGCCGCTGCCGGTGGCGAAGAAGGTGGCGAACCCGCAGCGCTGGTTCAGCGCCGCGTTCCGGCCGTTCATCACCCACCTCAACAACACCGCCAACCGTCTCGTACGGCTCTTCGGCATCGAGCCCGCCGAGGAGCTGGCCTCCGCGCGCGGCCCCCAGGAGCTCGCGGCCCTCGCCCGGCATTCGGCCAAGGAGGGCGCCCTGGAGGAGGACACCGCCGAGCTGTTCGTGCGCACGCTCAACCTGGCCGACCTGACCGCGGAGAACGTGATGACCCCGCGCGTGCAGGTCATCGCCCTCGACGCCCAGGCGACCTGCGAGGACGTGGCGAACGCGACCCGGGCCACCGGCCTTTCCCGCTTCCCCGTCTACCGCGGCAGCCTCGACTCGGTCATCGGCACCGCGCACATCAAGGACGTCCTGGCCGTGCCCGCCGAGCGCCGGCTGCGCACCTCCGTCGCCGAACTGCTGCGCGAGCCGCTGTTCGTCCCCGAGTCGCTGACCGTCGACCGGGTCCTCGACCGGCTCTCGGGCAAGCGCACCATGGCCGTCGTCATCGACGAGTACGGCGGGACCGCCGGCGTCGTGACCCTGGAGGACATCGTCGAGGAGGTCGTCGGCGAGGTCCGCGACGAGCACGACCCGCACGAGACACCCGACCTGGCGCCCGTCGGCACCGACGAGAACGGCCGCGAGCTGTACTCCGCCGACGGCTCGGCCCGCACCGACCAGCTCGCCCGCGTCGGCCTGCGGGCGCCCGAGGGACCGTACGAGACGCTCGCGGGTCTCGTCGCCACCGAGCTGGGCCGCATACCGGCCGTCGGGGACACCGTGGAGGTCGTCGGCTGGCGGCTCGATGTGGTGGACGCGGCGGGGCGCCGGGCCGCGCGAGTGCTCCTGCACGCGCCGGTCGCGACCGCCGAGGAGCACGAGGAGGAGACCCGATGACCGCCGTCCAGCTGCTGATCGGCTTCGCGACGCTGGTCGTCAACGCCTTCTTCGTGGGCGCCGAGTTCGCCCTGATCTCCGTACGCCGCAGCCAGATCGAACCGTACGCCGAACAGGGCGACCGCCGGGCCCGCAGTGTGCTGTGGGGCCTGGAGCACGTGTCCGCGCTGATGGCGGCCGCGCAGCTCGGCATCACGCTGTGCACCCTGGTGCTCGGTGTGGTCGCGGAACCCGCGATCGAGCACCTGCTGGAGCCGCTGTTCCACGCGGTGGGCGTGCCGGAGGGCGCGGGCCACGCGATCTCGTTCGTGATCGCCCTGGCGCTCGCCACCTATCTCCACATGCTGCTCGGCGAGATGGTGCCGAAGAACATCGCCCTCGCGGAGCCGGTGCGCAGCGCCCTGCTGCTCGGTCCGCCTCTGGTGACGCTGTCGCGTGCGCTGCGCCCGGTGATCTTCACGGTCAACGCGTTCGCGAACACGCTGCTGAAGCTGATGCGGATCGAGACGAAGGACGAGGTCGCGGCGACCTTCTCGGACACCGAGCTGGCCCGTCTCGTCGCGGACTCCAGCGAGGCCGGCCTCATCGACGACCGTGCGCAGGAGCGGTTGCGCGACGCCCTCGAACTGGGCCGCAGGCCCGTGCGGGACGTGGTGCTCCCGCTGGAGCGGGTCGTCTACGCGGGCATGGGCGTCACCCCCGAGGAACTGGAGCGGCTGTCGGCCGAATCCGGGTTCTCCCGCTTCCCCGTGGTCGACGAGGGGCGCCGGATCGTGGGGTACCTCCATGTGAAGGACGCGCTCGACGCGGCCCCTCGGGACGTGCCGTTCTCCGTCCGCGACATGCGGTCCATCGCCCGGGTGCGGGAGACCACGCCGCTGGACGACGTCCTCACCGCGATGCGCCGCAGCCGGACCCATCTGGCGGCCGTGCTGGGCGAGGACGGCCGACTCGCGGGCATCGTGACCATGGAGGACGTCCTGAGGGAACTGTTCGGACAGCCCGCCGTCTGAGTCGGGCTCCTTTCGTCCCGCCGACCGGCTGACGGTCGGACCGTCCGACCGACTGACGGTCCGGCCGTCGGCCGCCGAACAGGGTGACCGACCGCTGGGTATGTGCACGAGGTACCATTTCCGACGCCATGCAGACGAATCCCAGCCCTTCCGGCCCCACCGCCCCCGGGCCCGCCTACTCCAGCCTCGTCACGGTCGGCGACTCCTTCACGGAGGGCATGTCCGACCTCCTCCCCGACGGTACGTACCGGGGCTGGGCCGACCTTCTCGCGGGCCGCATGGCCGCGCGCACGCCCGGCTTCCGGTACGCCAACCTCGCGGTGCGCGGAAAGCTGATCGGTCAGATCGTCGCCGAGCAGGTGGAGGTCGCGGCCACGATGGAGGCGGACGTCATCACCCTGGTCGGCGGCCTGAACGACACGCTCCGGCCCAAGTGCGACATGGGCCGGGTGCGCGGCCTGCTGGAGGAGGCGGTGGAACGCCTCGCCCCCTCCTGCAAGCAGCTCGTCCTGATGCGCAGCCCCGGCCGCCAGGGCCCGTTCCTGGAGCGCTTCCGGCCGCGTATGGAGGAGCTGTTCGCGTGCGTCGACGAACTGGCCACCCGGCACGGCGCCCTCGTCGTCGACCTCTACGGCGCGCCTTCGCTGGGTGACCCCCGGATGTGGGACGTGGACCGGCTGCACCTGACCGCCGAGGGGCACCGCCGGGTCGCCGAGGCAGTCTGGCAGACCCTCGGCCACGAGGCGGAGGACCCGGAGTGGCGGACCCCCATGCCCGTCACGCCGCCGCCCGGCTGGACGGCCCGCCAGGTCGCCCACGCGCGCTTCGCCCGGCAGTACCTGCTGCCGTGGATAGGGCGCCGTCTCACTGGCCGCTCCTCGGGCGACGGCATGCCGGCCAAGCGGCCCGAGTTGCTGCCGTACGAGGGCCCACTAGCGTAGGGACCCGTCCGACCGGGAGGCGCCTGTGACCACGACCGTGATCAACCTCAAGGGCCGTATCCGCGACTTCGGCCCCCGGCTGGAGTACGCGCCCAGCGACCTCGTCTACATCGGCCGCCGCTGGACGATGGGCCACTGGGACCTGCCGCAGCACCCGCTCTTCAACCCCTTCCAGTACGACACCGAGAAGAAGAAGCGCGACGGGACGCGGGCCGAGGTCATGGCGAAGTACCGGGAGTACCTGACGGCCGACCCCGAGCTGCTGGCCCTCGTCCCGGAGCTGCGCGGGAAGACGCTGGCCTGCTGGTGCGCGCCCGAACCCTGCCACGGCGACATCCTGGCGGAGCTGGCGGACGGCACGAAGTCCACCGCCTAGCGAACGGACCGCCCGTTCCTCGATCTTCGGCAGATAGCCGTCGATCGCGCCGGCTCGGTGACGGCGCTGGTCGGGGTGCTGGCCGACGGCCCGCATCTTCACATGGCGGGCCACCGTGTGGTGGTCGACGCCGCCGGTCAGTTCGGCCGCAGCGCGGTAACTGCCCGTGAGGTCGTACGCCTCACGGGTCTCCATGGTGAGGAGTCCCGTGGCCATCAGTGGGGCGGTAAGAGGCCGCCTATGGGGAGCTTGCATGGCCGCCTTCAGGCAAACGCCGGGGCCCTGACCGGAAACGGCTCCAGCTCAACCCGACAATTCCCCTCAGACTTTCCTCAGGCTTCCCTCAAGTGGTGAGCCGGGATTCTACGCATACTTATCACGATCGATTCGCAAGAGTAAGCAGACAGTCGAGGAGACTCCCGTTTGGAGGGAGTCTCCCAAAACGAGGAGACATAGATATGCGAGGCAAGCAGACAATCGGCGCGGGCATTCTGGCCCTGGCCCTGGTTTCCGCAGCCGGCTGGGCCGCCCAGGCCGCCACCAGCGAGACCGCAGCCGGCCAGGCCGCCGCGGCCAAGACGCCGGCGCGGGCTGCGGCCGTGGACGGGCACCAAATCGTTCAGCTCCCCAACGCCAACGTGCCCAACTTCCAGCGTCGGACGCTCAACTGCCCGGCGGGCAAGAAGGTTGTCGGCGGCGGTGCCGAGGCCCGGGGCAACGGTGCCGTGCTGATCGGGAGCTTCCCCACGAATGACGGGCGCGGCTGGATCGCGGTTGGCCGTCAGAACGGCTCCTCCACCGTCGGCATCACGGTGTACGCGATTTGCGCCAACCCCTGACACAGGGGTGATTCCTACGGGTCGGCAGGAACCACCCCTGCCCCGTCTCCTTGTTTTGCCGGTGCGACACTCAGACGCCGACCCTGCCGGCGGCAGTTCGCAGGCCACTCGTTGCCTCCACCCACCGAACGACTCTGACGCGTAAGTAACCGCAGGCGGGTGGCATTTCGGGCACGACGATGATCTCGGCGGGGCCGTTCCCGCCGGGTTTAGTTCCGGTTGGCTCATCCGGTGGCCTCCATTGGGTCGAGGGTGGCCCGGTAGCCGAGTCGTTGCGCGCGCGTGCGGGGTCGCGCCGGGTGACGGTCGGCCCGCTGCCTGAAAAGCTGCGGATCGATTTCCACGTCGCGGTTTCTCCTCCGGTCACAAAGGCCGAACCGGTCAGGAACTGCAAGTGGTCGAGCCGGAGCAGGACGTCGGCGCGCGCGCATACCGCGCGTGCCATGGATGACCGTGTTGCACGTCTGCCGCACCTCGGCCTGTTGCCTGCACGTTCACGACAGGTTTCCGGTGCGTTCCGGACAATCGCAGGTCCGCGCCGTCGGGGTCCGGGGAGCCGACGCGGGATGGACACCCACCGGAAATGAATCACTTCCGGCCATCTCCTTGCTCATTTCCGCCGAGTATTCCTCCCAGCGGTATCCAAACGATTCCGGACGCCGCCTGCGCAGCAAGGAGGGAGCCTTTGGGCGGTCTTGCCCTTCGGGCGAGCACTGTGATCGGATATGGAAATCGGACGGCGAAGTTCTGGTCGATGAGGGAGAAAATGCACAGCTGTTCACGGTCGGCAATGGCGAAGTGCGAGAATCCGCTTCTCAACGTAGTTCACACACAGCCCATTTCCCGGGGAGCAGTGCACGGCAGGGAAGACCAACTGGCCCAGACGATCGCGCAGCTGCGCGCCGTGGCGAGCACCGGGCGGAGCACCGTGCTGGTGATGGGGGCGGTTCCCGGCGCGGGCAAGACCCGCCTTCTCAGGGAAGCGGCCTCGCTCGCCGAGAGCGACGGCTTCATGGTGCTGGGCGCCGCCCCGGCCGGGCCCGACTCCACCCCCGGGGCCGTCATCGAGGCGGCACGGGCACGGCTCCCCGGCGCCGGGAGCACCCGCACCACCGTCGTCATCGACGATCTGCATCTCGCGGGACTCCCCGCACTGACGACGCTCAACGACCTCATCGTGGCCCTCAGAGGACGCCCGATCCTCTGGCTGCTCGCCTTCACCACGGGACACGACGCCCCACCCCAGGAACACCTGCGGACCTCTCTCGCCGGACTCCGCACCAGCCTCCCGGTGGAACACGTGCGGGAGCTGGGACCGATCGAGGGCGACGCGCTGGCACGGCTGGTCACCGACCACACAGGAGCCACCCCCGACCCGGCTCTCCTCGCCCTCGCGGAGAGCGTCAACGCCACCCCGCGCTCGGTGATCGAGCTGATTCGCGGCCTGGCGGAGGACGACGACCTGTGCCTGATCGACGGCACCTCCCGATTACAGCCCGCCCCACCCGGCGGCCCCTCGGCCGGGTGGGGCATCCCGGTGCCCGCTCCCGTGCCGAAACGCTTCACCGCGACCGTCCAGCAAGACCTCAGGACACTGTCGGACCCCACCCTGAAGGCGCTCAGACTGGCCGCCGTCCTCGGATCACCGTTCGCACCGGAAGACCTGTCGGCCCTGCTCGGCGAAGCACCCGTCGGTCTGCTCGCGGCCGTGGACGAGGCCGTCGACCGGGGCCTGCTCGTCTGCGGCGAACGCGACCTCGCCTTCCGCACCGAGCCGATCTGGCGGGTCCTGCTCGACTCCGTACCGCCCCCGGTGCTCGCCCTGCTGCGCCGGCAGGCCGCGAAGATCCTGCTGCCGCGCCCCGAGGGCGTCGAGCGCGCCGCCCTCCAACTGGTCCACGTCACCCAACCCGGCAACACGGACGAACTACGCATCATCGCCGAGGGCTCCCGCAAACTCCTGCTCGCCGACCCCTCCACAGCCGCCTCGCTCGCCGCCCGCTCCATGGAGCTCCTGGACCCCGGTACCGCCGAACGCGTGCGACTGGCACGGACCGCCGTCGAAGCGCTCACCAGAGCCGGCCGACTGGACCACGCGATCGCCCTGGCCAAGGACACCGTCGACGAGACAGCCCGCCTCGGCGCCCCCCTGCCGCCGGAGCTCGTCGAGGACGTCGCCGCGTTGCGGGCCTCGATGTCGACCGCACTGCTGCTCCTCGGCAACGCCCCACTCGCCCGCCGAGCGGCAGGCGACGCGCTCGCGCTGCAGCACGGCGGGTCCCAGCACCGCGAGGCGATCGTCGCCCACCTCGCCGCCTGCTTCCTCACCGGCGACGTCACCGCCGTCCAGCGCGCACACCAGATCCTCGGCGCACCCGACCGCCACACCGGCGCCGTACAGGTCGGCGCGATGACCTTCCAAGCCTTCGGCCAGTGGCGTGCCGGCGATGTCGGCGAGGCCGTGGCCACCCTGCGCAGGGCGGTCGCCCTCGACCGCGCCGACGACGAGGCGCCGATCCTCGACCCCCGCTGGTTCCTGGCCTTCACCCTCGCGAGGACCGACGAGTACGAGCAGGCGGCGGCCGTCATCCAGAGCTCCGCCGCCATCGCCTCGAAACACAGCACGCTGACCACCGCGGTCCCCGCCGTGCTCCGCGCCCAACTGAACCTCGCACAGGGCCGGTTGGACGAGGCAGAGGACGACGCCAAGCTCGGGGTCGGCACCGACGGTCCCTATGTACCGATGCTCGCCCCGCAGGCATGGCTGGTTCTCGCCTCCGTGGCCCTGCGCCGAGGAGAGCTCGCCCAGGCCGAGGAGCACATCACGACCCTGGAGAAGGACTTCCCCCAGCACGCCGACAGCCCCTGGTGGGGGGCGCGGCTGCTGCTCAACGCGCAACTGGCCGAGGCGCAGGCCGACCAGCAGGCCGCGACGGAGGTGCTGGCCGAGATCGGGGCCCAGAACGGTGCGCTCCGCGAGGTCGTCCTGGAGGATCCGGCCGCGGCGGCCTGGTGGGTACGGTGCGCTCTCGCGGCCGAGCGGCCCGACCTCGTCTCGACGGTGATCGAGGCGACGGAGCACCTCCGTGGACGCAACCAGTGCGTACCCTCGGTGGTGGCCATGGCCATGCACGCCCGGGCGCTCGCCGAAGGGGACGCCGAGGCACTCGACCGGGCCGGGCGGCTGCACCGTAATCCGTGGGCGCAGGCGACCGCGGCCGAGGACCACGCCGGGCTGCTCCTCGACCGCGGGGAGCACGAGGCCGCCATCAGTGAGTTCGACCGGGCGATGAGTGCCTTCGGTGCGCTCGGCGGGGAGCGGGACGCCGCCCGGGTGCGGGCGCGGCTGCGGGCGCTGGGTGTGCGGCGGCGGCACTGGACGCATGCGAAACGGCCGGTGTCCGGGTGGGAGAGCCTGACCAAGACCGAGCGGAAGGTGGCCGAGCTGGTGGCCGGGGGGCTCACCAATCAGCAGGCCGCCCGGCATCTGTTCATCTCACCGCACACGGTCGGGTTCCATCTGCGGCAGATCTACCGGAAGTTGGGAATTCGGTCGCGCACCGCGCTGATCCGGTTGAGGGCGTGAGGGCGGGGTGCGCTTCTTCAGGGGTTCCCACCAGGCGCGGTTGTCGGCATACCACTCGATCGTTTCGACGAGGCCCTCCTCGAAGGGGATCCGCGACCTGTGGCCCAGGGCCCGTAGCTTGATGTCGGTCAAGGAGTAGCGGCGGTCGTGGGCCTTGCGGTCCCGCACCTGTTCGACGCTTCGCCAGTCGGCGTCGAGGGCGTTCAGGAGGCGGGTCGTGAGGTCCATGTTCGTCAGCTCGGCCGTTCCGGCTATGTGGTAGACCTCGCCCGGTTCGCCCCGCTCGGCCACCAGGCGGATCGCTCGACAGTGGTCGTCGACGTGGATCCAGTCGCGTACGTTGCCGCCGTCGCCGTAGAGCGGGACGGTCAGGCCGTCCAGGAGGTTGGTCACGAAGAGAGGGATGAGCTTCTCGGGGTACTGGTACGGCCCGTAGTTGTTGCCGCAGCGCGTGATGCTCACCGGGAGGCCGTGCGTGCGGGCGTGGGCCAGGGCGATCAGATCGCCGCCCGCCTTGGCCGCCGCGTAGGGGGAGTTGGGATTCAACGGGGCCGTCTCGTCCCAGGAGCCGGTGTCGATGCTGCCGTACACCTCGTCGGTGGACACATGGACGACGCGTGGGGTGCCGGCGTCGAGGCAGGCCCGCATCAGGGTCTGCACGCCGAGAACGTTGCTGTGGACGAACTCGTCGGCGTCGGCTATCGACCGGTCGACATGGGACTCGGCCGCGAAGTTGACGACGAGGTCGTGGCCGGGAAGCACTTCGGCGACGAGACCGGCGTCGCCGATGTCGCCGTGGACGAAGGTGAAGCGGCCCTCGACAGGCTCCAGGTTGGCCGGATTGCCGGCATAGGTGAGTTTGTCGAGGACGGTCAGTTCGTCCTCGTCGGCGTAGGAGCGTACGAAGTGGGAGCCGATGAAGCCGGCGCCTCCCGTGACAAGGATCTTCATGAGGTCACCTGCACCTTGCTGTGGTCGCCGAGGACGAGACGATGGGAGCGCAGGATGCGGGGCGTCGACGTCACCTCGACCTCGCGTCCGATGAGAGAGCGTTCGACACGGCGTACGCCGACGATGGACGCCCCGCGCAGCACGATCGAGTACTCGACCTCGCTGTCGATGACCGAGCAGCCGCTGTCGATCGAGGTGAACGGGCCGATGTAGGAGTCCTGGATGCGGGATCCGGCGGCCACCACCGCCGGGCCGACGATGCGGGAACCGGTGACGGTCGCGCCCTCCTCGATCACCACCCGACCGACCAGTTCGCTGGAGTCGACCACTCCCGAGCAGTCGGCCTCGACACCGTCCAGGACGAGGCGATTGACCTCCAGCATGTCGGCGACGTTGCCGGTGTCCTTCCAGTAACCGGACACGAGGGTCGACTCCACCCTGCAGTCCGAGTCGACCAGTTCCTGGATGGCGTCGGTGATCTCCAGCTCGCCCCGCCAGGAAGGTTTGAGGCCGCTGACCGCGTCGTGGACGCGGGCGCTGAACATGTAGACGCCGACCAGCGCGAGATCGCTCCTGGGGTGCTCCGGTTTCTCCTCCAGACCGATCACCCGGCCGTCGGCATCCAGTTCGACCACGCCGAACGCGCGCGGGTCCGACACCCGGGTCAGCAGAATCTGGGCGTCCGGTCGGCTCACCCGAAAACGGTCCAGGAGAGCGCCGATACCGCCGACGATGAAGTTGTCACCGAGGTACATCACGAAGTCGTCGTCGCCGAGATAGTCCCGCGCGATCGTCACGGCGTGGGCGAGACCCAGCGGTGCCTCCTGAGGCAGGTAGGTGACGTCCAGGCCGAACCGGGAACCGTCGCCGACCGCGGCCTCGATCTCGGCTGCCGTGTCGCCGACCACGATGCCGACCTCCCGGATACCCGCCTCGGCGATCGACTCCAGTCCGTAGAACAGCACCGGCTTGTTGGCGACGGGCACGAGTTGTTTCGCCGAGGTGTGCGTGATCGGCCGCAGCCGGGAGCCGGAGCCACCGGCGAGCACGAGCGCCTTCATCGACGCCCCCGCGGTACGTCCGCCGCACAGGGATGTCCCTGCGGTTCGGCCTCAAGGATAGGAGCCATCATCTCCCCAACTGTCCGTGGAAGGACCGGATACGTGATCCATGCTGGTGAACGCCGCAGAGCCGCACATCCCCCGGAGGCGGCCTCCACGGGTGGGTTTGCCGGTGCCGGGGCGACGTTCGCACACAACGCCGCACCCGCAGCCCACGCGACCACGTGGACTCAGGACCGGCTCGCCCCCTCCCGCCCGCCCGAGTGGCATCCTGGCGCTTCCCCCCCCAGGGGACCCGGAGGCGGTCGCGGAGTCGGCAGCATCGCGCGGGAGACGGCGTGTCACCACCTGGTACGCCGGTGCGACCGCGATCGCCTCCGACTGTCCACGCCGGTGCCGACCGCGCCCCCTCCGTTCCGCCCCGTCGCACACGAACGTGCCCTGACCCTCGACGGTGAGGGGCAGGGCACGTTCGTGTGCGGCCGTGGCCGTCAGTTCAGTACGGCGGGCAGGGCGCTCAGTCGGCGGATCATCCACTCCGACTCCCACTCGACGGAGGAACCGGTGCTCAGCCGGGCCCTCGGGAAGCGGCGCAGGAACTCCCGTACCGCGATCTGCGCCTCCAGCCGGACCAGGGAGGCACCGATGCAGTAGTGCATACCGAGGCCGAAGCTGAGATGGCCGTGGCCGCCCCGGGCCGCCTCGAAGCTGTCGGCGCCCTCGCCCGGCTTCCGGTTCGCCGCCGCGATGCTGACCTGCACGGGGGCACCCTTCGGGATCAGGTATCCGCCGAGTTCGATGTCCTCGGTGGGGAAGCGCCAGGTGGGATGCGGGAACGGGGGGTGCACCCGCAGGGCCTCCTCGATCCAGCTCTTGATCTCCTCGTCGGTCCCCGGCCGCTCCTCGGACGGTCGCCGCAACGCCTCGTACAGCGATGCGGAGATCAGGCTGCCCGTCGTCTCGTAACCGGTGATGATCATGCCGACGGTCCAGACGATCACCTCGCCCTCGGTGACCTTGTCCGGCCCGTCGGCGGCGGCGAGGAAGCCCGTGATGACGCCGTCCCGTAGCGGGGCGGGGTTCTGCACCCAGCTCTCCACGGCCCCGAACAGCGCGCCGACCGCCTCCTGACGGGCCGGGTAGTCGGAGGAGTACAGCATGACGTCGGTGATGCTGCGCAGCCGCCGCTCGGCCTCCAGGGGCAGCCCGAGCATCTCGGAGATGAAGGCCAGCGGCACTCGGTGGGTGTAGTCCGTGACCACGTCGACCTCGGCGGAGTCCGAGGAACGCGACTGCTCCAGCTCGTCCAGGAAGCCGCCCACCTTGACACCGACCCGCTCGCCCCACCGTTCCGTGTTGCGCGGGCTCAGCACCGGCTGGTGCACCCGCCGGATGCGGGCGTGGTCCTCGCCATCACTCATGATCATGGCCCGGGCGTACTCCGGGGGCGGCTGCGACCCCACCATCAGGCCCGGCTTGCGCATGAACTGGGGGACCAACGTGATGTCCTTGGCCATCTTGGGATGGGTGAGCGCGGTCCGCACCAACTCCGGTTCGCACACCACCCAGGCGTGCTCCTCCAGGTAGGGGATGCGCACGACCGGCGCCACCCGCGCGGCGGCCAGCAGCTCCGGCATGCAGTCGAACGGACCCGGATCCACGGGCATGCCGGTCAGGGGGGCTTCCGACAAGCCGGTCGGTTCGGTCGCATCGGTCGGTTCGGTCGGTCCAGCCGGTTGCGTCGGGTCGGTCGTCTTCGTATGGGCGTTCAACGGGTGATACCTCCGGTGGGGATCTGGCCTTGGGAACCGGCCATGGACTCGATGAGATCGGCGGCTCGTCGGGGTGCGTCGACGCTCCGGTGCTCCTCGGCCAGTGCTCGGGCCCGCCGTCGGTGGCTCCCGTCGTGCAGCACGGTGGTCACCGCGTCACGCAGGTCGGCCTCGGACACGGGCCGCCGTTCGAGGACGACACCGGCACCGGCCCACTCCACCCGCGCCGCCACATCGGGCTTCTCCTCCGACCCCGGTACGACGACCAGGGGCACCCCTTGGGCGAGGGCCGCGTTGACGCCGTTGTAGCCGCCGTTGGTCACCATGGCGTCCACCCGCGGCAGCAGATGGTGGTAGGGGATGAACCGCTCCAGCCGCACGTTCGCCGGCAGCGGCCGGAGCCGTTCGACGTCCAGGTCGCTGCCGGTGGTGACCACGACCAGGACCTCCTGGTCGGCCAGGGCCCGTACGGCCGGGCGGAGCAGCCCGTCGACGTCGTTGGCGGTGGTGCCCTGGGTCATCAGCACCACCGGGCGGTCGCCGTCCAGGTCCTCCCACCAGGCGGGCGGATCGAAGTGCTCCGGGGGCAGTCCGAGGAGAGGGCCCACGAAGTGGGTGCCGGGGAGCAGATCGCTGCGGGGAAACTCGAAGGACGGCACGGTGCCCAGCAGATAGAGGGCCGGGGGGCGGGCGATGTTCTCCATGGCGGAGGAGCGCAGCCGATCCAGGCCGACCAGGGCCCGGACACGGTCGGCCTCCTGGCGCATGTCCCGCATCACCACCTGGTCGGAGACGAACCGGAGCAGCGCGTTGCGCACCCGGCCCAGCGGTGACGAACTGGGTCCGAGCCCCCGGCCCAGGGGTGCGGTGTCCCGACTGCCCAGGATGTAGACGGAGTTGGCCAGCCACGCCACAGGGATACCGGTGCGTTCGCCGACGAAGCAGGCGCCGTAGCACATGTCGTCGGCGAGGATGCAGTCGGCCGGGAACCGTTCGAGGACCTTCAACAGGTCGTCCATCTGGCGGGGCGCGGTCCGGTAGAAGATGTCCCGGACGCCGATCTTGAAGTTCGCCATTCCGCTCAGCCCCGCGTGCTCGGGGAACGCCTCCTCGCGGCTTCTGCCGCTGAAGTCGAGCTCGGGGGTCATGGGTTCGAAGTGCGCCCCGGCCCGCTCCACCTGCTGCTGGAAGGCCCGTCCGGTGTACCACCGCACCTCGTGGCCGCGCCGGGCCAGTTCGCATGCGACCTCCAGCATGCTCACGACGTGTCCCGGTGCCGGGGTGGTAGCGATCAAAACACGCGTCAACGTCGCCTCCGCGAGGGGTCTCGTGATCACCGATCGCGCCGGTCGACCCGATGCTCCAGCGGGCCCGGGTCGACCTGACACGCACGCCAGCATCGCCTCGCCCGGCGGCTGGAACGGCGGCGACGGCAAAACCCCACGTACTCGCGCAGGGTGACACCGCCCTGCCGCGCCGATCACGTGGCCCGACAGCCCGTCGAACCATGCGTGCGCAGGTCCGCCGGGGGATGCGAACGCGCCGGGGCACGACGAAGGATTGCCTCCGGAGCACATTCCCCGCATCGCCTTTTCCCGGAACGAGGAAAGGCCCCGCGTTCATCCAGGACATGCCCCGGCCTCGGACTTCGCCTACTGGAGGAAACCTGTGACGGCACCCTTGCAGGACAGTGACGGGCCGGACGACGCCATCGGCGGACCGAAGCGGGTCACCGTCATCGGCGCCGGTATCGCCGGCCTGGTGACGGCCTATGAACTGGAACGCCTCGGACATCACGTGCAGATCCTCGAAGGCAGTGATGAGATAGGCGGCCGCATTCGCACCCACCGCTTCTCCGGTGCCGGTGAGCCCGGCCCGTTCGCCGAGATGGGGGCCATGCGTATCCCCGCCGGACACCGGCTGACCATGCACTACATCGCCGAACTCGGGTTGCAGAACCAGGTACGGGAATTCCGGACGCTGTTCTCCGACGACGCCGCCTATCTGCCGAGTTCCGCCGGATACCTCCGGGTGCGCGAGGCACACGACACGCTGGTCGACGAATTCGCCACCGGACTGCCGAGCGCGCGCTACCGCCAGGACACCCTGTTGTTCGGTGCCTGGCTGGATGCCAGTATCCGGGCCATCGCCCCACGCCAGTTCTACGACGGACTGCACAGCGACATCGGTGTGGAACTGCTGAATCTCGTGGACGACATCGATCTGACGCCCTATCGCTGTGGCACCGCCCGCAACAGGATCGATCTGCACGCCCTGTTCGCCGATCATCCCCGGGTACGGGCGTCCTGCCCACCCCGGCTCGAACGCTTCCTCGACGACGTGCTGGACGAGACCAGCTCCAGCATCGTGCGGCTCAAGGACGGCATGGACGAACTGCCCCGCCGGCTCGCCTCCCGTATCCGGGGGAAGATCTCCCTGGGCCAGGAGGTCACCGGCATAGACGTGCACGACGACACCGTGACCCTGACCGTCCGACAGGGCCTCAGGACGGTCACCAGAACGTGCGACTACGTGGTGTGCACCATCCCGTTCACCGTCCTGAGGACGTTGCGGCTCACCGGCTTCGACCAGGACAAGCTCGACATCGTCCACGAGACCAAGTACTGGCCGGCGACGAAGATCGCCTTCCACTGCCGAGAGCCCTTCTGGGAGAAGGACGGCATCAGCGGGGGCGCCTCCTTCACCGGCGGCCATGTCCGGCAGACCTACTACCCGCCCGCCGAGGGCGACCCCGCCCTCGGCGCGGTCCTCCTCGCCAGCTACACCATCGGCCCGGACGCCGAGGCCCTGGCCCGGATGGACGAGGCCGAGCGCGACGCCCTCGTCACCAAGGAACTCAGCGTGATGCACCCCGAGTTGCGCAGGCCCGGCATGGTCCTCGCCGTCGCGGGCCGGGACTGGGGCGCCCGCCGATGGTCCCGGGGCGCCGCCACCGTCCGTTGGGGCCAGGAGGCCGCCCTGCGCGAGGCCGAGCGCCGTGAGTGCGCACGACCGCAGAAGGGCCTGTTCTTCGCCGGCGAGCACTGCTCGTCCAAGCCGGCCTGGATCGAGGGGGCCATCGAGTCCGCGATCGACGCCGCGCACGAGATCGAGTGGTACGAGCCACGCGCCAGCCGCGTCTTCGCCGCCTCCCGCCTCAGTCGCTCGGAGCGGTCGGCATGAGCGTCTTCGACCTGCCCCGGCTGCACTTCGCCGGCACGGCCACCACCCACCTGCCCACCGGCGCCCGCAGCGGCCTCGTCGACCTGGCCACCAACACCGCCCTCACGGCCGACGGCCGGCCCTTCCCGGCCCACCGCCCGCCCGCCGAGTACCACGACCACCTCGACCGGCTCGGCCCCCGCTACGACACGACCGGACGACCGGCGCCCGACGGGCCCTTCACCGAGGCCAAGGGCGAGGACTTCGCCGGCAACGGACACTTCGCCGTCGACGCCCGGATCGTCGGCGTCGAGTGCCGCGCGGGCGAACTCGACATCACCGACCCCGTGGTGGGACGGAGCGTCGACATGTGGGGGCACTACAACGAGTACCTCGCCACCACCGTCAACCGCGCCCGCGTCTTCGACCTCGACCCGGCCTCCGAGTGGACCACGACCCTCATGGTGGGACAGTTCGGGTTCGGACGCGACGGACGTTCCCACGACGTCGGCTACATGCTGACCGACACCGTCCACGGCTTCCAACCGCCGCGATGGCACAACCCCGGTCATGTGCGCGACCTCGGGGAAGCCGAGGCACACTGGCTGGCCGAACGTCTGCGCCGGTCCGTGGTCCACCAGTTCGTGGCCTCCGAGGACGACGAGCTGACCTGGTTCGACGGGACCGACGCCTCACCGGCGGTACGGCGACTGCGGGACACGGTGGCCACGGAGGGGGTCGGCGGCCTCGTCGTACAGTTCGCGCTCAGCCACCGGGCCGCCCCCGAGGCCCCCGACCGCCCGAGCCGCTTACGGCTGCGCGGAACCATCGCTCCCTGGCTCCCGCACGAGACGCGCACCTACCCGGCGGGACGGCTGTTGACGCCTCGCCACGGGCCGCACCACCCCACCGTCCCTGGTCTGCACAACCTGACCGTGCGACTGGCGGACGACCACGCCACGTTCAACATGATCACGGCGCTGCCCACGTCCGACCGGACGGCGGGCGACGGCCGCCCCGGGGCCGAACCGCTCGACCTCGGTGACCTCGAACTGCGTACGGCGGACACCGATCGACTGGTCGCCCGACTGCCCCGGCACGCCTATCTCGGGGACGCGTACGCCCTGGCCGGCGGGCTGGTCACCGTGCCGGTCGAGATGCCCGCGCACGAGGCCGCCCACGAGGCACTGCGCCTGCTGGGCACCGGACCCGACGGACCGGTCGTCCATCTGCGCGAGAAGGAGATCAACGTCCAGGTCGACGACGCCTCCCTCATCCTGGAGCACCCCCGGGACACGGCCGACGCGGAGCACGACGTCGAGGTGCTCGTCCGGTCCTTCGTACGGGGCCGCCCGGCCGCCGTCGACGAGATCGGCGTACGGCAGTTCTTCAACCCCCGGGCGCTTCCCCGCGATCCGATCGCGAGCGCCCCGGAGGCCCGGTCGTCCGACGTGGACATCGTCCGGGTGCGGGCGGGACGGCGGGACGACGACGGGCCGTGGTCGAGCGGTTGCCTCCTGAGCACGGACGACGACGGCCGGGGATGGCTGACGCTGCGGGGTGCGACGGCCGGAACCGCCCGCGTCCTGCTGTCCACCGGACCCGACGACGTGCCGTGCGACCCGGACACGCCGGGCTCCGCCGCCCTCGGCCACGACCAGGACAACACGCTCGGTTACTGGCCCGGCGCCGGACACCTGTCGGTGCGGGTGCTGCCCGACGACTGGCGGCTGGCCGGTGTCGGCGAGGACGAGGTGACCTTCGACCTGGTCTACCGGGAGGTCTTCGCCTACTACGAGCACGTCCACTCGTTCATGAAGGCCGAGGTCTTCAGCCTCGCGGACCGCTGCAAGGTGGAGACGTACGCCAAGCTGATCTGGCAGATGTGCGACCCGCGCAACAAGGCGAGGACGTACTACATGCCGCCCACGCGGGAGTTGTCCGCACCCAAGGCCCGTCTCCTGTTGACGTTCCTGCGGGCCCAGCAGAAGCCCGACGAGGTACTGCTGACGACGCCGGCCGTCGGGCGCGGCGGCCGGAGGATCACCACACGCGGTCGGCTCGTCGAGGTGCTGCGCGACGCCGCCGCGATCGAACTCGCCGTCATGCTCCAGTACCTGTACGCCGCCTACTCGGTACCCACCCATGGCGCCGGCGCGGAGTACGTACGCCGGGGCCTGTGGACGCCCGAGCAACTGCGGCTCGCGTGCGGTGACGGCGGGGAGACCCTCGACGAGGGCATCCGCAGCATGCTGCTGACCATCGCCCGCGAGGAGATGATCCACTTCCTCCTCGTCAACAACATCCTCATGGCAGTGGGCGAACCCTTCCACGCGCCCCGGATCGACTTCGGCACCGTCAACCAACAGTTGGCCGTCCCGCTGGATTTCGCCCTGGAGCGCCTGGGGCCCGGCAGCGTGGAGCGGTTCGTACAGATCGAACGGCCCGAGGACCTCGTCGACGAGGTACGGCGCGGCGACGCTCCGGCGCCCCCCGCCGCGTACGACGAGCGGCACCCTTACGCCTCGCTGAGCGAGCTGTACGCGGACATCCGGGAGGGGCTGGAGAGCGTCCCGGGCCTCTTCCTGGTGGACAAGGGCAGAGGAGGCGGCGAACACCATCTCTTCCTTCGCGAGTCCCTCAACCGGCGCCACCCCGACTACCAGCTCGAAGTCGACGATCTCTCCAGCGCGCTGTTCGCGATCGACGTCATCACCGAGCAGGGCGAGGGCGGCGTCCTCGGCCCGCGCGCCGACGAGACGTCCCACTACCACGCGTTCCTGCGCATCTCCGACCTGCTGCGCGGCGCCCCGACGATCGGCGGACGACCGGGCGGCGAACGCTGGAACCCGGCCTACCCCGTCGTACGGAACCCCACGCTCGGGCACGGGAACCCGGCGACGGAGACGGTCACCGACCCCGACGCCCGCGCCGTCATGGAGCTGTTCGATCGCGCCTACTTCATGACGCTGCAGCTGATGGCCCAGCACTTCGGCGAGTGCCCGGACGCCAGTCTGCGGCGGTCGGACCTGATGAACGGGGCGATCGACATGATGACGGGCCTGATGCGGCCGCTGGCGGAACTGCTCGTCACCATGCCGTCGGGGCGCCGGGGCATGACCGCCGGACCCTCCTTCGAACTGCCCGAGCAGCCCGCGCCCGTCTCCCGGCCGGACGTGGCCAGACGCGGTATCGCCCGCCGCCTCGACGACCTCGCGGCGCGGTGCGCCAAGCATCCGCTCGTCCCCCCACGCGTGGCGGAGATGAGCGCCTTCTGGGCCGACCACTTCCGCCCGCCGAGCCGTTAGGGCCTGTTGCGGCCGAGCACTTCCGACCGAAGGAGACGCATGCCATCCGCGACGCTGCCGCGGTTCGACCTCATGGGCTGGGACAAGGAGGACATCGCCCACCCCTACCCGGTCTACCGGCGCTACCGGGAGGCCGCCCCGGTCCATCGCACCGCGTCGGGCCCCGGAAAGCCGGACACCTACTACGTGTTCACCTACGACGACGTGGTCCGCGTCCTGTCCAACCGGCGGCTCGGCCGCAACGCCCGCGTGGCCTCCGGCGACACCGGCCCCGACGCCGCGCCCGTCCCGATCCCGGCCGAGCACCGCGCCCTGCGGACCGTCGTCCAGAACTGGCTGGTCTTCCTCGACCCCCCGCACCACACCGAACTGCGCTCCCTGCTCAGCACCGAGTTCTCCCCCTCGATCGTCACCGGCCTGCGCCCCCGCATCGCCGAACTCGCGAGCGCACTCCTGGACCGGCTCCGCGCACACCGCCGGCCTGATCTCGTCGAGGGCTTCGCGGCGCCCCTGCCCATCCTCGTCATCTCCGAACTGCTCGGCATCCCCGAGGAGGACCACACCTGGCTGCGCGCCAACGCGGTGGCCCTCCAGGAAGCCAGCACCACCCGGTCGCGCGACGGCCGCGGCTACGCACGGGCCGAGGCGGCTTCCCAGGAGTTCACCCGCTACTTCCGGCGCGAGGTGGACCGGCGCGGCGGCGACGACCGCGACGATCTACTCACCCTCCTCGTCCGCGCGCGGGACACCGGATCACCGCTGAGCGTGGACGGCATCGTCGGCACCTGCGTCCATCTGCTCACCGCCGGCCACGAGACCACCACCAACTTCCTCGCCAAGGCGGTCCTCACCCTGCGCGCCCACCACGACGTCCTCGACGACTTGCGCGCCACACCCGAGTCGACACCGGCCGCCGTCGAAGAGCTGATGCGCTACGACCCGCCCGTGCAGGCGGTGACGCGCTGGGCGTACGAGGACATCCGGCTCGGCGACCACGACATCCCGCGCGGCAGCCGGGTGGTCGCCCTGCTGGGCTCGGCGAACCGGGACCCGGCGCGCTTCCCGGATCCCGATGTGCTGGACGTCCACCGCGCCGCCGAACGGCAGGTGGGCTTCGGCCTCGGCATCCACTACTGCCTCGGCGCGACCCTGGCCCGCGCCGAGGCCGAGATCGGCCTGAGGGCCCTGCTGGACGGCGTCCCCGACCTCGGCCGAGGAGCCCACGAGGTCGAGTACGCCGACGACATGGTCTTCCACGGCCCGACGCGGCTCCTCCTCGACCTGCCCGACGCCGCGTGACCCCCCGGCCGCCCCTTGCCCCGGCCATCCCTCGACCTCGCACCAGCAGGAAGGCACAGCCATGACGCAGCAGTCCGACGCCACCGCAGACTCGGTCGGTGAGGTGTACGACCAGTTCGCCGACGCCGGCGCCAGCACCGCGATGGGCGGCAACATCCACGTGGGTTACTGGGACGACGACCCCGAGGTGCCGATCGCCGAGGCCACCGACCGGCTCACCGATCTCGTCGCCGAGCGCCTCGCGCTCCGCCCCGACCGGCATCTGCTGGACGTGGGCTGCGGCATCGGCGTACCGGCTCTCAGGATCGCCGGAGCGCACGACGTCCGGGTCACCGGGATCACCGTCAGCCAGCAGCAGGTCACCGAGGCGGCCGAGCGGGCGGTGGAGTCCGATGCCGGGGGCCGGGTCTCCTTCCGGCTGGCGGACGCCATGGACCTCCCCTTCGAGGACGTCTCCTTCGACGGCGCCTTCGCCATCGAGTCACTGCTGCATCTGCCCGACCAGACACCCGCGCTCACGGAGATCCACCGTGTCGTCCGCCCCGGCGGCCGGCTCGTCATCGCCGACCTGTGTCAGCGCCGGCCGTTCACCGGCGCCGACGAGGCGGTACTCGACGGGATGCTGCGGATGTACGAGATCGCCGGGATCAACACACCCGACGAGCATCACGCGCGACTGGCGGAGGCGGGCTGGGAACTGCTGGAGCTGACGGACATCGGTGAGCAGGTCCGCGCCAGCTACGGGCATGCCGCCGCCGCGTTCCGGGGCCTCGCCGGGGCTCTCGACGCCGGGGCGGCGCAGCAGATGAATGCGGCGGCCGACCTGATGGAGACCTTCGGTGGGCATCCGGACTCCGGTTACGTCCTGATCACCGCGCAGCGGTCCTGACGGGACGGGGAGACCTGTGATGTCTTCCGGTCTCGGCCCGCCGTCCGCCGCCGTACGCCCGCGTGAGGACCGTACGACGGCCGACCGGGTCGCCCTGTCCGCCGCGACCGCCCGCGGGGCCCGGTCGCGGACCGAGGAGGTGCGGGCCTGGCTGGCCGAGCGGCGCCGTGCCCATGTGTTCGAGGTGACGCGGATACCGTTCGCGGAGCTGCGGCAGTGGCGGTTCGAGGAGGGCACCGGCAATCTCGTGCACCGCAGCGGACGGTTCTTCACCGTCGAGGGCATGCACGTCGTCGAGTCGGACGGGCCCTTCGGTGACGGCCCGTACCAGGAGTGGCAGCAGCCCGTCGTCCGCCAGCCCGAAGTGGGCATCCTCGGCATTCTCGCCAAGGAGTTCGACGGAGTGCTGCACTTCCTGATGCAGGCCAAGATGGAGCCGGGCAATCCCAATCTGCTCCAGCTCTCCCCGACCGTGCAGGCCACCCGCAGCAACTACACACGGGCGCACCGGGGCACGGACGTCAAGCTCATCGACCATTTCTTCCGGCCCGACCCCGACCGGGTCCTCGTCGATGTCCTGCAGTCCGAACAGGGCTCGTGGTTCTACCGCAAGTCCAATCGCAACATGATCGTGGAGACCGTCGACGACGTTCCCGAACTGGACGACTTCCGCTGGCTCACCCTCGGCCAGATCGCCGAACTGCTGCACGAGGACGACCTGGTCAACATGAACGCCAGGACCGTGCTGTCGTGCGTGCAGTACCCGGACACCTCCCCCGGGGCGCTGCTCTCCGACGCCCAGCTCCTGTCCTGGTTCACCGGGGAGCGCTCCCGGCACGACATACACGTGGAGCGCGTCCCGCTCGCCTCCGTGCGCGGCTGGAAGCAGGGTGTCGAGGCGATCGAGCACGAGGACGGGCGCTACTTCAAGGTCGTCGCCGTCTCCGTACGGGCCGGCAACCGCGAAGTGGTCGACTGGGACCAGCCGTTGCTGGAGCCGGTCGGCCTGGGGGTCAGCGCCTTCCTGGTGCGCGAGATCGAGGGCGTACCCCATGTTCTGGTCCACGCCCGGGCCGAGGGCGGATTCCTGGACACCGTCGAGCTGGCTCCGACCGTCCAGTGCACACCCGGCAACCACGCCCACCTCACCGCGGAGCACCGCCCGCCGTTCCTCGACACCGTCCTCGACGCCCGCCCCGAGCGCATCCGCTACGAGGCCGTCCACTCCGAGGAGGGCGGACGCTTCCTCAACGCCAGGAGCCGCTATCTGCTGGTCGACGCCGACGACGTACCCCTCGCCCCGCCCCCCGGCTACACCTGGGCCACCCCGGGCCAGCTCAGGACCCTCACCCGGCACGGCCACTACCTGAACGTCGAGGCCCGCACGCTGCTGGCCTGCGTCAACGCGACGGCCGCACGGCCGCGAGGAGGACAGTGACATGGGGTACACACCGCTGATCACCGTGCTCGGTGCCTCGGGTTTCGTCGGGTCGGCCGTCACCCGAGCGCTGGCGTCCCGGCCCGTTAGGCTCCGGCTCGTCTCCCGTCGGCCCTGCGCCCACTCCCCCGGCACGGCCGAGACCGATGTCGTCACCGCCGATCTCACCGACCGGGCCGCGCTGGCCGCGGCGGTTCAGGGTTCGGACGCGGTGATCCATCTGCTGCTGGGTGAGGGCGGCTGGCGAGCCGCCGAGTCCGACCCCGGTGCCGAGCACGTCAACGTCGGTGTCATGCGGAACCTCGTCGACGTACTGCGGCCCGCGCCCGGCGACGCGACACCCCCGCTGGTGGTGTACGCCGGTGCCGCCTCGCAGGTCGGGGTGCCGCCCCGGGAGCCCCTCGACGGCAGCGAACCCGACCGCCCCGAGACCGCCTACGACCGGCAGAAACTGACCGCCGAACATCTCCTGCTCAAGGCCACCGCCGAGGGCCGGGTACGCGGCATCGGCCTGCGCCTGCCCACCGTGTTCGGCGAGAGCACGGCGTCCGGCACCGGCGACCGAGGCGTCGTGTCGGCCATGGCGCGCAGGGCCCTCGACGGGCAGACACTCACCATGTGGCACGACGGCACCGTGCGCCGCGACCTGGTCCATGTCGACGATGTCGCGGCGGCGTTCACGGCCGCCCTCGACCACCCGGACGCCCTCGTGGGCGGCCATTGGCTGATCGGCGCCGGCCGGGGCGACGCACTCGGCGACGTCTTCCGGCTGATCGCCCTCATCACGTCCGAAGCCCTCGGGCGGCCCCCGGTCGACGTGGTCTCCGTCGAACCGCCCGCGCACGCCCCCGTGACCGACTTCCGCAGCGTCACCCTCGACTCCTCCGCGTTCCGCGCGGCCACCGGTTGGCGACCCCGGATCTCCCTGCCCGAGGCAGTGCGCCGCACCGTCACCGCCCTGGCCCGGGAGCGGACCGGGAGCCGGTGACGGCAGCGCCCCCGACCCCTACTCACCACAGGCGTACGGCTGTGCGCCGCAGTACTGGAAAGGCTGGACGATGACCACGCGTGTATGGGACTACCTGGCGGAGTACCGAGCCGAGCGGGCGGACATCCTCGACGCCGTCGAAACGGTCTTCGAGTCGGGCCAGTTGGTGCTCGGCGCGAGTGTGCGCGGCTTCGAGGAGGAGTTCGCCGCCTACCACGGGGTGGACCACTGTGTGGGTGTAGACAACGGAACGAACGCCATCAAGCTCGGTCTCCAGGCCCTCGGTGTCGGCCCCGGCGACGAGGTGATCACGGTGTCCAACACCGCCGCCCCCACCGTCGTCGCCATCGACTCCACCGGCGCCACCCCCGTCTTCGTCGACGTCCGCGAGGACGACTTCCTCATGGACACGAGCCAGATCGAGGCGGCCGTCACCGAACGCACCCGCTGTCTGCTTCCGGTCCATCTGTACGGCCAGTGCGTCGACATGGCGCCGCTGAAGGAGATCGCCGTCCGGCACGGGCTGGTCGTCCTGGAGGACTGCGCCCAGGCCCACGGCGCCCGGCAGGGCGACACCATGGCCGGCACCACCGGTGACGCCGCGGCCTTCTCCTTCTACCCGACCAAGGTCCTCGGCGCGTACGGCGACGGCGGCGCCACGATCACCGGCGACGCCTCCGTGGCCGCACGCCTGCGACGCCTGCGCTACTACGGCATGGACGAGCGCTACTACACCCTGGAGACCCCCGCCCACAACAGCCGCCTGGACGAACTCCACGCCGAGATCCTCCGCCGCAAACTTCGGCGCCTCGACACCTACGTCAAGGGCCGCCGCGCCGTCGCCGAACGCTACGCCGACGGCCTCGCCGACACCGACCTCGTCCTGCCGCGCACGGTCCCCGGCAACGAGCACGTCTACTACGTGTACGTCGTCCGCCACCCCCGGCGTGACGCCATCATCGAGCGCCTCAAGGCCCACGACGTCCACCTCAACATCAGCTATCCGTGGCCGGTCCACACGATGACGGGCTTCGCCCACCTCGGCTACGCCAAGGGCTCGCTCCCGGTCACCGAGGCACTGGCCGGCGAGATCTTCTCGCTGCCGATGTACCCCTCGCTCGCCCCCGACCTCCAGGACAAGGTCATCCAGGCCGTACGCGAGGTGCTCGCCACCCTGTGACCGCCCGCCAACTCTCTTTTCGCACCCCGTCGTTCGCCGAGTCACTGGAGCAGAAGTGAAAGCACGCCCGCTCACCGTCGAGGGAGCCGTCGAGTTCACCCCCCGCGTCTTCCCCGACGACAGGGGCAAGTTCGTCTCGCCGTACCAGGAGGCGGCGTTCACCGAGGCCCACGGCGCCCCGCTCTTCCCCGTGGCGCAGACCAACCACAGCGTGTCCCGGCGTGGTGTCGTACGCGGCGTCCACTACACGGCGGCGCCCCCCGGCACCGCCAAGTACGTCTACTGCGCCCGGGGCCGGGCCCTGGACATCGTCGTCGACATCAGAGTCGGTTCGCCCACCTTCGGCCGCTGGGACACGGTGCTGATGGACCAGCGGGATCACCGGGCCAGCTATTTTCCCGTCGGGGTCGGCCATGCCTTCGTGGCCCTGGAGGACGACACCGTCATGTCGTACATGCTCTCCGAGAGCTATGTCGCCGAGCACGAACTCTCCCTGTCCGTCCTGGACCCGGCCCTCGGGCTGCCGATCCCCACGGACCTCGAACCGGTCCTCTCCGAACGCGACCGCGCGGCCGTCACCCTCGCCGAGGCCCAGGAGAAGGGCCTGCTGCCCGACTACGCCCGCTGCCAGGAGATCGAGCGGGGACTCGCCCTCCGGGCGAGTCCCGTGGCGTAGCCCCGCACCGACGAGGCGCATGGCGGAGGCCGCCGCTCCGCACCACCCCTGACCACCCCGGCGACCGTCCCTTCCTGGCGACTGTCCCTTTCTCACCGTCGATCGATCCGAAAGGCCGTTCCCATGACCGACTCCGCCCAGACCCTGCCCGTGCCGGAAGCCGTCGGTGAGCTGTACGACCGGCTGACGCTGAGCGCGATGAACGACGGCTCGTTCAACCCCAATGTGCACATCGGCTTCTGGGACACCCCGGGCTCCGAGGCCACCATCGAGGAGGCGATGGACCGCCTCACCGATGTGTTCATCGAACGGCTGAACGCGTACGCCACCTCCCACGTCCTCGACCTCGGCTGCGGGGTGGGCGGGCCCGGCCTCAGGGTCGTGGCGCGCACCGGGGCGCGGGTCACCGGCATCAGCATCAGCGAGGAGCAGATCAGGACCGCCAACCGGCTGGCCGCCGAGGCCGAGGTCGCCGACCGTGCCGTGTTCCAGCATGGCGACGCGATGAAACTGCCCTTCGCCGACGCCTCGTTCGACGCCGTGATGGCGCTGGAGTCGATCTGCCACATGCCCGACCGGCAGCAGGTGTTCACCGAGGTGTGCCGGGTGCTGCGCCCCGGGGGCCGGATCGTTCTCACCGACATCTTCGAGCGCCACCCGCGCAAGGCGGTACGACACCCCGGCATCGACAAGTTCTGCCGCGACCTGATGTCGACCACGGCGGACATCGACGACTACGTGGCGCTGCTGCACCGCTCCGGGCTGCGGCTGCGCGAGATCGTCGACGTCACCGAGCAGACCACGCTGCGCCTCGCCGACGAGATCGGCAGGCTCGCGGCCGTAGAGGAGCGCCCCGTGGCCATGGACGAGGGCAACTTCGACTTCGGCGACGACTCCTTCAAGCCCTCCGACCTGGCGGGCGTCGATGACTTCGGTTGCCTCCTGGTCACCGCCGAGCGCCCCTGACCCGCTGAAACGCCGGGAGGCCCAGGGGCACCTGCCCTCCCGGCGCCCGTCCCCCGGGCCACGAGCCCACGCGTCCGCGACACGGACCCACAAGGAGAGGCAGGAACGAGATGACGCATTCCGGTGAGCGGACCGATGTGCTGATCGTGGGCGGCGGCCCGGTAGGGATGGCGCTGGCGCTGGATCTGACGTACCGGGGCATCGACTGTCTGGTCGTCGACGCCGGTGACGGCAAGGTCCGGCACCCCAAGGTCAGTACCATCGGCCCCCGCTCGATGGAACTCTTCCGCCGCTGGGGCGCCGCGGACGCGATCCGGAACGCCGGCTGGCCCGCCGACCATCCCTTGGACATCGCCTGGGTGACCAAGGTCGGCGGCCACGAGATCTACCGCTACCGGCGGGGTACGGCCGCGCACCGCCCGACCTTCGTCCATACTCCCGAGCCCGATCAGATCTGCCCCGCCCACTGGCTCAACCCGGTGCTGATCGAGGCCGTGGGCGTCCACCCGGACGGCCCCCTGCGACTCCGTACGACAGTCGACGGCGTGCTCCAGACCGACGACCACGTCGAGGCCACCCTCACCGACCACGCCACCGGCACCACCGGCACCGTCCGGGCGCGCTTCCTGGTCGCTTGTGACGGTGCCTCCTCGCCCATCCGCCGGGCCTGCGGCATCGAGGCACCGGCCCGCCACCGTACGCAGGTCTTCCGCAACGTCCTCTTCCGCGCCCCCGAACTCAAGGACCGCCTGGGTGAGCGGGCCGCCCTGGTCTACTTCCTGATGCTGTCGTCCACGCTGCGCTTCCCCCTGCGCTCGCTGAACGGCAGCGACCTGTACAACCTGGTCGTGGGCGCCGACGACGACACCGGCGCCCGACCCGACGCCCTGGCCCTGATCAAGGACGCCCTGGCCCTCGACACCCCGGTGGAGCTGCTCGGCGACAGCGAATGGCATCTCACCCACCGTGTCGCCGACCGCTACCGGGCCGGACGGGTCTTCCTCGCCGGCGACGCCGCGCACACCCTGTCGCCCTCCGGCGGCTTCGGACTCAACACCGGCATCGGCGACGCCGCCGATCTCGGCTGGAAGCTCGCCGCCACCCTGGACGGCTGGGCCGGGCGGCGCCTCCTCGACACCTACGACAGCGAGCGTCGACCGATCGCCGAGGAGAGCCTGAACGAGGCCCACGACAATCTGCGGCGCACCATGAAACGGGAGGTCCCGCCGGAGATCCACCTCGACGGACCTGAGGGCGAGCGGGCCCGCGCCGTGATGGCGGAGCGACTCGAGAACAGCGGCGCGCGGCGGGAGTTCGACGCCCCGCAGATCCACTTCGGACTGCGCTACCGCTCCCCGGCGATCATCGACGACCCCGACGTACCGATCCGCCAGGGGCAGCCGGACGCCGACTGGCGGCCCGGCAGCGAGCCCGGGTACCGCGCCGCGCACGCCTGGTGGGACTCCACGACCTCCACGCTCGACCTCTTCGGCCATGGCTTCGTCCTGCTCCGCTTCGCGGACCACGACGGCCTCCCGGCGATCGGGCGCGCGTTCGCCGAGCGGGGCGTACCCCTGACCGTGCACCAGGGACAGGACACGGAGATCGCGAAGCTGTACGCACGCTCCTTCGTCCTGGTCCGCCCCGACGGTCACGTCGCCTGGCGCGGCGACGACCTGCCCGGCGACCCCATGGCCCTGGTCGACACGGTGCGGGGTGAGGCCGCGCCCCGTGAGCCGCGGGGCTGAGGCCCACGCGGACTCCCGTCCGCCGGTGGGACGGCTCGAACCGAACCCTTCTGACCTGTATGTTCCTACAGTCCGTGCACGGTGCGGACCCTGTAGGGACGCCCGGTAGACTCCGTACACGTGACTTCTGCGCCAGCCAAGCCCCGCATCCCGAACGTCCTCGCCGGACGCTACGCCTCCGCCGAGCTCGCCACGCTCTGGTCTCCCGAGCAGAAGGTGAGGCTGGAGCGGCAGCTCTGGCTGGCCGTGCTGCGGGCCCAGAAGGACCTCGGCATCGAGGTGCCGGACGAGGCGCTCGCCGACTACGAGCGGGTCCTCGACACCGTCGACCTGGCCTCCATCGCCGAGCGCGAGAAGGTCACACGGCACGACGTGAAGGCGCGGATCGAGGAGTTCAACGACCTCGCCGGGCACGAGCACGTGCACAAGGGCATGACCTCCCGCGACCTCACCGAGAACGTCGAGCAGCTACAGATCAGGCTCTCCCTTGAGCTGGTCCGCGACCGTACGGTGGCTGTGCTGGCGCGCCTCGGCAAGCTGGCCGGGGAGTACGGCGAGCTGGTCATGGCCGGCCGCTCGCACAACGTGGCCGCGCAGGCCACCACCCTCGGCAAGCGGTTCGCGACGGCCGCCGACGAACTGCTCGTGGCGTACGGCCGGGTCGAGGAGCTGCTCGACCGGTACCCGCTGCGCGGCATCAAGGGCCCGGTGGGCACGGCCCAGGACATGCTCGACCTGCTGGGCGGGGACGCCGCGAAGCTGGCGGAACTGGAGGACCGGATCGCCGGGCACCTCGGTTTCGCGCAGGCGTTCACCTCTGTCGGCCAGGTCTACCCGCGCTCGCTGGACTACGACGTGGTGACCGCGCTGGTGCAGCTGGCGGCGGCCCCCTCCTCGCTGGCCAAGACGATCCGGCTGATGGCCGGGCACGAGCTGGTCACCGAGGGCTTCAAGCCCGGCCAGGTCGGCTCGTCCGCCATGCCGCACAAGATGAACACCCGCTCCTGCGAGCGTGTCAACGGCCTCATGGTCATCCTGCGCGGCTACGCCTCGATGACCGGTGAGCTGGCCGGCGACCAGTGGAACGAGGGCGACGTGTCCTGCTCCGTGGTGCGCCGGGTCGCGCTGCCGGACGCCTTCTTCGCGCTGGACGGTCTGCTGGAGACCTTCCTGACCGTCCTCGACGAGTTCGGCGCGTTCCCGGCGGTCGTCGCGCGTGAGCTGGACCGCTACCTCCCCTTCCTCGCCACGACCAAGGTGCTGATGGGCGCCGTCCGGGCGGGCGTCGGCCGCGAGGTCGCGCACGAGGCCATCAAGGAGAACGCCGTCGCCTCCGCGCTGGCCATGCGCGAGCAGGGCGCCGAGCGCAACGAACTGCTCGACAAGCTCGCCGCCGACGACCGCATCCCGCTGGACCGGGCCCAGCTGGACGCGCTCATGGCCGACAAGCTCTCCTTCACGGGCGCCGCCGCCGACCAGGTGGCCGTCGTCGTCGGCCGGATCGAGGAGATCGTCAAGCAGCGCCCGGAGGCCGCCGGCTACACGCCGGGAGCGATCCTCTGACCCGCTACCCCCAGGACGAGCTGGAGGCCGCCCGCAGCCGGCTGGTGCCGGACGTCACCGCGGACGGCCTCCGGGTCCTTTTCTGCGGCATCAACCCGGGGCTGATGACGGCGGCCTCGGGCCACCACTTCGCCCGCCCCGGCAATCGCTTCTGGCCCGTGCTGCACCTGTCCGGCTTCACGCCCCGGCTCCTGAAGCCGTCCGAGCAGGGCGAGCTGCCGTCGTACGGGCTCGGCATCACCAATGTCGTCGCCCGGGCCACGGCGCGCGCCGACGAGCTGACGGCCGACGAGTACCTGGAGGGCGGCCGACTGCTGACCGCCAAGGTGCAGCGGCTGCGCCCGCGTTGGCTCGCGGTGGTCGGGGTGACCGCGTACCGCGCCGCCTTCGGCGACCGCAAGGCCGGCGTCGGACCGCAGGAGAGGACGATCGGGGACTCACGTGTGTGGGTGCTGCCCAACCCGAGCGGCCTGAACGCTCATTGGACGGCGGCGACGATGGCGGAGGAGTTCGCCCGGCTGCGGGTGGCGGCGGAGGACTGACCGGCCGGGCGGTCACGGCGGGTCCGTCTCCGTGATCAGTGCGACGAGTTGGAACGGCAGTTCCTTGTCCCACTGGGAGACGCCGAGGGCGACCCAGCGTCCGTCGACCTGCCAGAGGTGCAGGTCGGGGACGTGCGAGCTGAGCACCGCCCATGGCTCGGGTATGTCCTCGCCGTCCATCGACCGGTCGAGGACGCTCCACAGGCTGAACACCGCCGGGGCGCCCCAGCGCGCTGTGAGCAGCTCCGACAGGGCGTCCCGCTCCGCCTCGTACTGTTCCTCGGTCTCCTCGCGCCGTGCGCCGTCGTCCTCCCAGAAGTCGGCGCTCGTCCGTAACTCGGCGACGTGATACCCCGGTCCGGCCGTGCCGACGTCCGACCGGCCGGGCTCCGCGGGGAACTCCTCGGAGCACAGCCGGTCGATCACGGCGAGGTGGTGGGCGATGCTGCTCATGCGGTCCAGTAAAGCGGTCACCACTGACAATTGGCACGGCGTCAGGAGTCGGTGCCGGGGTCCCGCGACCGGGCTCCGGCATCAGGTGTCAGGTGTCAGGTGTCAGGTGCCCGGGCCGGGCCCCTGTGCGGGGGTCGTCAGGATCCCGCAGGTCGGAGGCGGCAGGCACTCGCCCGGGTGCGTCGTGGCGAGTACGATCCGGCAGACACGGGCGCGAGCTGGGAGGACGGACGTTGGGGCCACTGACCGGCGGGGATCCTTCTCTGCTTCGAAGAATCAACTCGGCCGTCGTGCTGCACGCGCTGCGGGCCACGGATCACGCGACGCTGACCGAGATCACCAGGGTCACCGGGCTGTCCCGGCCCACGGTCGAGGGCGTCGTGGAGGGGTTGGTCGAGGCCGGGCTGGTGGTCGAGCGGGCCGCCGAGGAGGGGGCCGCCCGGCGGCAGGGGCGCCCGGCGCGCCGCTACCGGTTCCGGGCCGAGGCCGGCCATCTGCTGGGACTGGACGTGGGCTCGCACCGGGTGGCCGCGCTGCTCGCCGACCTCGACGGGCGGGTCCTGGGCTCGCTGTCCAAGGAGGTCTCCGAGTCCGCGTCGGCGGACGACCGGCTGGAGCGGCTGCGCTCGACCGTCGCCGAGCTGCTGCGCAGGTCAGGTGTGTCACGCGGTTCGCTGCGCGCGGTCGGCGTGGGCAGCCCGGGGGTCATCGAGGCCGACGGCGCCGTACGCCTGTGCGCGGCCCTGCCGGAGTGGACGGGACTGAACCTGGGCGAGCGGCTGAGCCGTTCCTTCAAATGCTCCGTGCTGGTCGAGAACGACGCCAACGCGGCCGCCGTCGCCGAGCACTGGAAGGGTGCCGCCACCGAGTCCGACGACGTGGTGTTCGTGCTGGCGGGACTGAGCCCGGGCTCCGGTTCGCTGATCGGCGGGCGGCTGCACCGGGGGTACGGCGGCGCGGCCGGGGAGATCGGCGCGCTGCACCTGCTGGGCCGGGAGGCCACCCCCGAGGCACTGCTGTCGACCACGGGCGAGCCCCTGCACCCGCTGGACGAGCAGGCGGTCGCCGAGGTCTTCAAGCACGCGCGCGAGGGCGACCCGCGGGCCCGGGAGGCCGTCGACCGCTTCATACAGCGGCTCGTCCACGACGTGACGGCCCTCGTCCTCGCCCTGGATCCCGAGCTGGTCGTCGTCGGCGGCTGGGCGGCCGGCATCGACGACGTCCTCGACCCCCTGCACCGCGAGCTGGCCCGCTACTGTCTGCGGCCGCCGCGCGTCGCCCTCTCCCGGCTGGGCGAGGCGGCCGTCGCCATGGGCGCGCTCCGGCTCGCCCTGGACCACGTCGAGGAACAGCTCTTCGCGGTGGAGGGCACGGTGACGGCCCGCCGCTGAAGCACGGCCGAACGCGAGAACGCCGCGCCCCGGGAGTCGGGGCGCGGCGGTTTGCCTCGGTACGGCGGGAGACAACGCTGTCGGCGCCGTCAGGACGCGCGGCGCTCCGGCCCGTGGTGGATCTCGACGCCGCCCGAGGCGCCGAACGTCAGTCGGCACGTGTCAGCACGGTAGGTGGCCAGGGAGACGGCCGCCGTGCGTCCCTCGGCGAAGAAGCGGGTGGTGACGACCAGGACGGGCGCGCCCGGCAGCCGGTCGAGTTCCTTGGCGTCGTCCGCGCGGGCGGAGCCCAGCTCCACCGAGCGCTCCTGTCCCTCCAGTTCCAGGCGCTGCAGCTCGCGCAGGACGGCACGCGCGCGTGCGGCGCCGGAGGGCGCGTCTATGGCGGAGAGGGCCGGTACCGAGTCCGCCGGGACGTAGAGCAGTTCGGCGGCGACGGGCTGTCCGTGCGACACGCGGGAGCGGCGTACGACGTGCACCTGCTCGCCGTGGACGCTCTCCAGGATGTCGGCGACCGCGGCGGGCGGTGCGCAGGCCGCGCAGTCCACGGCCTGCCAGGCGTCGCCGACGGTGCCCGGCCACGCGTGCTCCTCGGTGCCGACGGCGACACCCACGCGCGGGGGCGCGACGGTGGTGCCGACGCCGCGACGGCGCTGCAGCCGGCCCTCCAGTTCGAGCTGCTCCAGCGCTTGGCGGAGGGTGGCCCGGGCGACGCCGAAGCGGGCCGCGAGGTCACGTTCGTTGGGCAGGATCTCCCCCACCGAGAACTCGGAGTCCAATGCCTCACTGAGCACGGTCTTCAGATGCCAGTACTTCGGTTCCGGCACCGATTCCAGCTGCTGGGTCCCCACCCTGTCCTCCGCTGCTTCGCCGTGGCCCGGCGGCGTTTTTAGCGCCCTTGTTTATTAAAGGTTGTTGCACTTTCTTGCGACCATAGGCGTGCCCCCACCCTTGGTCAAGACCAATCATCGAACCCTCGGGCATCCGACGGGCCGGACGCCCGACAGCGTTCATCAAGGCTTCACGGCCGCCACGGAGAGCAGCTTCTCCGGGTTGCGCACGATGTAGACGCACTGGACGAGCCCGTCGGCGACGTCGAGTTGGAAGACGCTGTCGACCTCGCCACCGGAGACGAGGACCACGGCGAAACCGCCGTTGATCTCCATGAACCGCAACGAGGCGTCCAGCAGGCCCTTGCCGGCCGCGCCGTGCACGAACCGGCCCACCCTGTCAGCGGTTTCGAGGACCCGCACCGGGGCCTTGCCGATGCCCCCGCCGTCGCCCACCAGACGGACGTCGGGGGCCAGCAGCGCCATGAGTCCGGCGAGGTCGCCGTCCTCCGCGGCGGCGAGGAACTTCTCCGTCAGCGCGCGCCGTTCGCCGGGGTCGACCTCGTAGCGCGGGCGCCGCTCGTCGACGTGCCGGCGAGCCCGCCCGGCGAGCTGGCGCACGGCCGGCTCGGCGCGGTCGATCATGGCCGCGATGTCGGCGTACGGGTAGCCGAAGGCCTCCCGGAGCACGAACACGGCGCGTTCCAGGGGCGAGAGGGACTCCAGGACGACCAGGAGCGCGAGGGAGACGGTGTCGGCGAGGACGGCCCGCTCGGCGGTGTCCGGGACGGTGGCCGCGTAGTCGGTGACGTAGGGCTCCGGGAGCCAGGGGCCGGGGTACGCCTCGTTGCGCGACTGCACCTGGCGCAGCCGGTCGATGGCGAGCCGGGTGGTGATCCGGACCAGGTAGCCACGCGGTTCGCACACGTCGGAGCGGTCGGCGCCGGACCAGCGCAGCCAGGTCTCCTGGACCACGTCCTCGGCGTCGGCGACCCGGCCGAGCATCCGGTAGGCGACTCCCATCAGGACGGAACGGTGCTCTTCGAAGACGTCGATCGCGATGTCGGTGGTCACCGTTCCATCCCAACCCGAGGGGCGGGGCCGTGTCCAGGCGATTCCCGTGAAGCGCGCGGCTTGTCACCGCCGGGGACTACCCGCCGGTAGCAGTTGCTGACAAGCTGTCTACGACCGCCGCACGCCGGCCCGTCCGTCCGCCCACACGAGGAGCTGCACCATGTCCGCCGCCACGGTCTCCTTCCAGGTCCCCTCCCCGCTCGGTCCGCGGTCCGTGACGGTTTCCTACACCCGCGAGGGCGCCGGAGAACCGCTGCTCCTGCTGCACGGCATCGGCCACCACCGGCAGGCCTGGGACCCGGTGACGCACATCCTGGCGGCCGAGCGCGAGGTCATCACCGTCGACCTGCCCGGCTTCGGCGCCTCCCCCGCGCTGCCGGACGGTCTCACCTACGACCTGCCCACGACGACCGCCGTCTTCGGCGCCTTCTGCGAGGCGCTGGACCTCGACCGGCCCCACGTGGCGGGCAACTCCCTGGGCGGCCTGCTCGCCCTGGAACTGGGCCGCGAGAAGCTCGTACGGTCCGTCACGGCCCTGTCCCCGGCCGGGTTCTGGAACGAGACCGAGCGGCGTTACGCGTTCGGCGTCCTGCTCACCATGCGGCACATCTCACGGCGCCTGCCGCTCCCGCTGGTCGAGCGGCTGTCCCGGTCGGCGGCCGGCCGCACCGCCCTGACGAGCACCATCTACGCCCGCCCGGGCCGCCGTTCACCCGAGGCGGTGGTCGCCGAGACGCTCGCCCTGGCGGGGGCCACCGGGTTCGACGAGACCCTCCGGGCCGGTGGCAGCGTCCTGTTCACCGACGACGTCCCCGGTCTGCCCGTCACCGTGGCCTGGGGCACCCGGGACTGGCTGCTCGTCCGCCGCCAGGGCGTCCGCGCCAAGCGGGTCATCCCCGGCGCCCGGCTGGTGCGGCTGCCCGGCTGCGGCCACTGCCCGATGAACGACGACCCCGCCCTGGTCGCCCGCGTCATCCTCGACGGCAGCCGCTGACCGGGCCGGCGGTCGGCCTGCCGCCCGGCGGCGGGTCGACGCCCCGGACCCCAGGGCGACCCCGGCGCCCACCAGCACGCTGCCTACGGCCTGCGCGGCACCGTAGGAGCCCGTGCCGACGAGGGGGGCCGTGCAGGCTGCGGCCACCGGGATGAGGCCGGAGAAGAGGGTGGCGCGCTCGGCGCCGATGCGCTGCACGCCCATGTACCAGCACACGAACCCGACGACCGTGACGACCGCCGCCTGCCACAGCAGCGCGGCGGCCTCCGTGCCGTCCGGGCGCTCCAGCCACGCGCCGCCGTCGACGGCCAGGCCGACGACGGCCGACTCGATCGCGGCCACCGCGCACACGGTCGCCGACAGCAGCCGCGGGCCCAGCGGCCGCAGCACGGGCACGGCCAGCACCGCGAAGCCGATCTCGCCCGCCAGCGCGCACAACGAGAAGGCGATGCCGACTGCGTCCGTACGGCCCCAGCCCTGGACGGCGAACGCGCCGGCCGCCACCAGCAGCGCCCCGTGCAGGACCGTCCGCCGGGGGCGGCGGCCCTCCGTCAGCGGGACGAGGACCGCCACGGCCACCGGGGCACAGCCCACGAAGACCCCCGGTACCGCCGGTTCCGCCGAGCGTTCGGCCGCGAGCACGGCGATGTTGAAGCCGACCATGCCGACCGCCGCGAGCAGCCCCAGCCGTGCCCACTGCCGTGCGGTGAGCCGGCGCAGGGGTGCCGTGCCGCCCTGGCCGAGCAGCGGGAGCAGCAGGAGACAGGCGAGGCCGTAGCGGAGGAACTGGCCGCCCGCGTACGGGTAGTCGCCCAGGACGCTGTTGGCGGTGAACGAACCGCCGACGAGCACGCAGGCGAGGGCGGCGAGGAGGGATCCGGTGATCGCGGAAGGGGGCGGGGCGGTGGGTGCGGGCTTCATGGTCGTGACGCTAGGGAGCCGGGCGGTCCGGTTTAAGGTCCACTTCCATGACGTCATCGGGGTCCAATTCCGACCGTGGCGCGCTCCCCAGGTTCGCTCCCTGGGCCGCCGCCTGGGAGTTGCTGCTGCCCGTCGCCGACGCGCCCGCACGCGCGCGTGGACGCACGTTGCAGGCGGCGCTGAGGGAGGCGATCCGGTCGGGGCGCCTCGCACGGGGGACGCGGCTGCCGGCGAGCCGGGAGCTGGCCGCCGACCTCGGCGTCTCGCGCGGACTGGTGACGGAGGCGTACGAGCAACTGGTCGCGGAGGGGTACCTGCGCAGTGGCCGGGGCGCCGGAACCTGGGTGGGCGCCGCCGTGCGCACGACGGCGCCGCCACGCGCGCGGGACCTCGCTCCGCGTCCGCCGGGCGCCCGCGCCGACTTCGTGCCCGGGACGCCCGACCTGTCGCTGTTCCCCCGGGCGGCGTGGGCGGCGGCCCAGCGTGGGGTCCTCGCGGAGCTGCCGCACCACGAGCTGGGTTACCCGGATCCGCGCGGGCTGCCCCGGCTGCGTGTCGCGCTCGCCGAACTGCTCACCCGGCGGCGGGGCGTGGTCGCCGACCCGGAGCGGATCGTCGTCGTCTCCGGGGTGGCCCAGGCCACCACGCTGCTCGGAGCCGTGCTCCACGCTCGCGGGACACGCGTCGTCGGCGTCGAGGACCCCGGGAGCCCCGAGCACGGGACGCTGTACGCGGCCACCGGGCTCGCCACCGTGCCGCTGCCGCTGGACGACGAGGGGCTGGCTGTCGCTCCGCTGCGGGAGACGGGGGTGCGGGCCGTGGTGACGACGCCGGCGCACCAGTTCCCGACCGGTATCGCGTACTCCGCGCGGCGGCGGGGCGAACTGCTCGACTGGGCGCGGGCGGTGGACGGGCTGGTCGTCGAGGACGACTACGACGGGGACTTCCGCTACGACCGCGCCCCCGTGGGGGCGCTGCAGGGCCTCGACCCCGAGCGGGTCGCCTACACGGGGTCCGTGAGCAAGTCCCTCGCGCCGGGGCTGCGGCTCGGCTGGCTGCTCGTGCCGACGTGGCTGGCGGAGGAGGTCGTCGAGCGCAAGCGGACCATGGATCTCGGGCATCCCACCATCGACCAGGCACTGTTCGCGCGGTTCTTGGAGCGGGGGGACTACGACCGGCAGCTGCGGCGGTGTCAGCGGGCGTACCGGGAGCGACGGGACGTGCTGGTTGCGGCGCTCGCCGAGCACTTTCCGGGGGCGGAGGTGTCCGGGATCGCCGCCGGGCTGCATGTCATCGTGGCGCTGCCGGAGCGGTACGGGGCGGTCGAGGGGTTTCTGGAGCGGGCCCGGGCGGGTGGGGTGGGGGTGCGGGGCGTGGCGGAGTACGGGCGGGTGCCGGATGGGCGGGTGCGGTTGGTTCTGGGGTACGCGCATCTGTCTCCCGGGCGGATTCGGGAGGGGGTGCGGGTGTTGGCGGCCGTGGTGGGGTGAGTCCGTAGGGTTTTCGCCCCCGCCGCCCCTACCCGTCCCATCACCCAGGGGCTGCGCCCCTTCGACCCCCAGGCGTCCTTCCGGTGGGGCTTCTCGCGCAGTTCCCCGCGCCCCTCAAAAAAGCCGGGGCTGCGCCCCGTGCTTTTTGACGAAGGGCCGAAGCCTTCTTCAGGCGCGCGGGGAACTGCGCGAGAAGCCCCACCGGGCCCGCACCCGGCAACGCACAGGTACCCCCGAGCGGCACGCGGTGTCGGCTTCCCCTCGGCCCGCGCAGTTGTTCACTTGTCGTTTCCGTGTGCGCTGCGGCGTGCGCGTAGTTGTGGCTGTGCACATTGGCCGGATCCGTCGCTGGAGGCGCATTCATGTCACACCGTCCGCCGAGTTCCCTGCCCGGTCGCCGCAGCGTGCTGCGCGGCTCGTTCGCCGCGTCGGCGGCGCTGGCGCTGCCCGGTTCCGTCGCGCTCGGCTCGGCGCCCGCGCTGGCCCTCTCGGGGCGGCCCAGGGCCGGCTGGGGTGTGCAGGCCGGGGACGTGACCGCGCACTCCGGGCTGGTGTGGGTGCGGTCGGACCGTCCGGCTCGGATGATCGTCGAGACGTCCGCCACCGAGTCGTTCCGCAACCCGCGCAGATGGCACGGCCCGCTGCTGGACGCCGGCACGGACTTCACCGGTACGACCCGCCTGCGCGGGCTGCCCTCGGGCGAGCAGATCCACTACCGCGTGCTGCTCGCCGACCCCGACGACCCGCGTCGCACCGGGGAACCGGTCACCGGAACGTTCCGTACGCCGGCCCTGAAACGCCGCTCCGGGGCTCGGTTCGTGTGGTCGGGCGACCTGGCCGGACAGGGCTGGGGCATCAACCCCGACCGGGGCGGCTACCGGATCTTCGACGCGATGGGCGCGCTGGACCCGGACTTCTTCCTGTTCAGCGGCGACACCATCTACGCCGACGGCCCCATCGCGGCGACGGTGGCCCTCCCCGGCGGCGGCACCTGGCGGAACATCACCACCGAGGAGAAGTCGAAGGTCGCGGAGACCCTCGCCGAGTTCCGGGGCAACTTCCGCTACAACCTGCTGGACGAGAACCTCAAGCGGTTCAACGCCCAGGTCCCGGCGATCGTGCAGTGGGACGACCACGAGGTCACCAACAACTGGTATCCGGGCGAGATCCTCACCGACGCGCGGTACACCGAGAAGAGTGTCGACGTGCTGGCGGCGCGGGCGCGGCGGGCGTTCGGCGAGTACTTTCCGATCTCCACGCTGCGGCCGGGCTCCCGGGAGGGCCGTGTGCACCGGGTGGTGCACCACGGTCCACTGCTGGACGTGTTCGTGCTGGACATGCGTACGTACCGCGACGCCAACTCGCCCGGTGTGCAGACCACCGACCCGGTGGGCATTCTCGGCGTCGAGCAGTTGGAGTGGCTCAAGCGGGAGCTGTCGCGGTCGCGCGCGGTGTGGAAGGTGATCGCCTCCGACATGCCGCTCGGCCTGGTCGTGCCCGACACCGGGGACGGCAAGCCGAACATCGAGGCCGTGGCGCAGGGCGACCCGGGCGCTCCGCTGGGCCGAGAGCTGCAGATCGCCGAGCTGCTGCGCTTCATCAAGCATCGGCGGATCACCGGTACGGTGTGGCTGACGGCGGACGTGCACTACACCTCGGCGCAGCACTACCAGCCCTCGCGGGCCGCCTTCACCGACTTCGAGCCGTTCTGGGAGTTCGTCTCCGGGCCGCTGAACGCCGGCGCCTTCCCGGCGAACGCGCTGGACGGCACCTTCGGCCCCGAGCGGGTCTTCGTCAAGGCACCGACCACGGCGAACGTCTCCCCGGCGGGCGGCTACCAGTTCTTCGGCGAGGTCGACATCGACGGCCACAGCGGGGAGTTGACGGTCCGGCTGCGGGAGCAGGACGGGACCGTGCTGTACACGAAGGTGCTCCAGCCGGGCCTCGTCGGGCAGTAGCCGTCGGCATGGGGACATGAGCCCCTGACCGCCGCGTCTCCGCAGGTCAGGGGCGATTGCCAGTGATGGCTCCTACCGTCTTCCCGTGACGCGATCTTTGCAGGGGCGTGACCCCGGCGGGTGCTGAGGACCATCCGCGGTTCTTCACCGGTCGCGGCGGGTGCGTGCGGCGCTGGTCTGACCTCTCCGGTCACCGTTGGCATCGGTTCCGACAGCATCAGTCATAGAAAAAGCAACAAAAGGTGCGGAACGATGCTTTTACCGGTCAGTCACAAAGCGTTCGTGATCACGCAACACCGTTCGTCCACAGTGGCCACATGACTCAGGACATGTCCGATGTGACGCGGGCGAGCCACAGCCGCCCCATGCACCACCCGCTGCACGCCGCCCTCACCGGGGTTCGCGGCTGGTGGGAACGGCGCCACGGCCACGCGCCGCCGCCGAAGGATACCGACGCCCGGCCGCCGCTCGCCGAGGGGCGGCAGGCCGGGCCGTCGGAGACGGTCGCCCCGGTGGTCACGGGTGCGACGTTGATGTGGCGTATGCGGACGACGGTGAAGGACGAACCGGGTTCGCTGGCCGCGCTGTGCACGGCGCTCGCGGAACTCAGGGTCGACATCCTGAGCCTGCAGACGCATCCGCTGGCCGAGGGCACGGTCGACGAGTTCCTGCTCAGGGCGCCCGAGGAACTGTCCGCCACCGAGATCGGCCACGCCGTGGCGGAGTCGGGCGGCACCGGGACCTGGATCGAGCGCGGTGACGCCCACGACCTGGTGGACGCCCCGACCCGGATCCTCGGTCTGGCCACCCGCACGGCGCTGGACGCGGCGGAACTCCCGCTCGCGCTGCGGCAGTTGCTCGGCCGCTGCACGATCCGCTCGCTGCCCGCCACCGCTCCCGGCTCGGGGCGGGCCCAGAAGGGTGTCCCGGTCGAGGGCGTCCTGGAGGACACGGTGATGCGGCTGCGGGCTCCGGAGGGCGGGGTGATCACCGTGGAGCGGCCGTATCTGCCGTTCACACCGACCGAGTTCGCGCGGGCCCGGGCGCTGGTGGAGCTGGACGCGCGTCTGGGGCCCCGGATCCCGCGCAGCCAGGACGTGCTGACCCTGCCGGAGGGCAACGACATCATGGTGCGCCGCGCCGACGTCGGCGACCTGCGGGCGGCGAAGGCGATGCACGAGCGGTGCTCCGTGCGCACGCTGACCATGCGGTACCACGGGCCCGTGGGGGACGCCGACCGCTATCTCAAGCACCTGCTCAGCCCGCGCTTCGGGCGGACGCTCGCCGTACAGACGGCCTCGGGGCGCCTCGTAGGGCTGGGACACCTTCTCTGGGACGGCGACGAGACCGAGATCGCGCTGCTCGTCGAGGACGAGTGGCAGCGGCGGGGCATCGGCGGTGAACTGCTCCGCCGGCTGGTGGAGATGGCGGCCGAGACGGGCTGCGAGAGCGTGTACGTGGTGACGCAGGCATCCAACACGGGGATGGTCGCGGCGATGCGGGGGCTTGAGCTACCGCTCGACTACCAGATCGAGGAGGGGACGCTGGTGATCACCGCGCGGCTGTCCGAGGCGGGGGTCCCCGAAGCGGGGGCCTCCGAAGCGGTGGAGGGGCGGCGGCGGGTGGGGTGACCGAGCGGGTGAGGTGACCGAGCGGGTGGGTCGGGTGCGGGTGAGTGGGGGCTGGTCGCGGAGTTCCCCGCGCCCCTGGAGAAGCGGGGCTGCGCCCCGGCATTTTCCAGGGGCGCAGACGCACCTCGCGGCCACCCGACCCGGCCCGACAAGGGAGCTCGGCTCAGGCGCGCCCCGTCGAGAACGCGGGCCCCTCGTCCTTGCTCCACTCTCTCGGGAGGCCGGTGGCCGTCTCCCCCAACGCGTGGTCCAGGTCCGCCCACAGGTCGTCCGTGTCCTCCAGGCCCACCGACATACGCAGGAGACGATCGCTCACCCCGGCGCCTCGGCGGTCCGACTCCTCCACGATGCGGTGGCTGATCGAGGCCGGGTGCTGGATGAGCGTGTCCACACTGCCGAGGCTCACCGCCGGGGTGATGAGGCGGACGGCGGCGATGACCTCGTGCGGGTCGCCATGGACCTCGAAGGCGATCATGGCGCCGCCGATGCTCGGGTAGTGGACCCGGGCGACGCGCGGGTCGGCGGCGAGGCGGCGGACGAGTTCGGCGGCGGTCGCGGACGCCGCACGGACGCGGACCGGGAGCGTGGACAGGCCCCGCAGCAGGAGGTAGCCGGCGAGCGGGTGCAGGACGCCGCCGGTGGCGAAGCGGACCTGACGGAGCCGTCCGGCGAACTCCTCGTCGCAGGCCACGACCCCGGCCATCACGTCCCCGTGCCCGCCGAGGTACTTGGTCGCGCTGTGCAGGACGAGCCGGGCGCCCTGTTCGACGGGGCGTTGCAGGACGGGCGTGGCGAAGGTGTTGTCCGCGAGGAGCGGGACCGAGCCGCAGGCGTGCGCGAGGGCCCGCAGGTCGATCTCGGCGAGCGTCGGGTTGGCCGGGGACTCGACCATGACCAGGCCCGTGTCGGGGCGCAGCGCGTCCGCGACGCCGGCCGGGTCGACCCAGGTGACCTCGGTGCCCAGCAGCCCGGCGGTGAGGAGATGGTCGCTGCAGCCGTACAGGGGGCGTACGGCGACGACGTGGCGCAGGCCCATTGACGCGCGGACGAGGAGGACGGCGCTGAGGGCGGCCATGCCGCTGGCGAAGGCGACCGCACTCTCGGTGCCTTCGAGGCGGGCGAGGGCGGTCTCGAAGCGGGCGACCGTCGGGTTGCCGAGCCGTCCGTAGATCGGCGGGCCCTCCGGCTGGGCGCCGTCACCGGCGAAGGCGTCGATGCGGGCGGCCTCACCGCGGCTGTCGTACGAGGGGTAGGTGGTCGACAGGTCGATCGGCGGGGCGTGCAGGCCCTGGCGCGCGAGGTCGTCGCGGCCGGCGTGCACGGCCTCGGTGGCCAGTGCTCTCGGCGTGGTGCGTGCGGGGTCGTACGCGTGCGTGCTCGCAGAGTTCATGGAGGTCAGAGTGAACATCGGCCGGGTCCCGGGGTGCGAGCACCGTGCTACGTTCGAACAATGGCCGATTCCGTCGTACTCGATCCGGTGGACCTCCATCTGCTGCGGCTGTTGCAGAACGACGCCCGGACGACGTACCGGGACCTCGCGGCGCAGGTCGGGGTGGCGCCGTCCACCTGTCTGGACCGGGTGACACGGCTGCGCCGTGCGGGCGTGATCCTCGGCCATCAGCTGCGACTGGATCCGGCCAAGCTGGGGCGGGGGCTGGAGGCATTGCTGTCGGTGCAGGTCAGGCCGCACCGGCGGGAGTTGGTGGGACCGTTCGTGGAGCGGATCCGGGCGTTGCCGGAGTCTCGGACCGTGTATCACCTCACCGGGCCGGACGACTATCTCGTGCACGTCGCGGTCGCGGACATGGCGGATCTGCAGCGCCTGGTCCTCGACGAGTTCACGTCGCAGCGCGAGGTGGCGCGGGTGGAGACCCGGTTGATCTTCCAGCAGTGGGAGTGCGGACCCCTGCTGCCTCCGGACACGGACCGGCCCACACCCTGAACCGGCGAACACCGTCCGCCCCCGGAGCACCTCACACACGCGTCACCCGCATCACGCCCTGAGCGGAATCCAGCCGACGTAAGGCTCAAGCGCGGGTTAAGCAGCTGACGCCGGTCCCGTGGCCATACCAAGATTGTCGGCATGTCTGACACCAAGAGCCCCCTGCCCCGTGAGGTCGCCGACGTGTACGTCGACGACCTCATCGCCCTCGACCCCGTGACCGGTACGTATCTGGGTGTGAAGGAGAGTTCCGGCAAGTTGCCGGACACCTCGCCGGCCGGTCAGGAGGCCCGCGCGGAGCTGATCCGGACGACGCTCGCGCGCCTCGACGAGGCGGAGCGGCGACCGGGCGCGGACAGTGACGTCGAGCGCCGGTGCGCGCGCCTGCTGCGCGAGCGGCTGACGGCGGAGCTGGCCGTGCACGAGGCCGAGGAGGGGCTGCGCGCCGTCGGCAACATGGTCACGCCGCCGCACGAGGTGCGTGAGGTGTTCACGATCACCCCGGCGGAGACCGAGGAGGACTGGGCGGCGATCGCGGAGCGGCTGCGCGCGGTGCCGACGGCCTACGCCGGTTACCGCCAGTCCCTGGCGCTCGGCCTGGAGCGGAAGCTGTACGCGGGTCCCCGCCCGACCGCGACCTTCATCGGCCAGCTCACCGAGTGGGCGGACACGGACGGTTCGGGGCGCGGCTGGTTCGGGGACTTCGCGGCGGCCGGGCCCGAGTCGCTGCGTGCCGAGCTGGACGAGGCCGCGCGCGGGGCGACCCGGGCCGTGGTGGAGCTGCGCGACTGGATGCGCGACGTGTACGCCCCTGCGGTGGAGGGGGCGCCGGACACGGTCGGCCGGGAGCGCTACGGCAGGCTGGTCCGCTACTTCACGGGTTCGGACCTGGACCTCGACGAGGCGTACGCGTACGGCTGGGCCGAGTTCCACCGTCTCCTCGGCGAGATGAAGGAGGAGGCCGCGAAGATCCTGCCCGGCGCCGAGACGCCCTGGGTGGCGCTCGCGCACCTGGACGAGCACGGGCGGCACATCGAGGGCGTCGACGAGGTGCGCACCTGGCTGCAGTCGTTGATGGACGAGGCGATCGAGGCGCTGGACGGCACCCACTTCGACCTCGCCGAGCCGGTGCGCAAGGTCGAGTCCTGCATCGCCCCGCCCGGTGGCGCCGCGGCCCCCTACTACTCGGCCCCGACCGAGGACTTCTCCCGCCCGGGCCGCACCTGGCTGCCGACGATGGGGGCGACCCGCTTCCCGGTGTACGACCTGGTCTCCACCTGGTACCACGAGGGCGTTCCCGGTCACCACCTCCAGCTCGCGCAGTGGGTGTACGTCAAGGACGACCTGTCCCGCTACCAGGCCACGATCGGTGGGGTGAGCGCCAACGCCGAGGGCTGGGCCCTGTACGCGGAGCGGCTCATGGACGAACTGGGGTTCCTCAAGGACGCGGAGGAGCGGCTCGGCTATCTGGACGCGCAGATGATGCGCGCGGCCCGGGTGATCGTCGACATCGGTATGCACCTGGAGCTGGAGATCCCGGCGGACTCACCCTTCCACCCGGGCGAGCGCTGGACCGTGGATCTGGCCCAGGAGTTCTTCGGCGCCCACAGCAGCCGGCCGGCGGACTTCGTGGAGAGCGAGCTGACGCGCTATCTGACGATGCCGGGGCAGGCCATCGGCTACAAGCTCGGCGAGCGGGCCTGGCTGCTGGGCCGGGAGAACGCCAGGCGGCGCCACGGCGAGGCCTTCGACGCCAAGTCCTGGCACATGGCCGCGCTGTCCCAGGGTTCGCTGGGCCTGGACGACCTGGTGGACGAGCTGTCCCGGCTGTGATCCGGTCCGGCCGGGCCCACCGCCGCCCACCACGGCGGGGCCCGGCCGTCACGCCGGTTCCCTCAGATGTCGGACTGGGATCTCACCCTGACCAGGCCCAGCCAGGTCTCCGGGCCCGTCGAGACCCGGGCGGCGCTGACCCCGTAGTGGCCAGGAGCCAGTTCCACCCGTGCGTGGTCGGTCTCCGGCAGCGACCTGCCGGGCCAGACGGCGTCCAGGAGGACGACCGGACCCGGCACCCGCCAGCTCAGCTCCGGCCCCCAGACCGCGTTGTCGAGGGCCGCCGGAACGCCCGAGAGGAGTTCGGTCTCGGAGTCGGCCGCGTACCAGCGGACGAAGACGCCGTGCTCGGGCAGATACGCGGTGGACGCGGGTTCGTCGCCGAGGACCAGGACGCGGGTGTCGCCGACGGGGAGCAGGCCGACGTCTCCGTCGACCTCGCAGGCCCGGTCGTAGTCCGAGGACGTCTCGTCACCGTCGGCGCCCGCCCAGAACGGCAGCACCGCCTCAGGTATCGCGATGAGCGGTCCTCCGCTCGACTCCACCCACCGCACCACATCGGGTACCACCGCCGCGTCCGCGTATCCAGCCATGCCCAGAAGCTACACGGCGGCCGTCGATGCGAGATCCCCACCCCTGACCGCTTCTTGACAAACTGTCAGCAACGGGTCGCGGTCACGGTCGGCGAGGGCGTGCCGGTGAGCGTGAAGAACCTGTCGACCGACCGGACGGCAGCCCCGGGTCAGCAGCCGCAGTCCTCGGCGTCCACGGGCGCGGTGAGCGGGTCCGCCGTGCGTCGCCCCTCGCCCTCCCAGGTCTCGAACGCGAAGCCCTCGCGCGCCCAGTACTCGAACCCGCCGAGCATCTCCTTGACCTGGAAGCCGAGTTCGGCGAGGGCGAGGGCGGCGCGGGTCGCGCCGTTGCAGCCGGGGCCCCAGCAGTAGGTGACGACGGGCACGGACTTGTCGAGCAGTCGCTCGGCCTGTTCGGGGATGAGAGCGGTGGGGAGGTGGACCGCGCCCGGGACGTGGCCCTGGTCCCAGGACGCGGTGGAGCGGGAGTCGAGGACCACGAAGCCGGGGTCGCCGTCGGCGGCGAGCGCGGCGGCCACATCGGAGACGTCGGCGTGGAAGACGAGACTGGCCCGGAAGTACGCGGCGGCCTCGGCCGGGGCGGCGGGGGCGACCCGCAGGACGGCGTTGGCGGCGGACGCGGTGGCGATGGTCATGAGCTGGCCTTCCCTCGGGGAAGCCCTTGTTCCCCGCACCGGAAATCTACGGCGGACGATCACTGTCCCTGAAGGGGCGATCCACGGCTCTGACCTTGTTCGGCCGGGGATTCCCCTGCTATTCATCGGGGATGCCCGCGAATTCCCCGTATCTGCCCGATGCCACCGACTGGCGCATCCTGGAGGTCCTCCAGCGCGAGGGCCGGGCCAGCTTCGCCGAGCTCGCCCGTGCCGTGTCGATGTCGGCGAGCGCCGTGACCGAGCGGGTGCGACGCCTGGAGGAGGCGGGCGTGATCCAGGGCTACGCGGCCGTCGTGGACCCGGAGCGGCTGGGGCTGCCGATCCTGGCGTTCGTCCGCCTGCGCTACCCGACGGGGAACTACAAGCCGTTCCACGATCTGGTGGCCGTCACGCCCGAGATCCTGGAGGCGCACCACGTCACGGGCGACGACTGCTTCGTGATCAAGGTCGCGGCCCGTTCGATGCGACACCTGGAGGAGGTGTCGGGCAAGATCGGCGCACTCGGGTCGGTGACGACGAGCGTCGTCTACTCCTCACCGCTGCCCCGCCGCCCGCTGGGTCGGTGACCTCGCTTCGCGGCGCCACCGGCCTCGCTGCCGCACGGCCCGTCGCGCCCGCCGGTCACTGACCCCGCTGCCGCACGGCTCGTCCCGGCCGCCGGTCACCGACCTCGCTGCCGCACGGCTCGTCCCGGCCGCCGGTCACCGACCTCGCTGCCGCACGACCGATCCCGTCCGTTCCTTCACGACCTCCAGCTGGGCATGGATCCGCCTGCGCAGATCGGCGACGTGGCTGACGATGCCGACACTGCGGTCGCGTTCGCGCAACGCGTCGAGGACGTCGAGGACCTCGTCGAGGGTCTGGTCGTCGAGGCTGCCGAACCCCTCGTCGATGAAGAGAGTGTCGAGCCGTACGCCGCCCGCCTCGTCGGTGACGACGTCGGCCAGACCGAGGGCGAGCGCGAGGGAGGCGAAGAACGTCTCGCCACCGGAGAGCGTGGCCGTGTCCCGCTCCCGCCCCGTCCAGGCGTCGACGACGTGCAGCCCGAGCCCGCTGCGCCCGCGTCCGGCCCGGTCGTCGGAGTGGACGAGGGTGTAGCGGCCGGAGGACATCCGCTGGAGCCGTACGGTCGCGGCGGCCGCGACCTGTTCCAGCCGGGCGGCGAGGACGTACGCCTCCAGCCGCATCCGGCGCTCGTTGTCGGCGGAGGTGCCGGCCGCGAGCCCCGCCATCCGCGCGACCCGGTCGTACTCCTCGCGCAGCGGTGCCAGCCGGCGTACGGAGGCGGTGGCCCGCGCGGACAGCTCGTCGAGCTGGACGCTGCTGCGCTCGGCGGCGTCCCATGCCGAGACGGTGTGTTGGAGCCGTCGGGCGGCGGCTTCGGCGTCCCGCTCGGCGGTCCCGAGATCGACGGGCGGCTGCTGGGCCGCGGCAGCCGTCTCCGCCTCCGCGAGCACGGCCCGCACGGCCGCCTCCTCCGACTGCCAGGCGTCGAGGCGGTGTTGGAGATCCCGGTGGGCGGCGTCGTCGAGCACGGCGGCGGCTGCCTCCCGCGGGGTGTCGAACCCGGCGCGGAACGCCGCGTCCGCCAGGCGCGCGTCGGCGTCCTTCAGCCGCTGCGCGGTGTCATCGGCCGCCCGGGCGGCCTCGGCGGCCCCGTCGAGCTTCGCGGCCCGCACCTCCAGCCGGCCGGCCAGCTCGGCCACGCTCTCGGCGTCACCCCGGGCCTCGGCCAACTCGGCCTCCAGGGCCGCGCGTTCCCGCTCCAGGGTGTCGCGCCGGGTGTCGCGGGACGCGGCCCTGACCGCCGCCTCCTGTCGTGCGGCGGCCCGGCGATCGCGTTCCTGTTCGGCGTGGAGCAGCGCCTCCTGCGCGGGGTGCAGGTCGAGGGCGAGCCGCCGGGCCTGCGTGTGCTCCCGCTCCAGCTCCGCCGCCGTCACGGCGAGCCGCTCGGTCGGCGCGTCGCCCGCCTCGGCGCTCGCGGCGGCCAACACCCTTTGCGCTAGCCCCAGTTGCCGTTCCGCGCCGACCCTCTCCTCATCGGCCCGCTGGAAGGCGGCGAGCGCCTTCTCCTCCGCCTCGCGGTCCACATGGCCCGCGACCTTCCGGGCGGGCGCGGGGTGCTCCGTGCCGCCGCAGACGGCGCACGGCCGCCCCTCGACGAGCTCGGCGGCCAGCTCCGCCGCGATCCCCGACAGCCGCTGTTCCTTCAGGTCCAGCCAGTGGGTGCGGGCCTGCCCCGCCCGCTCCGTGAGCCGGAGCACCTCCGCCTGGGCGGCGTCGGTGTCGCGGCCGAGCCGGTCGCGCTGACGGGCGGCGGCGAGCCGTCGCTCGGCGGGTTCGCGCCGCACGGCGAGCTGTTCGGCGCGGGCGGCGGCCTCCTGCGCGGACTCGATTCGGCCGCGCAGCCCGGCCCGGGTGGTCTCCCACTCGGCGAGCCAGCCCTCGGCGTCCTGCAGGACGCCCTCGTCCGCCCGCTCCTCGCTGTCCAACTCGGCCTGTTCGGTGCGGAGTACGGCCAGTCGCCGCTCCGCACGGCGGGCCGACTCCAGCGCCCCCAGCTCCTCGGAGGCCCTGCGGGCGGCGGCGGCGAGTCCGGCGGCACCGGCGTCGGCGTACTCCCCCGACAGGCGCGCTCTCGCGGCCTCCTCCTCCCCTCGCGCCCTGCGGTGCTCGGCCTCGGCCACGTCGCGCAGCTCCAGTGCCGGGGCCACGGCCTCCGCCTTGCGGGCGCGCTCCATCCGCGCCCGGTCCTCCCGGTGGGCGTCCGCCCGCTCCTCCAACCGCGCGGCGCGCTCCCGGGCCTCCGCGAACCGTCTTTGCAGCCGCGCCACTTCGCGTACGTCGTCCAGGACGCGGTCGGCCGCGGCCCGGGCCGACTCCGCCGCCGCCCGCGCGCAGTGGGCGATGGTGAGCCGTTCCCGGGCGGTGCTGCGGGCCACGGCGGCCCAGGCGAGGACCGCGTCGGCGAGACCGGGGTCCCCGGGGGACAGCTCGGGCAGATCCGGGGCGTGCCCCGCCGCCTGCTGCATCCGGTGGGCGTCGGCGAGCAGTGCCGCGTCGCCCTCGCGCACCCGGGCCTCGGTCTCCCGGCGGCGGTCGGCGAGCCGCTTCTCGACGGCGGCGAAGTGGTGGGTGTCGAAGAGACGGCCGAGGAGCCGCCCGCGCGCCTCGGCGTCGGCGCGCAGGAACCGCGCGAAGTCGCCCTGCGGCAACAGCACGACCTGGCAGAACTGTTCCCGGCTCATCCCCAGGAGCTGGGTGATCTCCTCGCCGATCTCCTGGTGGGAGCGGCTGAGGTCCTTCCAGGCGCCGGCGGCCGCGTCGTACTCGCGCAGCCAGCTCTGCGCCTTCTCGACGGTGGTGCCCGTGCCGCGTTTCTTGGGGCGCTCCCACGGGGGCTGCCGCGTGACCTCCAACCGGCGTCCCGCGACGGTGAGTTCGAGGCGGACCTCGGTGCGGTCCGCGGGTGCCGCGTGGTCGCTGCGCAGGTTCATGCCCTGGCTGCTCTGCCGGGCCCCCGGCACCGAGCCGTACAGCGCGTAGCAGACGGCGTCCAGGACCGAGGTCTTGCCGGCGCCGGTCGGACCGTGCAGCAGGAACAGTCCGGCGGCCGAGAGCTCGTCGAAGTCGACGGACTCGGTGCCGCCGAAGGGGCCGAAGGCGGTGATGTCGAGCCGATGGAGCCTCATCGGGCGACCTCCCGGACCGTCTCGTCGGCCCGTACGGCGTCGAACGCGTCCCTGAGCACGGTCCGTTCGTGTGCGTCGGGGCCGGTACCGCGGACATGGGCCACGAAGTCCTCGGCGATCTGCTGGTCGTCCCGGCCGGCCAGGCGCCGGGCGTAGGAGACGTCCGGGTCGCCGGGGGCGCGTTCGGGGGCGAAGACGAGGCTGAGGGTGTGCGGGAAGCGTTCGCAGAGCCTTGCCATGGGCTCGGCGGGCCGGACGGGGTCGGTGAGGGTGGCCTCGACCCACGCCTCCTCGTGCCGGGCCAGGTCCGGGGCGGCGAGCAGGTCGTCCAGTCGCCCCCGGAGCCGGGCGAGGGGGCGCGGCACGGGGCAGTCGATCCGCCCGGCGTCGATCGAACCGTCGGCGCCGAGGTCCACCAGCCACATGCTCTTGCGGTGGTCGGCCTCGGAGAAGGAGTACGGCAGCGGGGAACCGGAGTAGCGCACGCGCTCGGTGAGGGTCTGGCTGCCGTGCAGATGACCCAGCGCCACGTAGTCGACGCCGTCGAAGACACCGGCGGGCACGGCGGAGACGCCGCCGACGGAGATGTCGCGCTCGCTGTCGCTGGGCTCGCCGCCGGTGACGAAGGCGTGGGCCAGGACGACGGAACGGGTGCCCGCCGGCCGGGTGGCCAGGTCGGCCCTGACCCGGTCCATGGCGGCGGCGAGCACCGCTTCGTGGCCGGCCTTCTCGACCCCGAACTCGTCCTTCACGAGCGCGGGTTCGAGGTAGGGCAGCCCGTAGAACGCGACGTCGCCGTGGGCGTCCGACAGCGTCACGGGGGTTCCGGCGGCCGAGGCCGACGTCCGCAGATGGATGCCGGCCCGGCCGATGAGGCCAGCCGCGACGCCGAGCCGTCGCGCCGAGTCGTGGTTGCCGGAGATCATCACGGTGGGCACGTCCAGCTCGGCCAGGCGGTGCAGGGCGTCGTCGAAGAGCTCGACCGCGGCCAGCGGCGGCACCGCCCGGTCGTACACGTCCCCCGCCACGACCACCGCGTCGACCTCGCGCTCCCGCACGGTCGCGACCAGACGGCCGATGAACTCGGCCTGCGCGCCGAGCATGTTCACCCGGTGGAACGACCGACCGAGATGCCAGTCGGATGTGTGCAGAATTCTCAAGAAACTGCTCCGACCTGCATACGTCCCCCTCTTTCACCCATGGCCCCGGCACCGGACCAGCCGGTCCCGGCTCTCGCACCGACCACGCTAACGCCTGTCGGCACCTGGTCCCGCACGGGCCTCGATCCGAGCTCGCGCGATCCCGCGGCCGCACGGTGCCGCGACCGCACCGTGCAGCGGAGCCCCGCCGGGGGCGGGCGGGGCTCCCTCTCGGCGTTACCTCGGTCACGTCGCCGGCGCCGGCGCCGGCAGTCCGTCGAGGCCGGCTTCCGGGACCGGTCCGGTGAGGTCCGGCTCGGCGTTCTCGCCCAGGAAGCCGCCCGACTGGTGCTGCCACAGCTTGGCGTAGGCACCATTCGCCGCGAGCAGTTCCTCGTGGGAGCCCTGCTCGACGACACTCCCGCGGTCGAGGACCACGAGACGGTCCATGCCGGCGACGGTACTCAGCCGGTGGGCGACCACGAGGGCCGTCCGGCCGTCCATCAACCGCCACAGGGCGTCCTGGACGAGGATCTCGCTCTCCGAGTCCAGCGCGCTGGTCGCCTCGTCGAGCAGCAGGACAGGGGCGTCGCGCAGGATGGCCCGCGCGAGGGCGACGCGCTGGCGCTGGCCGCCGGAGAGCTTCACCCCCCGCTCCCCCACCAGGGTGGCGAAGCCGTCGGGAAGTTGGCCGACGAACTCCGTGACGTGGGCGGCCTCGGCCGCGGCGTGGATCTCCTCGTCGCTCGCGCCGGGCCGGGCGAAGGCGATGTTGTCCCGCAGACTGCGGTGGAACATGGCGGGTTCCTGCGGGACGTAGGCGATCAGTGAGCGCAGATCGGTCTGGCGCAGCCGGCTGATGTCCTGCCCACCGATGAGGATGCGTCCGTCGTCGATGTCCGACATCCGCAGCAGGAGCCGGGTCAGTGTGGTCTTGCCACCGCCGGACCTGCCGACCAGTCCGATGCGCGCGCCCGCGGGCACGTCCAGGTCGAGCCCCTGGAAGATCGGCTTCGCGCCCGCGTGGGCGAAGCGCACCTTCTCGAAGCGGACGCCGGTGTCGCGGGGTGCGAGCGGTTCGGGGTCCGTCGGGTCGAGCACGGTGGGCGGATCCAGCAGCAGCTCGGTGAACTGCGCGGCCTCGGTCATCGAGTTCTCCAGACGCCGGTAGATCTGGTTGAACTCGAACATGATCTGGGTGGCGTTGGAAAAGTAGGTGAAGGCGACGACGACCTCCTCCACTCCCCTGCCCGAGCCCCCGAGGGCGATGGCGACCACCAGACCCAGCACGTTGGTCAGGACGGACATGGGCGCGATCAGGGTGTCGACGCGCAGATTGGCGTAGTCCCACGACCGCAGGGTCAGGCGCCGGGAGTCCGCGACACGGTCGCGGTGTTCCTCGGCCTCCCGTGTCTCGGCCGCGAACGCCCTGATGGTCTCCATGTTCACGAGGCTGTCGGCGACATGACCGGAGACCCGGGCGACCGCCGCCTCACGGTCGTGGACGAGCCGCTGCCGGCGCCGGATCAGCGGTGTCGCCGCCACCACGGTCACCGCGATCATCGCCAGCAGGACGACGACGAGCATCGGTTCGTAGGTCCACAGCACCACGGCCCCGAACAGCAGGGGGACCACACTGCCCACGATCCGGAAGGTCAGCGTGTCGACGAAGTCCTCGAAGCGCTTGCCGAAGCTCAGCACCCGCTTGGTCAGGGAGCCGGCGAAGTTGTCGTGGAAGAACGCCGCGTCCTTGGCGAGGAGTTCGTCCATTCCGTTCACGTAGAGGTGTTCCATGCCGAGCGCGTCCACCCGGTTCAGGCAGTGCTGCCCGACCCGCCACACGGCCTCGGCGAGCAGCAGCGTCACCCCGAACGCCACCACGTACGGCAGCGCCGAACCGAGGGTGAGACCCCCTTCGTCGGCTGCCTGCCCCGCCAGCTTGGCGATCAGCAGGGGGGCGACGTAGCGGATGCCGATGTTGCCCAGGGCCGGCAGCAGCAGTGCCGGCAGGGCCAGTCGTCGTAGGCGCAGCAGTTCCAGACCGTAGCGGCGCAGCGCCAGAACGACCGCGCTCCTGCCCGGCGTCGACCCTCGCGTATCTGATGTCCCCATCACACTCCCGGAAGTTGAGAAGTCGGAAGTGTCCCGTCGGCGGAGGCTCGCAGTCCACGCATTTAACGCGGACCGGCGACAACCGGACATCGTGGCTGGGCCGACGTGTTGGGCGTCCGTGCTGGTGAGACTGCGACGGCGGACGCGGCGGCGACCCCGCTCGGGCTCCGCCACACGACAGGCTCAGAACTCCAGTCCGATAAGTACGGCGACCGGCGGGGCGAGGAACGGATACGGGGCGGCGGTCACGCGTCCCCGTACGCCTCCCCGCCGAGTTCGAACCCGGCGGTGCCCGCGGTGGTGTCGGCGAGCCAGGCGCGGAAGGCGTCCACGTCGGCGTCGGGCAGTCCGATCTCGATGGTGACGGCCTCGCCGTAGCGCACGTCACGGACCTGGCGCCCGGTGGACCGCAGGTCGTTCTGCACCTTGCCGGCGCGCTGGTGGTCGACGGTCACCGTGGCCAGCCGGAAGCGCCGGCGCGTGAGGGTGCCGAGCGCGTCGAGCGCCTCGCCGACGGCGCCGCCGTACGCCCTGATGAGTCCGCCCGCGCCCAGCTTGACCCCGCCGTAGTACCGGGTGACGACGGCGACGACGTACCGCATGTCCCGTCGCAGCAGCATCTGGAGCATCGGGACGCCGGCGGTGCCGCCGGGCTCGCCGTCGTCGCTCGCCTTCTGGACGGCCGCGTCGGCGCCCACGACGTACGCGAAGCAGTTGTGCGAGGCGTCGGCATGCTCCCTGCGGACGGCCGCGACGAACTCCTGCGCCTCCTGCTCGGTGGCCGCCGGGGCGAGCGCGCACAGGAAACGGGACCGGTTGACCTCGGTCTCGTGCACTCCCGCGCGGGCGACGGTGCGGTACTCGTCCTGCATCCGGCCAGCCTATGCGCAGCCCGAAGCGGGGCGGCACGGGGTGCGGGCCTGGGCGCGAGCGCCCGTCACACCCTCACCCCTTGCCCCCCTTGGTCTGCTTTCTGCCCCTGGCCACGATCAGGTCGGTCAGCAGGGCCGTGCCCGGGCCGAGTGCGGACCAGGTCGGGCCGTGCCAGGAGAGGAAGGCGATCGCCGAGGTGGGGAACTTGGTGCGCACCTCGTCCAGCGCGTCGTCGAGGGCGTCGCCGGCAAGGTCGAGGACGAGCTCCTCCAGACCCGGGTTGTGGCCGACGAGCAGCAGGGTCCGCACCCGGTCGGGGGTCTCGCGCACCACTTCCAGCAGCTCGGGCACCTCGGCCGCGTACACCCGCGCGTCGTGCCGTACGGGCGGTGGCGTGCCCCACTCCGCGGCGGCCAGCTCCCAGGTCTGCCGTGCCCGTACGGCCGTGGAGCACACCGCCAGGTCGGGCAGACAGTCAGCGTCGGCGAGGGCCCGCCCGGCGGCGGGGGCGTCGCGGCGGCCCCGTGGTGCCAGGGGCCGCTCGTGGTCGGGGACGCCCACCGGCCAGGCGGACTTGGCGTGCCGCAGGACGATCAGTCTGCGCAGTGGGCCCGCTCCGGCGCGCGCCTTCATGCCGATGCTCCGATCTGACGAGTGAGCTCCAGCCCGAGGAGCCGGTCCGCGTAGGCGTACGTCTCGAACCGCGCCCCGTCCGATACGTCCGGGGCGCCCTCCACGTCCCGCAGTACGTCGAGCACCGCGCGGACGTCCAGGTCGTCCTCCCAGGCGGCGCGCAGGGCCTGCCGTACGGGCTCGGGAACCGGCCGTGACGGTCGCGTCGCCCACGCCGCCACCGCCGTGCGCCAGTGGTCGAGCGTGTCGGCGGCCTCGGTGAGCGCGGTGGCGTCGAGGGTCGCGGGCGTCCGGCGGGGGTGGGTGAGCAGGGCGAGCCGGAGGGCGGTGCCCGACGCCGACGGCGCCTCGGTGCCCCGCACCGGGGCCACCTCGACCGTGACGTCGGTGTCCGCGCGCTCGGCGCCGACGGCGCTCACTCCATGGTCACCTGCGCCGTCACCGTGGTCATCGCGCCCCTGCCCCCACTCCCCCGAGCCGGTCACGCGCAGCACCCGCTGTCCACCCCTCGTCGCGGTGGTCTCGTTCGGCCGGACGCCGAGGTCGTCGGCGCGGCGCCGCAGTTCGGCGGGCGGGTCGGCGACGAGGAGAACGGGGCTTCCGTCCAGCTCCAGGGCACGGGCGAGGACGTCGGCGACCAGCAGGACCCGCAGGGCCGAGGTGTCCTCCCCCGGCACATGGGCATGGACCCGGGTGAGCGCCCTGCGGATCTCGGCGGGTTCGCCGGTCCGGGCGTCGGTGATACGCAGCACGGGGTGAGCGTAGGCGCGGAAGCGGCCGGACGCAGTGCGGAGGACGGCCTTCCGGTCCACGGGCCGCCGTGAGCGCACCGTGAACGCGCTCACGGACGCACCCGTGAAGGGGCCCGGCGCCGGGAATCGCCGGACACCGCACGCTGTTGGCGCAGGCAGGCCCCGCCACCGGGCGCCTCGCAAGGACGGACGGACAGAGGAGACGGCACATGTACGGCGACCCCGCCACGATCCGCAAGATCCTGACGGAACTCGGCGACACCTGGGCGGTCGTCGGCCTGTCCACCAACCGCGACCGGGCGGCGTACGGCGTCGCGCAGGTCCTCCAGCGCTACGGCAAGCGCGTCGTCCCGGTGCACCCCAAGGCCGAGCCGGTCCACGGCGAGCAGGGTTACGCCTCCCTCTCCGACATCCCCTTCCGCGTGGACGTCGTCGACGTCTTCGTCAACAGCGCCCTCGCCGGTCCCGTCGCCGACGAGGCGGCCCGCATCGGTGCCGAGGCGGTCTGGTTCCAGCTGGGTGTGATCGACGAGGAGGCCTACCGCCGCACCCGCGAGGCGGGCCTGGACATGGTGATGGACCGCTGCCCGGCGATCGAGATCCCCCGTCTGGGCTGACGCCGCCGGACCCGTGCGGACGCGGTCTCCGCGCGGCGGTGCCGCCCCAACACAGGGGGCTTTTCCGGGCGTTGCACCGGGTGCGACACTGGTGCGCTGCGGAATCGGCGGAGCATACGGGGGCGCGATGGGCCAGGCGGTGACCGCGGCCATGCTGCGGGTGACGGATGTACACAAGTCCTACGGCCGAGGCGCCGGCGCCGTGCACGCGCTGCGCGGCGTCTCCTTCGAGGTCCCCCGGGGGGAACTCGTCGCCCTGAAGGGACGGTCGGGCTCGGGCAAGACCACACTGCTCAACATCGTCGGCGGTCTGGACGAACCGGACGGCGGGCGGGTGACCGTCGACGGTCTGCACCTCGGCGACCAGGGCGAGGACGCCCTCCTCGCCCTGCGCCGGGAGCGCATCGGCTTCGTCTTCCAGTCGTTCGGGCTCATCCCGATCCTCACGGCCGCCGAGAACGTCGGCGTGCCCCTGCGGTTGCGCGAGGCGGACCCGCGCGAGCGGCGGGAGCGCGTCGAGCTGCTGCTGTCCCTGGTGGGGCTCGCGGACCACGCGGCGCAGCGGCCGGGCGAGTTGTCGGGCGGGCAGCGCCAGCGGGTCGCCATCGCCCGCGCCCTGGCCAACAGTCCCTCCGTCCTCATCGCCGACGAGCCGACCGGTCAGCTGGACGCGGAGACCGGGCACTCCGTGATGGAACTGCTGCGCGCCGTCGTCCGCAGCGAACGGATCACGGCGCTCGTGGCCACCCATGACACGACGCTCCTCGACCTCGCCGATCGTGTGCTGGAGCTGAAGGACGGCGAGATCACCGAGTCCTGACCCGGTCCCGCCTCAGCCCTCCGGCCGCTCCCCGGCCGAGCCCCGGTCGTCACTGCCGTTCCGGGCGTCGTCCGGGCGGACGGCGATGTGGTCGGGTTCCAGTTCCAGGGCGACCCGGTCACGCATCCCCAGGGCCCGGGTGTACTCGGCGGGGAGCTGGAGGCGGCCGGCCCGGTCGAGCATGGCGTACTCGCGGGCTACCAGGTTCTCCTGCCCGGTGGCGGAGTCGACCTCGCTGTGGCGCAGGACCTCCGTCGCCGTGCGGCCGTCCCGGATGGCGACCGTACGGCGGACCTCGCCGGCGACGGACTGGTCGTGGGTGACGATCACGATGGTCGTCCCCAGCTCCTCGTTGGCGGTGCGGAACGCGGCGAAGACCTGTTCGGCCGTGTGGGAGTCCAGTTCGCCGGTGGGCTCGTCCGCGAGCAGGACCGCGGGATCGTTGGCGAGGGCGACGGCGAGGGCGACGCGCTGCTGCTGGCCGCCGGACATCTCGTGCGGCCGGCGGTCGCGGCAGTCGACGACGTCCAGCAGGTCGAGGAGTTCCAGGGAGCGCTCGGCCCGGGCCCGGCGTCCGCCCCGGGCACGGGCCAGCTGCAGGGGCAGGGCGACGTTCTGCGCGGCGGTGAGATAGGGCAGGAGATTGGCGGAGGTCTGCTGCCGGACGAAGCCGACGGTCCTGCGGCGATAGGCGAGCCGTTCCTTGGCGGACATCGTGACCAGGTCGTGGTCCGCGACCCTGGTCGCTCCGGCGGTCGGTCTGTCCAGTCCCGCGAGGATGTTCATGAGGGTGGATTTGCCGCTGCCGGAGGCGCCGACCAGGGCCAGCAGCTCCCCCTCGCGCACGAGGAGGTCGAGGCCCTGCAGGGCCTGCACCTCCACGCCGTCGGCGGTGAAGATGCGCACCAGGCGGTCGCAGCTGATCAGGGCGTCCTGGCCGTAGGCGGCGGCGTCACGCGCGGCGAGCGCACGGTCGGCGAGTTCGTGGAAGGTCGGGCTGCTGGTCATCGGCTGCTCCTGGGAGGTCGGAGGGGCACGGGCCGGTGCCGGAGGGGGCTCGGTCGGAGGGGGCGGTCGCGGAGGGCTGGACCCTAGGTGTCACCCAGCCTCAGTTCGCGCACCGAGCCACGTCGGCTGGTCCACCAGGCCTGGCCGGCGGGCACCCCGACGGCCAGGAGCAGCACGGCGAGCGCCGGAACCGCCAGCGAGAGCGGATCGGTGCGCAGCACGGCCCCTTCCGGAGCGGACGGGGAGGCCAGGGCGATCGCCGTGAGGTCGACGCCGGGCGCCAGCAGGTGGATGGCGACCCAGCCGGTCAGTACGCCGCCCGCCGCGGCCAGGAAGGCCTGCGGGAGGGCCGTGAGGATCAGCAGTCGGCGGCCCTGGGACCGGGTCATGCCCATCGTGCGCAACCGGGCGAGCAGGGCGCCGCGTTCGGGCACGGTGCGCAGCACGGTCAGCACCAGCGCGAGGATCGCGTACCCGGCGCCCGCGGCGACCGCGACGCCGTACAGGCGTTCCGCGCCCGCCTGGAGCGGTGAGTCGACGTGCCGGTTGCGTTCCTCGGCGCGCAGCCGGACGGTCGCCGCCGTGCCGTCGGCCGCCGAGCGCAGCGCCCGGCCGTCGAGGGCGTCACCGGTCAGCAGCAGGGTCGTCGCACGCGCCTCGCCGCGGGGAAGGCCCGCTCGGTCCACGATCAGGAACTCCTCACCGGACACGGCCGGGGTGCGTTCCCGGACCTGGGCGATCCGGACGGTGACGGAGGTGCCGTCCGGGAGCAGGACGGCGTAGGGGCCGGTGCCGTACTCGTCGGCCACGCGGGGCGAGGCCAGCGCGGGCAGGGGCCGGTCGGCGCCGCCCGCCGTCCCGTCGTCCGCCTGCCGGAGGCTCGCCGCGTCGAACGGTCCCGTGCCCGTACGCTGCGAGAGCCGGGCGTAGCCCTCGGGGTCCACGGCGGCCAGGGGTACCAGCCGACTGCCTTGTTCGGGCTTGGCGTCGTAGGTGACGTGCGCTTGCGTCATGTCCTGTACGCCGGGGAGTCGGCGGACGCGGTCGGGCAGGCTTCGGGGCAGTTCACCGGTGGTGGTCTCGATCCGGCCGTCCGCGCCCACCTCGTGGAGGGCGGCCTGGTCGCGGGCCGCCGTGACGCCCGCCAGGACCGAACCGCCGAACGCGGCCGTGGTCAGGGCGCTGAGCAGGGCGAGCAGCGGCAGCACGGCGAAACCGGGGGCGCGGGCCACATGGGCCAGCGACAGCGGGATCACCAGGCCGCGCAGGCGCGCGGCCGCCCTGCTCAGCGCACGGAGCGGCAGGGGGTGCAGGCGGGCCAGCAGCAGAGCCGCGACGACGCCCGTCAGCAGCGGGGCGGCGGCCACCAGGCCGGTGCTGCCGGCTCCCTGGCGGCGCAGTGCGGCGACCGCCCCCACGGCGATCACCAGGACGGTCAGTTCCGCCACCGTGCAACGCCGTGAGGGCCGGGCGGCGGTGAGGTCCTCGCGCCCGTCGTGCGTCCGTACCGTGCGGTGCGCCACCACGGCGCGCACGGGGAGCACTAGGCAGGCGAAGAGGGTGACGGCGACGGCGGTGAGGACCGCGGGCGCGGTGCGGGCACCGGGCAGGACGAGCAGCGCGGCGGCGAGTCCGAGGGCGCCGGCGGGTACCGCCACCACCGCCGTCTCCGCCAGCAGGCGCGCGGCGAGGCCGGGCAGTGAGGCTCCGCGGGCACGCAGCAGGGCCAGCTCAGCGCGCCGACGATCGGCCGCCACGCCGCCCGCCATGGCGAGGACGATCACGGCGAGGCTGCCGGTGCCGACGGCGGCGAGGAGCAGCAGCGGGTCGATCCCCGACCGGAGCCGTGCGTGGTCCGCGAGAACCTCGTCGAGGTTGGTCTGGGCCTCCAGGCCGTCGTCCACGACCGTCCGCAGTCGTTGTGCTCCCGGCCCCGATTCCAGGGCGGCCACGGCGGACGCCAGCCGGTCGAGGTCGTGGCCGCGCAGGGTGGCGACGTCGGGGGCCACGTGCCAGTACCGCTCGGGTCGCCCGGGGGTGCCCAGGAGGGCCGGGCCCGCGTCGGGGGCGAGGAGCAGGCCGGCGAGCCAGTGGACCTCCGACGGCGGGAGGTCCGGCCGGCGGCTCAGCGCGGGGGTGCGCAGCACCGGCAGGGCCGACCAGTAGGCGCCCTCGGGGGCGCGGGGGACGACGATGCCGGTGATCCGGACGGCGAGCGGGGCGCGGCCCGAGCCCGGTACGTGGATGACCGAGCCCACGCGGATCTTGAGGGTGCGGGCGGTCTCCACGGTGACGGCGGCCTCGACCTGCTCGGTCGCCGCGGTCACCGGCGCGCCCCTGGTGCGCGGCAACCGACCCGCGCTGAGCCGGGCGTGGGAGCCCAGATCCTGCTGGGCGGCGAGCACCATCTGGGCGGGCTGGCCGGCGGGCTGGGGGAGCCAGGAGTCGGACGCCTCCAGGCCGACGGTGGTGCGCACGCCGTACGACGACTGCGCGACGTCGGGGACCAGCGGCGCCTCGGCGGTGGCGAGGATCTCGGCGCGCGCCTCGGTCAGCGGTGCGGCGCGCAGGGCGGCCTCTATCTCCTCGACCGAGTCCATCCAGGGCAGCGGGACCTGCGTCTGCACGGTCGTCTGGTCGGGCAGGGCCTGCTCGACCGCCCGACGCAGCCCGGCGTCCCCGTACCGGTCGACGGCACGCGGGTACGCGGCGGCCAGCGCGGCGGTCACGGCCACCAGGAGCGCGAGGGCCACGGACGTACCGGCGAAGGCCCTGAGCCGGGTCCGCAGTCCGGCCCGTACGGACCGTGGCACGGCCCTGGTCCCCCCGTCGCGAGCGGGCGCCGGGTTCGTGTCACCAGCCCGAGCGGGCGCCGCGTTCGCCTCACCGGCCTGTGGGGGCACGGCCTTCGCATCACCGTCCCGAGCGGGCACTCCGTTCGTCTCTCCGTCCCGAGCGGGCACTCCGTTCGTCTCTCCGTCCCGAGCGGGCACTCCGTTCGTCTCTCCGTCCCGAGGGGGCACCGGACGCGCGTTCACTGTGTCACCTCGTCTCGAAGAGCCGTCACGGGTTTCGCCCGCCGGAGGGCGAGGGCCACGGTCACGAGGGCGGGGCCCGCCGCGAGGGCCGCCAGCAGGGCGGTCAGCCGCAGGAGCGGGAGTTCCACCAGCACGGGCGGGAGCGGTCGGGTGGCCTGCCCGGTCAGGACGACCAGGGGCACCAGCGCGTGCGTCAGCACCGTGCCCAGGGCCGTGCCGACCAGCAGCGCGAGGGTCACCAGGACGCCGTGTTCCACGACGACCAGCCGGGCCAGCCGACGGCGCGGTGTCCCGAGGGCGCGCAGCACGGCGAACTCGCCGTCCCGGGAGCGCATGGCCCCTGCCGCGCTCACCGCGAAGCCGAGGGAGGCGAAGAGGACCGTCACCACCGCCGCCGCGATCAGCGCCGCTTCCGGGGCCGCCCCGAACGGGTCGTCGCGCAGCTTCGCCGCCAGCTCGTCGCGCACCGTCACCTGCTCGGGATCGACGTCGGTCAGGGCGCGCGCGGCCGCCGCGGTGGCCCCGGGCGCGTCCGTGCCCAGCCACCACTCGGTGGGCTTCAGGCTGGTGCCGTAGCGGGCCTGCAGCACCTGGTTGACGGCCCGGAGGTCGACGAACAGGGCCCCGCCGTCCTGTGCGGTGGCTTCCGTGGTGGGCAGGGCGCTCGCGGTGCGGACGATGCGTACGGGCACGGTACGGCCGTCGAACGTGACGTCCACGCGCTGCCCCTCGCGGGCGCCGGACGCGGCGAGGAACCGGTCGGTGGCGACCGCGACGATCTCGGGCGCCGCGGGCTGGACGACCTTGAGCCGGACCTCCAGCGGCAGGGCGGGCGGCATCATGTCGGGCAGCTGGTACCCGGTGTCGTAGGTGAGGGTGAGGGGTGCCGTCGACGTGAGCCGGGGCAGGGTCGGCCGGGCCTCGTCCTCGGGTGGGGCGGCGCCGGAATCGGCCTCGACGGCGGTCGTCCACTTCGTCGGCAGGGTCATCTCTCGGACGTCGCCGTCGCCCGCTGTGGCCGTGAGCCCACCGATGACCAGGCGGTGCCGGTCGGGGCGCTCGGTCGGCTGCGAGGTGCCCAGCCGGAGCGCGATCAGCGCCAGGGGGCCCCGGGCGCCGTCGAGATCCGGGGTCAGCCGGTGCTCACGACCGTCGGCGGGAAGATGGCCGGACGGCAGGTCGTAGGAGGTTCCGTGGCGGTCCCGCACCGTGAGCGTGACGTCCGCCTCCGTCCCCGGCGCGGTGCTGTGCAGGGCGGCGGTCAGGGTGAGCCGGATGGTGCCCCCGGGTATCGCGATGCCCGCGGGGGCGCCGCGTGGCGCGAGCCCGGCGAGCAGCGGGCCGTCCGACAGGTCACGACGCGCCAGCACCGTCCCGGCGGCCTCCGTCGTGTTCAGCGCCACGACGGTCGCCCTGCGGCTGCCGGACAGCGACATCGTGCCCCGGGCCGCGGGGGCGACCGCGTCCACGTGCGGGAGGCCCGCGTAGACGTCCGTCCGGCCGACGACACCGCCTCCGGAGGCCACGACGCGCACCTCGGCGCCCGCGCGGAAGTCGGCCTGGTCGGCCTGGGAGCGGAGCCAGGACGCGTGCTGCCCGATCGCCACCACGCCCAGCGCCACGGAGATGACCAGGAGCAGGACCGGACCGGCCCCGCGCATCGGCCGGCGGCTGAACTGCCAGCCGACCATGGCCGCGGTCAGCCCGTGCCCACGGGTCAGCAGCCGCTCGCCGGCCCGCGCCAGCAGCGGCAGCAGCCGCAGCACCAGAACCGTTCCGGCGAACAGCACCAGCGCGGGCGCCACCACCAGCAGAGGGTCGACACCGAGGACCCCGTCGCGGTCGGCGGTGACGGCACCGGAGTCCTGGCTGCCGAGCAGCCAGAAGGCGACACCGGCCACGGCCAGCAGCCCGACGTCCGCCCCGGCGCGCAGCGGTGCGGACAGCGCTCCCGCCCGCACCGCGACGGTGCCCTCGAGGGTCGCCCGCCACGCCGGGACGGCCACCGCCAGCGCGCACAGCCCGGCCACGGCCGCGGCGACCGCCCACACCTCGGGTCGGCCCCCGGCGGGCACATCGACGCGCACCCCGGTCCGGCCCAGCGCGCCCTGCGCGGCCAGCAGCCGCGTCAACGGGCCCGACAGCAACGGCGCCAGCACCACCGCCGGCGCGGCGATCAGCAGGGCCTCCAGCGCGGCCAGGCCCGCCAGCCGTGCCCGGGTGGCACCGCGCGCACGCAGCAACCGGGTCTCGCCCGTGCGGTCGGAGTCGAGCAGCCGTGCGACCAGCAACAGGGCGCAGGCGGCGAGCAGGGCGAGCTGCCCGGCGACGATCAGCATGCCGGCCCGTGTGACGAGCAGGGAGCGTTCGACGCGGTCCAGCACCTCGGGCAGCGCGGTGGCCGCCGTCGTGGCGCTGCTGAGCGCGGGGTGTTCGCGCAGTTGCGCGTTGCCCGAGCGGGCGGCCTCGCGCAGCGGGCCGATCCGGTCCGTCGTCAGCGAGGAGTAGTCGGCCGAGACCAGCCAGCCCGACGCGCCGACGCTCACCCGGCCCGACGTCGGCACGCCCGCGGCGGTGAGCAGGGGCCCGTACGTCGTGTAGCTCGACGCCTTCGCCCCGCGCCCGCCCAGGTCGTCAAGCTGCCAGTAGGGGGCCCGGACGTCCGTCGGCCGGTACACGCCGGTGATCACCACGGGCACCGCCGGGCCGTCCAGCTGGTCGTCGACGGTCAGCCGGGTGCCGGGGGCCACCCCGAGCCGCCGGGCGGCGCTCTGCGGCAGGGCGACCTCGACGGGCCCGGAGGCGACCGTCTCGCGGGGGAGCCGTCCGGCCACGGTCCGCACCTGGCCGCGGTCCAGGGCCGCGAAGTACGTGAGGTCCGGGTTCCCGCCCCGCTCGGCGGGCTGCCGCAGCTCCCCGGGCAGGGCGTACGGCCCGGACCGCAGCAGCGTACGCACCTCGACGGGCAGCCCGTCGAAGACGGTGCGGGCCCCCGCCCGTACGGCGTCGTCGGCCGCCTGCCGCTCGTCGGCCGGCACGTCGGCCTTGAGCACCAGAGCGGCCTCGGCGGCGGTGCGCTGCTCCGCGAGCGACCGCCGCAGCGCCGCGTCGCCTATCGCACCCGAGTAGGCGGTGAGCGCGGCCAGCACCGCCGTGGTCAGCAGCACGGTCATCAGCACCGCGCCGAGAAGGGCGCGATAGGCCCACGCTCGCAGCACGATGAACCGCAATAAGCCCGCAGGCACAGCTCTTTCCCCCACCGGACCCCCCGTTGCCCCCGTAACCCCCCGTTTTCAACCACACGCACCGGAACGCGCTGCCACGTCGGTAGCGTGCGACTGCGAGAGGGCATTTTAGGACTGACTTTGGTCGTCTTGTGATCGATATCGGTGCTTCTTGAGAGGATCGATGTCTTCAGTCGTACGGAACGACCGCCACCGGTGCACCGACGTGGTGCAGCACCACATGGGTCACCGGACCGATGTGCGCCCCAGCGGCGAACGGCGGACGCGGCGCCCGACGGCGAGCAGGGAGGCGTCCCGGGACGCCTCCAGCAGATGCTCGGCGGCCTTCCCGCGCAGCGACTCCTCCACCACCTCGACGGACGGATACTCCAGCCGCCAGGGACGCAGCGCCGCACTCAGCCCGGCGGCGTCCATACCGCCCAGGTCGGCATCGAGATCCTCGCCCGGGCCCGGCCTCTCCCGCAGTCCGGACCGCGGCGGAGGACTCCAGTCGTGCAGGACGCGCAGCGCGGTGCCCCGCGCGGCGGCCGCCTCGCACGCGAACCGGATCAGCGTGGGATCCGGGTGCGCGAGGTCCACGCCGAGCACGACGGGCCGGAACGGCGTCGCGGCGGCCGGAGCCCCGGCCGGGCCGGGCGCGTGCTCCTCCGCCGCCCGCTCCCCGGCCCGCACGAGGACGACGGGCCGCTCGGTGTGTGCGACCACGTGCAGCCCCACGGAACCGAGCAGGAAGCCGGCGATCCCGCTGAGCCCCCGGGAGCCGAGGACCACCAGCTCGGCCTCCGCTGCCGCATTCACCAGTTCCTCGGACGCCCGCCCCGTCAACTGGTCGACGCAGACGTCCACAGCGGGGTGGCGCCGCCGAATCCCGTCGGCGGTCTCCCTCAGGATCTTCCCGACCCCCGCGCCGTGCTGCCCCTCACGGTTCCGGCCCTCCTCCACCCCCGACTCACCTTCCGCCCCCATCGCTGACGGCCGCCCCATCGGCTCGGAAACCGGCTCCCAGACGTTGAGCAGCCTCAGCGGCAGGGCCCGCAGCCCTGCCTCCCGGGCCGCCTACTCGGCGGCGGCGAGGCTCTCGCGCGAACCGTCGATGCCCACGGTGACGGTGCGGGACATGGACGCACCTCCTGAGGTCGAGGCCTGATCCCAGCGTCGCCGCACGGCGGCGGATCCGCAGGGGCGAGAATCGGACCGTGCTGAGAATCGGATCCGTGGTGCTGGGCGCGTCCGACGTGCGGCGGGCGGCGGCGTTCTGGATGGGTGCCCTCGGGTACGTCCCCCGCGAGGAGCCGGAGGACGACTGGGTGGTCCTGGTGGATCCGCGGGGCGTCGGCGCGCAGATCTCCGTGGGTCTCAGCGAGACACCCGTGCAGGATCGGCCCCGGGTGCACCTGGACCTTTACGCGGGCGACGCGCGGGACCAGGCCGCCGAGGTCGAGCGACTGGTCGGTCTCGGCGCGCACCGCGTCGACTGGGACGACTACCCGGAGGACGCCGACTTCGTCGTCCTCACCGACCCGGAGGGCAACCGCTTCTGTGTGATCGACACCGGCCGGGAGTGATCCCTCACACCGGCAGCAACCGCGTCACCAGTTCCCCGAGCCGCCGCGCGTTCCGGCAGGTGTGCATGTCGACGATCCCGGCGTAGACCGGGGCGGCGGAGTCGCCCACCCCCCAGGTGCTCGGCGTCTCGGGGTTCAGCCAGTGCACGCGGCGGGCCCGGGCCGCGATGCGCCGCAGGGCCTCCTCGTTGGGGTCGAACCCGTTGGTGCGGGCGTCCCCGAGCACGATCACCGACGTACGGGGGCCCACGGCGTCGAGATGGCGCTCGACGAACTCACCGAGCGCGGCCCCGTAGTCGCTGCTGCCGTGCCAACCGGTGAGGGTGGCCTCGGTGGCGATCCGGCGGCCGAGTTCGGCCGGGTCGGCCTGACCGGTGGTGACGAGGCGGGTGACCTCGTCGACGCGATTGACGAAGGCGTAGACCCGCACCTTGCTGAACTGGTCCCGCATCGCCTGCACCAGGAGCATCGTGAAGTTGGCGAACCCGGCGACCGACCCGGAGACGTCACAGAGCAGCACGATCTCCGGACGGGCCGGCCGCTGCCGTCGATGGGCGGGACGCAGCGGTACGCCCCCGGTGGACAGCGAGCGCCGTAGCGTGCGCCGGATGTCGATCTGACCGCGCGCGGCCCGGCGCCGCCTGGCGGCCAGTCGGGTCGCGAGCTTACGCGCCAACGGCTGGACGGTACGGCGCAGTTCGACGAGTTGCTCACGGTTCGCGACGAGGAAGTCGACCTGGTCGGCGCTCCGCGCGACACCCCGCTCGGCGATCATGTCCGCGCCCCGGCGCTCGGCGACCCGCCGCCGCGCCTCCGTCCGTACCCGGTCGCGGAAGTCCTCGATACGGCGCCGGACCTCGTCGGCGTCCAGCCGCTCGGTGAACCCTGCCGAACCGAGCCCAGACGCGGTGCTTCCTCCCGGGCCGAGGGTGAGCCCTCCACCGAACCCCATACGGAACGCGCCACCGGCCCCACCTCCCCCACCGGCACCGGTGAGCCCGGGCTCCGCGCCCGCCCCCTGTTCCCTCGCACTCGCCAGGATCCGTGCCAGCAGCGTCTGCGGGCGGAGGCGGTCCAGCGTCTGGTGGGCGGACCAGCCGTCGGAGCCGGGGGAGCCGTAGCGGCCGAGCAGTTCCACGGCCTCGGCGGCGAGTCGGGTGAGCGCGGCCGTGTCGTGCGCGGCCAGCGCCTCGGCGAGCCGCTCCCGCAACTCGTCCCGGTCCCCGGCCGACGCGCCCCGCGCCCCCGTCAACTCCCCCACGCCGAGCGGGAAGTACAGCTCGAAGGTCGCGTCGAAGACGGGTCGCTGCCGGTCGGCACGGAGCAGTGCCGCCGCCAGCCCCTCCCGGATCCGCTCCCGGTCGGCGAGACCCAGCACCTCCAGCACGGCCGCCGCGTCCACGGTCTCACCGGGTCCGATCCGTATCCCGTGGCCACGCAACGCCCGGACCAGCGCGGTCAGCCGCTCGGCCAGCGGAGAGACGGAGGACGCCGAGGAGGCGGGAGAGCCGGGCGAACCGCTCATACCAGCGTCAGCTTCCGCGCGGCCTTCTCGATGTCGTCCTGGTGCTTGAGGATCACGCCGAGACTGTCCCGGACGACCGTCTCGTCGAGGGTGTCGGCGCCGAGGGCGAGCAGGGTGCGCGCCCAGTCGATCGTCTCGGCGACGGAGGGTGCCTTGCGCAGCTCCATCTCGCGCAGCGCACCGACCACCCGGACCAGCGAGTCGGCGAGCGCGGCGTCCAGGCCGGGGACCCTGAGCCGTACGATCCGCTGCTCCAACTCGGCGTCGGGGAAGTCGAGGTGGAGGAAGAGGCAGCGGCGGCGGAGCGCCTCGGAGAGCTCCCGCGTGGCGTTCGAGGTGAGGACGGTGAAGGGGCGCCTGGTCGCGGCGATCGTGCCCAGCTCGGGAACGGTGACCTGGAAGTCGCTCAGCACTTCCAGCAGCAGCCCCTCGACCTCGACGTCCGCCTTGTCGGTCTCGTCGATGAGGAGCACGGTCGGCTCGTCGCCCCGGATCGCAGTCAGCAGGGGGCGGGTGAGGAGGAACTCCTCGCTGAAGATGTCGGAGCGCGTCTCGTCCCAGGCCTCGTCGCGCCCGGCCGTGATGCGCAGCAGCTGCTTGGCGTGGTTCCACTCGTACAGGGCGCGGGACTCGTCGATGCCCTCGTAGCACTGGAGCCGGACCAGGCGGGCGGCGCCCACCTGGGCGACGGCCTTGGCCAGCTCGGTCTTGCCGACGCCTGCGGGGCCCTCCACCAGCAGCGGCTTGCCTAGCCGGTCGGCCAGGAAGACCGTGGTGGCGACGGCGGTGGAGGCCAGATAGCCGGCTTCCGCGAGCTGTGCGGAGACGTCGTCCACGGACGAGAAGAAGCCGGTGCCGACGAAGTCCTCCCCCGCGCGCCCGCCGCTCGGGCCGCGCGTGCCGTTTTCGTCCCGCGCGCCGCCGACGCCGTTCACCACGTTCGTGTCGGTCATGTGGCCCCTCCCGCTCCGCCCGGCGTACGAGGCACCTCCCCGACACCCTCACCAAAGTTACCAAGCGGTCGCTTGGGCTGCGCTAAGCCGTCACGACCAGCCGCGTGATCAGGTCCCCCCACCCGAGCTCCAGCCGGTCGAGGGACATCCCGCGCCGCTCCACCAGGTGGTCGACGAGGTTGATGTCCAGGTAGCCCAGCAGGGTCTGCGCCAGCAGTTCGATGTCGCCCTGCGTCCCGGCGCGGCGCAGCAGCATGCACAGGTGGGCGAGGCGGAGCTGGGCGGCCGGGTGGGCATGCCTGCGGGTGGCGGCCGCGCGGGCGGCGAGGTAGAGGTCGCGGTGGGCGTACTCGTGGCGGATGACGGCGGCGCCGAAGGCCCGGAGCCGCTCGACGGGAGGCGCGTCGGGGCCGAGCGGCGGCGGGCCGGTCAGGAAGGAGGCCTGGAACTCCCGCTCGTGGTGGTCCAGGAGCGCGACCAGGAGCCCGAACCGGTCGCCGAACCGCCGGAAGACGGTGCCCTTGCCCACCTCGGCGGCGGTCGCCACGCCCTCCATCGTCAGGTTGGCGGCTCCGCACTCCGCCGCGAGCCGGGCGGCGACCTCCAGCAGGCGCGTACGGTTGCGGGCCGCGTCCGCGCGCAGCCGTGGCTGGTCGGAGGCAGTGGGGGTGAGGTCCAGCAGTCCGTCGAGGGGGTCGGGGGCCTGAGGCGCCGGGAAGGGCGGCAGCGACTCTTTCATGAAAAGAGCGTAACGCTCACCACACACAAGTGGACCCCGGTCCGGATAGCTGCTACAAATTTCAACGGACCCCGGTCCGTTTAGTTTTTCCCGCGGGCCTCGGCCCGTCGGCTTTTCCTGACGTGTTCCTTACGTGCACATCCTTGCTAGGAGTCAGCTCATGTCCGTACGCATCCTCGCGCTCGTCGGCAGCCTTCGCGCCGGTTCGCACAACCGCCAGCTCGCCGAGGCGGCCGTGAAGCACGCCCCCGAGGGCGTCGAGATCGAGCTGTACGAGGGTCTGGCCGACGTCCCGTTCTACAACGAGGACATCGACAACGAGGCCGCCCTCCCGGCCACCGCTGCCCGGCTGCGTGAGGCCGCCGGCCAGGCCGACGGCTTCCTGCTCTTCTCCCCCGAGTACAACGGCACCATCCCCGCCGTCCTGAAGAACGCCATCGACTGGCTGTCGCGCCCGTACGGCGCCGGCGCCTTCACCGGCAAGCCCGTCGCCGTGGTCGGCACCGCGTTCGGCCAGTTCGGCGGCGTGTGGGCGCAGGACGAGACCCGCAAGGCCGTCGGCATCGCCGGCGCCACGGTCCTGGAGGAGGCCAAGCTCTCCATCCCCGGCTCGGTCGTCCGCTTCGCCGAGACCCACCCGGCCGACGACGCCGAGGTCGTCACCGGCCTCACCGAGGTCCTGGCCCAGCTCAGCACCAAGGCCGACACCGCCGCCGCCTGAGGTTAGTCCTCAGCCACACCTCGTCGGGTTCCGGGCCGCCACCCGGGGCTCGACGTCGGCGTTGCGGGGCTGATGCCCTTCAGACGGTGACGCCCAGCCCCTCCAGCACCACCGCGTTCGGCAGCTCCGCGAACGCCTTCCCCGGTACCAGCAGCTTGCCGCGCCGCCGTCCGCTGCCGACCAGGACGTAGGGCAGGTCGACCACGGCCGCGTCGACCAGGACCGGCCACGACGCCGGCAGCCCGACCGGCGTGATGCCGCCGTACTCCATCCCGGTCTCCCCGGTGGCGGTGTCCATCGACGCGAACGAGGCCTTGCGGGCGCCCAGTTGACGGCGGACCACGCCGTTGACGTCGACGCGGGTGGTGGAGAGCACGACACAGGCGGCCAGGCTCGACTCGCCGCCCCGCTTGCCCGCGACGACCACGCAGTTGGCGGATCGTTCGAGCAGGTCCTGCCCGTAGTGCTGGACGAACACCGCGGTGTCGGCCCACTCGGGGTCCGTCTCGACGTACAGGAACCGGTCGGCAGGCACGCTGCCGGACCAGCCGCGTACGGCGTCGGCGACCGGGCGGACGAGATCGTCCAGGCAGTCGGGGGCGGGGGTGGCGTGGTCGAAGTCTCCGATGGGTGCGCGCATGGGCCGCACGGTAACAAAGCCCGTGGGCCCCTGATCCGCCGTCTCAGTGCACGCCGGGCACCGAGACCGTCAGCACCATCTCGGTCGGCACCTCGCCCCGATTGGCGTACTCGTGGGGCGCGTTGGCCTCGAAGGTGACGCTCGCGCCGGCCGGGACCCGGTACTCGGCACCCTCCACGGTGAGGGTCAGCTCGCCCGCCGTGACATGCGCGATCTCGACCGTGCCCCCGGGGTGCGGGTCCGACCGGCTGCCCTCCCCCGGCATCAGCCGCCAGTTCCACATCTCCAGCGGACCGGGCGCCTCCGTACCGGCCAGCAGCCGGCTGTAGCTGCCCGCCTCGGTGTGCCACAGCCGCACCACCTGCTCGGCCGGAACGACCCTGACCTTGGGCCCCTGCGCGTAGTCGAGCAGGGTGGTGATGCTGACACCGAGGGCGTCGCCGATCTTGACGACGGTGCCGAGACTGGGGTTGGTGCGGGCCTGTTCGATCTGGATGAGCATCCCGCGGCTGACTCCGGCGCGAGCCGCCAGGGTGTCCAGGGTGAACCCCCGCTCGGTGCGCCAGCGCTTGACGTTCCGCGCCAGGGACTGGGTCAGCAGGTCGAGGTCCGACACATTCCGTCCAAAGTCTCAGTCGTCTCGGTTGTCTCAGTTGTCTCGGTGACAGAGTCCAACACGTTGAACGAGGTGAGGTGCACCCGACGTTCACCGAACTGTACTGCGAGGGCGGCGCCCCTCCAGGGCCGTGGGGCGTGGTCATGTGCGGCTGCCCCCGCGTGCCTAGGCGGACTCCTCCGCCCCCTCCGCGTCCCACTCGGCGAGCGCCAGCAACTGCTCCGGTGTGACCCCGTCGGGGATCGGGACCGGCGCGGGTGTCCGGATCGGCGGCTGCCACCCCGCCACCGGGTCCCACCGGCGCACGACCCGCGCGGGCGCCCCGGCCACCACCGAGTGGTCCGGCACCGTCCCGCGCACCACCGCCCCCGCCGCGACCACCACGTTGCGCCCGACCCGCGCCCCCGGCAGGATCACCGCGCCGGTGCCGATCCAGCAGCCGCGTCCGATCGACACCGGGTCCATACGGGGCCACTGCTTGCCGATCGGCTGGTGCGGGTCGTCGTAGGAGTGGTTGGTGGAGGTCACGTACACGTACGGCCCGAAGTAGCAGTCGCTGCCGATCGTGACGGTGGTGTCGGCGATGACATGGCTGCCGCGCCCGAGCACGACGCCGTCCCCGATGCGCAGGATCGGTTCCGCGCCGAGGTCCAGGTCGGGCATCAGTCCGGCGGTCAGGGTGACCTGCTCGCCGATGATGCAGTGGGAGCCCAGGTGGATCCACGGCTCGCCGAAGACCGTGCCGAGCGGAAAGGCCAGCCTGGTACCCGTTCCCATCGCGCCGAAGCGGAAGCGGCCGGGCCGCTCGGCCGTCACCGACCCCGTGCGCTGCAGCCACGCCCAGCCCGCGTGGACGGCGCGCTGCGCGAGGCGGCCCGCCCAGGACGAGAACGTGTTCTTCTTCGGCACCCGCTCACCGTACTCACCGGGCGGCACCGGCAGGACGTCGTACGGCTGTGATCTTCACCCCACGCGACGCGCACCCCATGGCTTACGGTGCGGGTGAGGACTGATCTTCACCCAGCATCTGGAGGCGGCGATGAACCGGCAGCGGGCCCTCATCACGACGTTCGACGGCAAGAAGCCGGAGGTGGAGGAGGCCGCGTTCGTCTCCCCCACGTCGACGGTGATCGGCGACGTGACCCTGCGGCCGGGGTCGAGCGTCTGGTACGGGGCGGTGCTGCGGGCCGAGTTCGAGCCGATCGTCATCGGCGCGGACACCAACGTCCAGGACAACTGCACGCTCCACGTCGACCTCGGCTTTCCCATCTCGATCGGCGAGCGTGTGTCGATCGGGCACAACGCGGTGGTGCACGGGGCGACCGTCGAGGACGACTGTCTGATCGGGATGGGCGCGACGGTGCTGAACGGCGCGGTGATCGGCGCGGGGTCCCTGGTCGCCGCGCAGGCCCTGGTCCCGCAGGGGATGCGGGTGCCGCCCGGATCACTGGTGGCGGGGGTGCCCGCGAAGGTGAAGCGACCGCTCACCGACGAGGAGCGGCAGCTGGTGACGCTGAACGGCACGCACTACACGGAGCTGGCCAAGGCGCACCGGAAGGCGCAGGAGGAGTACGGGGCGTAGGACCGGCGCGCGGGCGCGGGAGGGGCACGGGGCGCGGACCGCCCGCGGGTGGTGGGCCCGGCGGGCCGGCACTCGGCGGCCGCGCGCCTCCCGTCGCACGTCTCACTCCGCGGCGGTGACCAGTTCCCCCTCGGCCGTCTCGGCCGTCTCCGCCTTCTCCGCGGCCTTCTTCGCCTTGCGCTTGATCACCAGCATCGAGGTGACGCCGATCAGGACCGCCAGGACCAGGCCCAGCCAGGAGAAGCGCTTGAGCCAGGCCTCGGCGACGATGCCGACGTAGTAGATGACGGCGGTGGTACCGCCGGCCCAGAGGATGCCGCCAAGGACGTTGGCGACGAGGAAGCGCCAGTAGGGCATCTGGAGGACGCCGGCGAGGGGGCCCGCGAAGATGCGGAGCAGGGCGATGAAACGGCCGAAGAAGACGGCCCACATGCCCCACCGGTCGAAGGAGCGCTCGGCGACGGCGATGTTGCTCTCGCTGAAGTGCTTGGGGAACCGTCGGTTGAGCTTGGCCAGCAGGGGACGTCCGCCCCTGCGGCCGATGGCGTAACCGATGGAGTCGCCGATGATCGCGCCGGCGGTGGCGCAGGCCCCGAGGACGAAGGGGTCGATCTCTCCGTGCTGGGACGCGAGCAGCGCAGAGGAGACCAGGATGATCTCGCCCGGCAGCGGGATGCCCAGGCTCTCCAGGCCGATGACCAGCCCCACCAGCAGGTAGATGCTGAGCGGAGGCACTGTTTCGAGCCACTCCTGGACGTGCAAAGCCGGTTCCTCCCGTGCGAGCGGATCAAGTGGATCAAGTGGGTGAGGCGGTACTCATGACCCCCGGCGCCCGCTCTCGACGGAGCGCGCGCCGGGGCAGCCTACCCGCTTACTCGGACGGCGACGGGGTCCCGCGGGTTGCCCCACGGGTCACACCGGTGCTCACCGTGCACGGCCGCGCCCAGTGCGTCACCGCCCTGTGGGGGCGGGGCGCCGGAGCACGCCGGTGCCCGGCGTCGGGCCCACCGGGGCACCACCGGATCACGCGTTGGGGCGAAGCGTCCAGACGACCGTCATCTCGCCCGTCACGGCTCCGTCGGCACGTCGGATCGCGATGGTGACGGGGAACTCCGGGCGCTGTCCGGCGTCGAGTTCGGCCACGACCTCGGCGGCGGGGCGGCCGAGGGTCGCGGTGGCCGTGACCTGCCCCATCGCGAGCTTCTTGTACGCGATCTCCGCGCGGACCGCGAGCGGCACGGCGCGCGAGAGCTGGTCCCCGAACGCGGCGAGGACGATCGCCCCGCTCGCCGTCTCCCCCAGCGTGAACATGGCACCGGCGTGCGGTCCGCCGACATGGTTGTGGAACTCACCCTGGTCCGGCAGCGCCACCACGGCCTTCTCCGGGGTGGCCTCCAGGAACTCCAGCTTCAGGGTCCTGGCCATCGGCACCGTGGCGGCGAGCATCTCGCCGATCGACATCTGGTCTGCGCTCATGGCGCGATGTTACCCGCCAGTAGGCAGCCATGACCAGGGGCTCTCGCCGGGCGGAGGCGTTCGCGTCCGAGAACCCGGCATCTCCGTGATCGGCCGAGCACCTCCCGGCGGCGCGGGGGACGTCGGGCCAAAGGCCGCCGCCTCGGGGTGATTTGGAGCCGTTCGTCCCGACTGCAAAGCAGCTTCGTGGACTCCCGTGGCACCCCGCCCCCCGGCGCATCTATGGTTACGAGCCATGTGGCCAGGACAGCAGCAGCCGCCCGGGGGCGAGCACCAACCGCAGCAGCCGAACCCGTACCAGCAGCCGGGGTACGACCAGTCCGGACAGCCGGTACAGCCGGGATACCAACAGCAGGGGTACCAGCAGCCGAACCCCTACCAGCAGCCCGGATACCAGTCGACGGGTCAGCAGGCCCAGTACGGGCAGCAACCGCAGTGGGGCGCGCAGGCCCCCGCGGGCCCGCCGGTGCCGCCGGGCGGAGGCGGCGGCAACCGGACGAAGCTGATCGCGATCGTCGCGGCCACGGCCGTGGTCGTGGCTGCCGGTGTGACGGGGTTCCTGGTGCTCGGCGCCGACAGCGACAAGGACAAGTCGCAGACCCAGTCCGCTCCTTCGGGCTCCCCGTCGCCGACCGCGTCCGAGAGCGAGGACAACCCGCGCGGCGAGGACGCCGGCGCGAAGCCGACCGTCGAGGGCTGGAAGGTCGTCGTCAACCCCAAGTGGGGTACGGCCTTCGACGTGCCCGCCGACTGGGAGGTGCAGTCGCCCGACACCTTCATCGGCTTCGAGGACTCCGAGAAGGGCGACGGCTCGGTCCTCATCGGGATGTCGGCGCCCGCCGTCCTCAAGGAGAAGTACTGCACCTCCGACGACGACAAGGACGGCCGCAAGGAGTCGAGTTCCCTCGCCGCCGCGGGCACCAAGGGCCAGCAGGGCGCCAAGGGCACCGAGGACATCGCCCGCAACGACTCGGCGTGGTGGGTCTTCGGCGGGTACACCGACCAGAAGCCCGCCTCGAAGAAGAAGTTGACCATCGGCAAGCCCAAGGCGTACACCACGACGTCGGGCGTCGAGGGCAGTGTCGCGACCACGTACTCGACGGGCGTCGCCAAGAAGGGCAAGTGCGACACCGACGGCAAGGCGACGACGTTCGCCTTCAAGAACTCGGCCGGTGACTACGTCTCCTGGACCTTCCACGGTGACAAGGACGTGCAGGAGGAGGTCCCGGACGCGACGGTGCAGAAGATCCTGAGCACGGTACGCCTCTACGGCGACCCGACAGGCGGCTGAGCGGCCACACGGCCGGCCCTCGCCGGCGAACTCCGGTGAAGCCGACGCCCACCGCACAGGGCCCGCCGCCAAGGGGCGGCCTCGCCTGGCCCGATCCCGCCGCATCAGATGAGGAAACGGTTTGGCAGAAGGTGTCGGGGCGGCGATAGTCGGCGGGTGACCACTCCCGCCGCTCCCCGTCGCCGCCCCGCATGGGCCGGCCGCAACTACACCCTGCTGACGACGGCCGCGGTCGTCACCAACCTGGGCAGCAACGGCGCCCTGATCGCGGCCGCGTTCGCGGTCCTGGAGGCGGGCGGCGACGGCGGGGACGTCGGGCTGGTCGCGGCCGCGCGCACCCTGCCCCTGGTGCTGTTCCTGCTGGTCGGCGGTGCGATCGCCGACCGGTTGCCCCGGCACCGGGTGATGGTCGCGGCGAACGTCCTCAACTGTCTCTCCCAGGCCGCCTTCGCCGCCCTGGTCCTCACCGGCGAGGCACGGCTGTGGCAGATGATGCTGCTCTCCGCGCTCGGCGGCGTCGGCCACGCGTTCTTCGGCCCGGCCGCCGAGGGCATGCTGCTGTCCTCCGTCACCGCCGAGCAGGCGGGCCGGGCCTTCGCACTGTTCCGCTTCGCCTCGCAGGGCGCGACCATGAGCGGCGCGGCCCTCGGCGGCGCCCTGATCGCGGTGATCGGCCCCGGCTGGGTGCTCGCGGTGGACGCGGCGGCGTTCGCCCTGGCCGGCGCCCTGCGCGCCTTCCTGGACGTGAGCCACATACCGGAGCGCGGGGCGGGCGGCGGACTGCTCGCGGATCTCCGGGACGGCTGGCGGGAGTTCACCGGCCGTACCTGGCTGTGGGCGATCGTCGTCCAGTTCTCCCTGGTGAACGCGGTGATCGTCGCCGCCGACGCGGTCTACGGCCCGCAGGTCGCCCGGGACAGCCTGGGCGGGCCGGGCCCCTGGGGCCTGGCCCTGGGTTTCTTCGGGGCCGGCAACGCCGCCGGAGCGCTGCTCATGGCCCGCTGGAAACCACGCCGTCTCCTCCTCGTAGGCGTCCTGTGCGTCTTCCCCTTCGCCCTGCCGTCCGCCGCGCTGGCCGTGCCGGTGCCGATCGCCGTGCTGTGCCTGACCATGTTCGTCAGCGGTCTGTCGATCGAGGTGTTCGGGGTCTCCTGGATGACCGCGCTGCACCAGGAGATCCCCGAGGACAAGCTGTCCCGGGTCTCCGCGTACGACTGGTTCGGCTCGGTGGCGATGGTGCCGCTCGCCGCCGCGCTGGCGGGCCCGGCGGAGAGCGCCTTCGGACGGACGACCGCCCTGTGGGGCTGTGCCGGGCTGTGCGTGGCCGCGACGGCCGCCGTGCTGTGCGTACGGGACGTGCGCAACCTGACCCGGCACAGCACGCCGGTTGCCCTGGCCAAACCCGGCGCCGGCCCCGAACCCGCTGCCGGGGACGGGACCGGGTCCGCCGCCGCCCCGCGGCCCGAGCCGGGTCGTACGACCGACGGCGAGCCCGGTTCAGCCGATGCCGAAGGCCCCGTCGGGCGGCTCGGGTGACGGTACGGCGTTCTCCTCGCGCACGGGCGCGGCGCCGCCGATGAACGCGCGCAGCGCCGTGCCGTGCTCGACCCGCGCGGGGAAGGCGTCGGCGGCGGCCCGCCGGGCCAGGACGGCTATGTCGAGCGGTCGATGGGCGGCGACCAGCACGGCGTTGCCGAACCTCCGGCCGCGCAGCACCGCCGGTTCGGCGATCAGCGACAGCTCCTCGAACACCGTTGCCAGCGTGGCCAGTTGGGAGCGCAGGAAGGTGAACGGCGCGGCATCGGCCAGGTTCGCCAGGTACACACCGTCCGCGCGCAGCACCCGTTCGACGGCCCGCGCGTACCCCACGGTCGACAGATGCGCCGGGACCCGTGAACCGCCGAACACATCGCCCACGAGGACGTCGGCGGAGTCGGCGGGGGCCGCTTCGAGCCATTGCCTCGCGTCCGCCCCGTGCAGCGCGATGTCCGCGTCGGCGGGCGGCGGCAGCTGCTCGACGACCAGGTCCAGCAGGCCCCGGTCGTACTCGACGACCCGCTGCCGGGACCCGGGCCGGGTGGCAGCCACGTAGCGGGGCAGGGTGAGCGCGCCCCCGCCGACGTGCACCACGTCGAGTGGCAACCCCGGCTCCGCGACCGTGTCCAGCACGTGCCCGAGCCGCCGCGCGTACTCGAACTCCAGATGGGTGGGCTCGTCCAGATCGACGTACGACTGCGGCGCCCCGTCCACGGTCAACAGCCAGGCCCGTTCCCGGTCGACGTCGGGCATGAGCTTGGCGGTGCCCCGGTCGATGGCACGGGAGACGGGTATGGCTTCGTTCACGCTCCCCATTCTGGTGCAGGGAGCGGCCCGCGGGACGCGCGGGGAACCGCGCGACCGGCCGTGCGCCGGCCCGCGGTCCCCCGCCCGTGGCGAGCCGTCTACCGCACCGCCGTCACGGTCCCCGCCCCCACGGTCCGGCCGCCCTCGCGGATGGCGAACCCGAGCCCCGGCTCCAACGGAACCTCCCGGCCCAGCTCCACACTCATCGTGACCCGCTCCCCCGGCCTGGCGACGGCGACCTCGCCGAGGTCGATGTCGCCCACCACGTCGGCCGTGCGGATGTAGAACTGGGGCCGGTACCCGCTGGACACCGGGGTCGTGCGACCCCCCTCCCGCGCCGAGAGCACGTACACCTGCGCGGTGAAGTGCCGCCGGGGCTCGACGCTGCCGGGCGCGGCGACGACGTGCCCACGTCGGACGGCGTCGCGTCCCACCCCGCGCAGCAGCAGCGCCACGTTGTCCCCGGCCTGCGCCTCCTCCATGGGCTTGCCGAAGGTCTCGACGCCGGTGACGACGGTCTCGATCCCCGCGCCGAGCACCTCGACGCGGTCGCCCACCCGGATCGTGCCCCGCTCGACGGCCCCGGTGACGACGGTCCCCCGCCCGGTGATCGTCAGCACGTTCTCCACGGACAACAGGAACGGCGCGTCCAGGTACCGCTCCGGCATCGGGACATAGGTGTCCACGGCGTCCAGCAGCGCGTCGATCGACGCCGTCCACCGTGGGTCCCCTTCGAGGGCCCGAAGCCCGGAGACCCGGACGACGGGTACGGAGTCACCGCCGTACCCGTGCGCGGTGAGCAGCTCGCGGACCTCCAGCTCCACGAGGTCGGTGAGCTCCTCGTCCCCGGCGTCGGCCTTGTTGAGGGCGACGACGACGTGGTCGACGCCCACCTGCCGGGCGAGCAGCACGTGCTCGGCGGTCTGCGGCATGATCCCGTCGAGCGCGGAGACGACGAGGATCGCCCCGTCGAGCTGCGCGGCGCCGGTGACCATGTTCTTGACGTAGTCGGCGTGGCCGGGCATGTCGACGTGCGCGTAGTGCCGGGTGTCGGTCTCGTACTCGACGTGCGCGATGTTGATGGTGATGCCGCGCGCCGCCTCCTCGGGGGCGCGGTCGATACGGTCGAACGGGACGAACGTACCGGCCCCGCGCTCGGCGAGGACCTTGGTGATGGCGGCGGTCAGGGTGGTCTTGCCGTGGTCGACGTGACCCATCGTGCCGATGTTGAGATGCGGTTTCGTGCGGACGTAAGCAGTCTTGGACATGGCGGTACCTCGAAGCCTCTTCAGCGGTACTGAGTGATGGCCCCGGCGGCACGCAGTGGCGGCCGGGACGGGGACCCCGAGGTCTTGCCGACCCTCCCCCTGCGGGGTCCGCCGGAATGTCCGGGAAGGGTCAGCTTCGGGCGCCGTCCGCGGCGGCCACGACGATCAGAAGGGCAGCCTTCGGGGCATCCGCGACTGTCGCGGATGCGTCGAGAGCGAAGGCGTGCCGGAACATGACGTCGATCATCGTCGACAAGTCGGGGCGCGTCGAATGGTTTTCGGTCCGCGGGAGTTCCGGGAGGGAGCGGAAGAGAGATGCTTCACAGGACGACGCACGGGATGAACGGTGTGCGGCCGGGGTCCGTGCTCCGGAAGGCGCAGGCGGCATGGTGTGCGGTGCCTCGCGCAGGCCCGGCCGCACCGTGCCTGACGAGCCTGTTGTTCCGCTTGCTGTGACGCCCGTGAGACGTTCCGTACGGCATACACGGACACGGGTCGGTTACCGTCGTCGAATGCTCGATGCCACCACCCGCTCTGGGGGCACCGCCACGGTCCTTCCCCGGACCGCCGCCACGGAGTTCGCCGTCGCCGCACCTGTCACGGTCCCGGCCGTGCCCCCGGGCCGTGCCGCCCGTTGGGGCAGAGTGCTGTTCTCGCCGTGGGCGCGGTTCTCGCTGCTCGTCGCGCTGCTCCTGTCCGCCGTGTCCACGGTGCTGCTGTTCGAGCCGCAGCGACTGCTGGCCGACGGCTGGCCGCCCCAGTTGAGCGGTGCCGCCGCGGCCGTGGTGTTCGCGGTGGCGTACGGGCTGTGCACGGTCGCCTTCGTGCCCCGGCCGATCCTCAACATCGCGGCGGGCGCCCTCTTCGGCTCCCAGCTCGGTCTGGCGTCGGCGCTCGCGGGCACGGTCCTGGGGGCGGGCCTCGCCTTCGGCCTGGGGCGGGTCCTCGGTCAGGACGCCCTGCGGCCGCTGCTGCGCCACCGCTGGCTGAAGTCGGCGGACGGCCAGCTCAGCCGGCACGGCTTCCGCTCGATGCTGGCGGCCCGCCTCTTCCCCGGAGTGCCCTTCTGGGCGGCCAACTACTGCGCCTCGGTCTCCCGCATGGGCTATCTGCCCTTCCTCCTGGCCACCGCGCTCGGCTCGATCCCGAACACCGCCGCCTACGCGGTGGCCGGCGCCCGTGCCTCGTCCCCGACCTCCCCGGCGTTCCTGATCGCCATGGCCTGCATCGCGATCCCGGCCCTGATCGGCGCGACGGTGGCCTGGCGCAAGCGCCACCACCTACGGGCCCGCTGAGGGCCCCTTCAGGGGCGCGGGGAACTGCGCGACCAGCCCCCACCCACCCGCACTCGCCCCCCGACCCGATCGACCCCCACCTCAAACCGCCTCCAGCACCATCGCGTTGGCCAGCCCACCCGCCTCGCACATGGTCTGCAACGCATGGCGAGCGCCGCGCTCCCGCATCGCGTGCACCAGCGTCGTCGTCAGCCGGGTGCCGCTGGCCCCCAGCGGATGCCCCAGCGCGACGGCACCGCCGTGGACGTTGACCTTGTCCAGGTCGGCCCCCGTCTCCTGCTGCCAGGCGAGCACCACACTGGCGAACGCCTCGTTGACCTCGAAGAGATCGATGTCGTCGAGGCCCAGCCCCGCGCGGCGCAGCACCTTCTCGGTGGCGGGGACGACCCCCGTGAGCATCAGCAGCGGATCGGAGCCGGTGACGGCGAAGGAGTGCAGCCGGGCGAGGGGGCGCAGCCCCAGCCGCGCCGCCGTCTCACCGGAGGTGACGAGGACGGCCGACGCCCCGTCGTTGACGGGGCTGGCGTTCCCCGCGGTGATGTTCCACTCGATCTGCGGGAACCGCTCGGCGAAGGCGGGGTCGTGGTAGGCGGGCCTGAGTCCGGCCAGGATCTCGGTCGTGCTGCCGGGCCGGACGCACTCGTCGCGGGTCACCCCGTCCAGCGGCGCGACCTCGGCGTCGAAGAGGCCGCCCTCCCAGGCTGCCGCGGCCCGGAGATGGGACGACACCGCGAACTCGTCCATCCGCTCCCGCCCGATCGACCACTTCGCGGCGATCAGCTCGGCGCTGATGCCCTGGGGCACGAGCCCCTCGGGGTAGCGCGCGGCGACCCCCGGCCCGAAGGGGTCCGTGCCGGGCGGCACGTTGGTCCACATCGGCACCCGGCTCATCGACTCGACCCCGCAGGCGACCACCAGGTCGTACGCCCCCGACATGACACCCTGGGCCGCGAAGTGCACGGCCTGCTGGGAGGAGCCGCACTGCCGGTCGACCGTGGTCGCGGGGACCGTCTCCGGGAAGCCGGCCGCGAGGACGGCGTAGCGGGTGGTGTTCATGGCCTGCTCGCCCACTTGGCCGACGGTGCCGCCGATGACGTCGTCGATCAGCGCCGGATCGACGCCGGAGCGGTCGACGAGGGCGCGCAGGGTGTGGGCGAGGAGTTGGACGGGGTGGACATGGGCGAGGGCGCCGTTCGGCTTCCCTCTGCCCAGGGGCGTGCGTACGGCTTCGACGATCACGGCGTCACGCATGGGTCGAACCTCCACGGCCATCAGGGAGAACCACCGGTGAGTAGGAATTCCAAACTCACCATAGTCCTGGAAGTTGGAAAATCAAACCCTCCCCTAGACTGGGCGCATGCCCGCCTCCGGAGATCCGCGCCCCTGCTCCATCGCCGACACCCTGGCGATCGTCGGCGAGAAGTACTCCCTGCTGGTCCTGCGCGAGGTCTGCCTCGGCAACGGCCGCTTCGACCAACTGGTCCGCAACATCGGGGCGCCACGCGACGTGCTGGCGACCCGGCTGAGGCGCCTGGTGGACGCGGGCGTCCTGGCCAAGCACGTCTACAACGAGCGCCCCCAGCGCTTCGAGTACCGGCCCACCCGGGCGGGACTCGAACTGGAGCCGGTCCTGATGACCCTCATGGCGTGGGGCGACCGCCACCTCCGCACGGCCGACGACCGCCCCATGGTGATCGAGCACGCCTGCGGCAAGACCCTGGTCCCGGCGGTCACCTGCACGGCCTGCGGCACAGAGGTCCACCACGAGGACCTCAGGGCCCACCCCCAGACCCCGGGCTGGTCGGTGAAGGGCCCGACGGCACCGTGACGCCCCGGCTCACACAAGCGCCCTGAAGGGGCGCGGGGAACTGCGCGACAAGCCACGAACAACCCGCAGCCGCCACACCTCAGTTCCCCCCGAGCTCCGAGGCGCCCCTCAGTCCCCCGTGTAGACGTCCAACCGCCCACACATCCCGAACTTCCCACGCACCGCAGGCTCTTCGGCCCACACCCCGGCCTCGGCCAGATGCGACACGTCCCCCCGCTCCAGCCGGCCCAGCTGATCCCCGGTCGCCGCGGCAGCGGCCCGCGCCCCCCGCTCCCACCTCGCCCGCCAATCCGCCAGCCGGGGCCGCACGAGCGCGGCGGCGGCCCGGTGGAACGCGGCGAGCGGCTCGGGCCCGGACGCGTCGCGCAGCGCCCGGTAGCCCTCCAGGGCCAGGTCGCGCCGGGCCCGCGCGCCCCGCTCCCGCTCCTCCTCCGGCGCGTCCGGCGGGATACGGGTGGCCGCGGCGTACGTCTCCGGATCGGTCAGGTACTCCGGGGGCAGCGTGAGGACCGCGTCGCCCGCCTCCGGGAGCCCGTTGTTCTGCATGAGGACGGTGATGCGCAGCTCGTCCTCGTTGACCAGCCGGTGGATGGTGCCCGGCGTGAACCAGGCGACCGTCCCCGGCGCCAGCGGCGTGACCTCGTACCCCGAGGTCGTCAACGTCTGCACGGCGCCGCGCCCGCCGGTGACGACGTACGCCTCCGAGCAGGTCAGATGCATATGGGGGGTGCCGCCGCAGACCCCGTCCGCCGCGGGCCAGTCGTACACGGACAGGTGCGACAGGGCGACCCCGCCCGGCAGTCCCTCGTAGCCGCTCACCACGGGTGCGCCTCCAGGTACTTGGCGATCTCCTCCCGCTCCCAGGAACCGTCCGCCACGACTACGCGGTAACGGCGGGTGAGCGTCTCGCCGGGAGCCAGCTCCAGCTCCTCGAAGAACGCCCAGGAGGGGGCGACGGCGGCGAACGGCTCGTTGCGGACGAACCAGTGCGCCGGATGGGCGCCCTCGGCACCCGTGTGGTCGTTCTCGGGGGCGTGCGCGAAGACGAGCGTGGCGTGGCCGTCGGTGCCGTCGTGCTCGCCCGAGTACGCCAGCCAGGGCGCCTGCTCGCCCATCAGTCCGGGCCCCTCCGCGTCGGGCCCGATGATCCGCCCGTCGCGGAAGGCACGCGGGCCGCGCCAGAACAGACCGGTGTAGCCGGCCATCTCGCGCCCCGCGGTGGTCGGGCTCCCGAACACCAGTGGCTCGTCCCGTCGGTTGGTGATCGCGCTCGTCCAGGTCAGGGCCCACGATCCGGACTCGGTGTCCACGTCGTGGATCTCGATCCGGCGCTCCTCTTCCGCCCACAGCTCCCCGGTGTACGGGTGCCAGGTCAGCCGCTCGGCGATCACGACCCGCTCGCCGTCCGACTCGACGACGTCGAAGCCGACGTGCGCCATCGAGCCGACCCGCTCCGGGATCGGCAGATACCCCTCCCCGTGGACGTACGAGTTGCCGCCCCACAGGTTCTGGCCCGACAGGTGCGAGGCCGTCAGCTGCAGACCCTTGTGCCAGCGGTGGTCGTTGGGCCGGAAGTCGGTGACGACGTCCCCGGCCAGCGTCCGGATCGGGTGCAGATACGGCTTCGGGGCCTCCCAGTCCGCCTCCGGCCGGTAGACGTAGCTCAACAACTCGACGCCCGTGGCGGGTTCGGTGACCGTGATCCGGTCGCCGTGTGCGTGGACCACGCGCAGCCCGTCGTGGAAGGTCATGCGGTGATCTCCTCACTCGTGCCGGCGGCGCTGGTGCCGACGGTGCTCGTACCGGCAGGGCTCGTACCGGCAGGGCTCGTAGCTGCGGGGCTCGCGTCGGCGGGCCCCCGGACGGTTCCGGGTGCCCAGCCGGGGGCGCCTCCGTGCATGGCCGTGTAGTACGGGTCCCCGGGGCCGATCTCGCCACGCCGTACGGTCGCGTCCGTGAAGGCCGACTTGTAGAGGGCGGCGATCAGCTCCAGGCTCGTCCGTCCGTCGGCGCCGCTGCTGCGCGGCCGTTCGCCCGCGCGCATGCTCGCCACGAGTTCGCGCAGCTGGGCGAGGTGTGAGCTGGGCACGTCCGCGCCGAAGTCCCGCCAGGCCGCCGCGTCCGCCTCGGAGGTGCCGGGGGCGGGGGTGACGGACCAGTCGGCGTTGGAGTGGCCGTACAGATGGGTCAGCTCGACGGTGGCGCGCTCGCAGTCGATGCGGATGCGGCTGACCTCGTCGGGGCTGAGGACGCTGTTGACGACGGTGGCCAGGGCGCCGCTCTCGAAGCGGACGAGGGCCGTGGAGACGTCCTCGGTCTCCACGTCGTGGACCAGCCGGCCGGCCATGGCCCGGACCTCGCTCCACGGGCCGAGCAGGTCGAGCAGCAGGTCCATCTGGTGGATGCCGTGGCCCATGGCGGGCCCGCCGCCCTCGGTGGCCCAGCGGCCGCGCCAGGGGACGGCGTAGTAGGCGGTGTCGCGATACCAGGTGGTCTGGCAGTGCGCGACCAGCGGACGTCCGAGGCCCCCCTCGGCGAGCAGCTCGCGGACGTGCCGCGCGCCGGAACCGAAGCGGTGCTGGAAGACGATCGAGGCGTACGGTCCGCCGGTCTCCGCGCCCTCCTCGGCCTCGACCGCGTCGAAGTCGGCGAGCGTCGGTACCGGTGGCTTCTCGCACCACACCCAGGCGCCGGCCCGCAGCGCGGCGATCGTCTGGTCGCGGTGCAGGGTCGGCGGGGTGCAGATGCTGACCAGGTCGGGCCGCTGCTCCGCCAGCATGCGGGCCAGATCGGTGTAGCCGTGCGGGATGCCGTGCTCGGCGCAGAACTTGGCCACGGCCTCGGCATCGATGTCGACGGCGGCGACGACCTCGGTCTCGCCCTCCTCGGCGAGGCGCTCCAGCGCGGGCAGATGGGAGCCGCCGCCGATGGCGCCGATGCCGACGATCGCGGCCCGGACGCGGCGGCCGGTCAGCGGGGCCGGGGGACGGTCGGGTCGCTGGTCCGGAGTCGGGCTCGGGTCGTTGCTGGGTGTGGGCATGGACGTGATCAGCACTCCATCGAACGTGACAGCGGACGGCGGCGGGCGCCTGGTGGCGGGGGTTCCGGCGGAACGGCGACCCTCACACGGCAAGCGCTTTCCCTCGTCAGCAAAGTATGTGCGGACATAGTGACTGGTCAACACCGCGGATCCGGCCGTTCCACGCCTCGGAACGCCCGCGCTCCACCCGTCCCCCGCACACCCTCCGCCCGGGCCCCGCCCGGCCCTGCCAAACCCCTGTGGCAGCCCCGTCACCACGGGGCGCTAGGCTGCCCCCAGCACCTGTGATCACCCGCCCCGCGGCGCGGCACGTCTTCCGTCGGCCCTCCACGATCAGCGCTTGGACCACGTAACTTCATGTCTTGGTTTGAATCCCTCATCCTCGGACTCGTCCAGGGGCTGACCGAATTCCTCCCCATCTCCTCCAGCGCGCACCTGCGCCTGACGGCAGCCTTCTCCGGCTGGGAGGACCCGGGAGCGGCCTTCACCGCGATCACCCAGATCGGCACCGAGGCGGCGGTGCTCATCTACTTCCGCAAGGACATCGTCAACATCATCTCGGCGTGGTCCCGCTCCCTGTTCAACAAGGAGATGCGCAGTGACCACGACGCCCAGATGGGCTGGCTGGTGATCGTGGGCTCCATCCCGATCGGTGTCCTCGGGTTGACCCTCAAGGACCAGATCGAGGGCCCGTTCCGCGATCTGCGGCTCACGGCGACGATGCTGATCGTGATGGGCATCGTCCTGGGCGTCGCGGACCGGCTCGCCGCGCGCGACGAGACCGGCGGAAAGCACCGGGCCGCGAAGGAGCGCAAGACCCTCCAGCAGCTCAACGTCAAGGACGGCCTGATCTTCGGCATCTGCCAGGCCATGGCCCTGATCCCCGGCGTCTCCCGCTCCGGCGCCACCATCAGCGGTGGCCTCCTCATGGGCTACAAGCGCGAGGCCGCGGCCCGCTACTCCTTCCTCCTCGCCATCCCGGCCGTGATCGCCTCGGGCGGCTACGAGCTCAAGGACGCGATGGAGGGCGGTCATGTCTCCTGGGGCCCGACGATCTTCGCCACGGTCATCGCCTTCTTCGTCGGCTACGCGGTCATCGCCTGGTTCATGAAGTTCATCTCCACCAAGAGCTTCATGCCGTTCGTCTACTACCGCATCGCGCTCGGCATCCTCATCATTGTGCTGGTCAGCATGGGCGTACTGAGCCCTCACGCGGGCGAGTCCGGGGGCTGAGGCAGTGCACACATGCAGCACCATCTAGCATTTCCCAGTGCCTGACTGCATCACCACGCCATGATCATCTCCCACTCGTCTCCCACCTGGGAGGCGGGACGCACTACCCCTAGGGCGTGTGCGTCCGCAAAGCCGGGATGACACGGAAGGGCCCGCACGGCCAGCCGTGCGGGCCCTTCCGTACAGAGGGTGGAGCGGGTCAGCTGAGGTTCATGTCCGGCCAAGGCCGCGACCCTCGCCACAAGGAATCGCAGCCGCTCATCCACCGTGTCCCAGGCATCGCCGGTGAGGTCGTCCAGCGCGGCGGCGGCCGTGAGGGTGAGCCGGCCGAGGCGCGCTTCCACGTGCTCCCACGTGTGCGTCACCTCGACTGCCTCACCGTGCGGACCCGTGCCCGGTTGCGCCTGCCGACTACCTCATCCATACAGTTCAGGCGGTATGTCGGTACTCGTGGATGACTCCGCCGAGGCGCTCTCTGCGGCGTATGCCCAGGCGGGTGATTCGTAGCTGTCGGCGAGCGGGCTGTTCGCCCACACCAGCGCGATGAGGGCCGCCGCCAGCAGGACGAGCCCGCCGAACGTCTCCGCGCGCAGGATCTCGGCGAGGGAGCGGCGCTCGGATCCCGGCAGCAGCGCAAGAAACGGCGGCGGCGCGGCACCCTGCCCCTTACTGGTCATGACGCAGCGCCTTCCGACTGCCCGCCCGCTGGCGCCGCCGCGGCGGGCGCTCTGACGGGCTCCTTGCGCGTGGGCCACCGTTGACTCGCCGAGCACAGCGGCGCCGTACCGGCAGGCGTGCCGCTACCGCCGATCGGGAGGCGTGCCGCCCTCACGTGTTCTCCGGTTGCGGTACCAGCCCCGCAGGAACAGCGCCGCGGCGGCGAGCAGTGACACCCAGGCGAGGGCGAAACACCAGATCAGCACGGGGGACGACGTCGCCGCAGCGGCCAGCAGCAGACCGAGGCAGAGCACGGCCGGGGTGCACAGGATTCCCGCCGCGAGGGGACGCCGCGCGATGGCGTGCAGCCGGGACCGTGTGCGCAGCGTGCGCTGGAGTTCGACGTCGGAGTCCAGGCTCTGCTCGATGTCCGCCAGGATCTTGCGTTCGTGAGGTGACAGCGCGGGTCCCTCATCCATTCCAACCCACCTCCCTGTGTGCGAGGTGCCGGGCATGCTCCCAGTTTCGCCCTTCGCGACAGGTTCGTCCGCACGAACACCGGCCAGCCAGGGCCGTGCCGTGGGTGCCGAGTGCACGTCGGCCATCGCCACAGGTGGCGGTGGCCGACCGGAGCGGGCTTGTCCCGCGCGTCGGTGCCGCTCGCGGCGATGCCAGCCGGTCAGCTCGCCACCGCCTCAGACGCTCCCGCGAGAGACGGCTGGGCAGAGACCACGGACTCGCCGCCCGCCGGACTGCCCGTGCCCCGCGTCGTTGCCGGACGGGACGGCTGTGGGATCTGGTTCTGGTGGTGTTCCCCGGCGCGTTCGAGGAAGCGCAGGAGTTCGACGGGGAAGGGCTGGATCAGGGTGGAGTCCTTCTCGGCGGCCACGGCCACGACGGTCTGCAGGAGCCGCAGATGGAGGGCGACGGGCTGTTCGGACATGGCCGTAGCGGCCTGGACGAGCTTCCTGGACGCCTGCAGCTCGGCATCCGCGTTGATCAGGCGGGAACGCCGTTCCCCGTCGGCCTCCGCCTGCCGCCATGGAACGCTTCATGCCCTCGGGCAGGGAAACGTCCTTGATCTCGACCCGGTCGATGGTCACGCCCCACTCGACGGCCGGACTGTCCATCATCAGTTCCAGGCCCTGGTTGAGCTTCTCCCGGTTGGACAGCAGTTCGTCGAGATTGGACTTGCCCAGGATCGAGCGCAGCGAGGTCTGCGCCATCTGCGAGACGGCGAACCGGTAGTCCTCCACGCGGATGATCGCGTCCACCGGGCCGACGACCTTGAAGTAGATCACCGCGTCCACCCGCTCGGTCACGTTGTCCCGGCTGATGCCGTCCTGTGCTGGCACCGGCATCGTGACGATCTGCATGTTCACCTTGCGCAGCCGGTCGATCCCGGGGACGACCATGGTGAACCCCCGCCCACGGACCGAGCCCATCAAGCGGCCGAAACGCAGTACGACCCCCCGGCTCGTACTGCCTGATCACCCTCGCTGCGTCCGCCAGATACAGCACCCCGCCGATGCCCGCCGCGACCAGAGCGGTAAGCAGTCCTTGCGACATGACAATCACAGACAACCGCGGAACTTTCCTTCTGGACTCGCCGTCCGCGGTCAGGTCCGGGCGGCGGTCGGCTCGCGTCGGCCGAGAGCTTCGCCCCTCACGGCCGACAGCCGACTCACACAGGATCCGGCCGACAGGCCGTGAGCGACAGAGCACGCTCCCGGGTGCTCAAGCGTACGAGCACGGTGCCATAGCCAGTGAGCGCCAGCAGGCGCGCGACTTCCCACCACACCGGGAGCTCACCAGGGCTATTGGAGTTGATCCAGTTGCTCAGCGCGTGGAGCAGCGCCAGGGGCCAGATGGAGACGGTGTGCAGCCGCAGCGCGGCCAGCAGGAAACCGAAGACGGTCGCGTGCACCACCTGGAAGGCGCGCAGCTCTTCCCGTCACCGACCAGGCCGTGGTCGGCGATCGGCAGGTAGCCCTGATGCCGCCGCACGTCAATACCCCATGATCGCCCTTCGGGCCGCACGCGTCTTCCCCAGTACTCGGTGGTGTCTGGCGGGTGCAGCGCTGTCCGTGGCGGCGGATACTGGGATCAGGGGCGCGGGTACGGGAGGTCGGCGCAGATGGAGTGGTGGATCTGGCTCGTCATCGCCCTGGCGGTCGTGGCGGTGTGCGCCGTCTCGGCGCTGGGAATCCAGGCGCGGCGGCGCGGCGGCGGGGTCATCGCGGGCAAGCGCCCGCCCCGGGGCGGCGGCGACAGGACTGGGTCATGACCGGATACATGCGGGCAAGTGAGATCGCCAAGCTGCCGGTGGTGACCCTCGGCGGCGAGGACGTGGCCCAGGTCAAGGACATCGTCTTCGACACCGCCCGCGGCAGCGTGCGCTGTTTCACCCTCAGCGGGCGCGGTCTGCTGTCGGGTCCCCTCAAGCGGGACCTGCCGTGGAACAAGGTGCACGCGCTCGGCCCGGACGCGGTGATGATCCGGAACGAGGACGCGCTCGCCGAGGACGACCAGACGTCCAAGGACCTCACCGCTGCCGGCGGCGGCAACGTCCTCGGTGCCCGGGCCATGACCGACGGCGGCACCGACCTCGGCAAGATCGTCGACGTCATCATCGAGACCGGACGCACGCCCGCCGTGGCCGGCTACGAGCTCGAGGCTGCCGGCCGCGGCCACCAGCGGGTCCTGCTGCCCGTGGTCAAGCCCGTCGCCGTCTCCGGTGAGATGGTCCTCGTCCCCGACGCCACCGGCGAATTCACCGCCGGAGACCTGGCCGGGTTCCCTGAAGCAGCCCGCGGACTGCGCACCCGCCTCGAAGGGGAGGCGTGACGATGCCGCTCTTCAGCCAGGCCAAGGGCCGCGACATCGTCGGCCTGTCCACCGCCGAGACCCTCGCCACCGTCACCGGGCTCGCCATCACCGTCTCACCCGCCCGCATCGCCGCCCTCCGCGTGAAGACCAAAAACCCCGGCACCCTCGTCACCTGGAACCATGTCCAGGCATTCGGGCCGGACGCCATCACCGTCCGCTCAGCCGACGACATCCAGACCGAGGACGACACCAAGACCCCTGCGGACAAGAAGCACGACCCGCTCGGCAAACGCGTCCTGACCGAAACCGGGCACGACCTCGGCACGCTGCAGGACATCGAGTTCGACGAAACCACCGGCCACATCCAACGCCTCATCCTCGCCGGTCAGGACGTCGAAGGCGAACGCCTCCTCGGCGCCGGCAGCTACGCCGTCATCGTCGCCACCCCCTGACCCGCCGGCACCCCGGGCAGCAACCGAGTGCGCGCCAGCCCTACGGGCTATCCGTTCGTCAAGGTGCTTGGCCATCGCGCTGACCTGGGACTTCGACAGCTGGGTGACGCCGAGGGACTCGGCGAGCTTCTCGACCCGGCGGGTGGAGACCCCGAGCAGGTAGGCGGTGGCGACCACGGAGATGAGGGCCTGCTCGGCCCGGCGGCGCCGTTCGAGGAGCCAGTGCGGGAAGTAGTTGCCCTGCCGCAGCTTGGGGACGGCGAGTTCGACGGTGCCGGCCCTGGTGTCCCGCTCGCGCGGGCGGTAGCCGTTGCGGTGGTTGACGCGTTCGTCGCTGACCTGCCCGTACTCGGCTCCGCAGAGGGCGTCGGCCTCAGCGGACATGAGTGCGTCGGCGAACGTCTTGATCATCGCGCGGAGCAGATCGGGACTCGCCGCGGCAAGGTTGTCCTCCGCGAGGGCGGGCAGGGGCAGGCTGTCGGGTGCGGTCATCGTGCTGATCTCCTTCGAGGCTTCGACACTTCGAAGATCAGCCGGTGGCCGTTCGTCTATGCGGGCATCAGCCCGATGCCGGAGCAAACCCCCGGATCAGGTCCGACCCGTACACCACTTCCCAGGACGCAACCCGTACTCACGCATCAAGGCCCGGTACGACATCCCTGCCCGGGCGTCACGGCGGATCGCCGCGTACAAGTCGACCTTGGACTTCGGTGGCGCCATCGCAGCCTCATCCCGCAGAGCACGTCCATGCTCCCACCGCAGCCCCTCAAGCGTTGCCAGAACTCACAGACATCGCCCTCCGGCGAAACAAGGCGTTCTCGACCCTGAGCGACAAGTGGTGTCGGATCCCGTCGACAAAACCACGCTGTCTGCGCACGCGGAGCGGGAGGCAGCCGGGCGGGACTCGGCCGAGTCGTCTGGAGACGCACGTGGGTTGATCTGAACGGGCTGTGACAGTGCCCGGCCAGCTTGCCCAACGCGGACAACCGTCTGGTCGCTGCCGGCCTCCTTCGCCGACGTGATCCCACCGGCCGGTCCCCCCTCAGCTCTTGCCGAGGAAACCCTCAGAGTTCCACCAAGCGGTGGGCCGACGGCATGACCGACGATCGAACAGGTCCTGCCCGAGGAGCCGGTGTCTGGGTTTCCATCCAGGGCCGATCCAGTTGTGCCAGGCACGTGCATGATGTCGCAACCGCACTACGAGAGAGCCGAGAAATGCAGTTCGAGGACATACGGAGCGGATGGTCGGCCGACCCCGAGGGCTTCTGGGAATCCCAGGCGGCCCGGCTCACCTGGGCGCAGACCCCGGACAAGGCCCTGGACGCCACTGGTGCCGCGTTCTACCGCTGGTTCCCCGGTGGAATGATCAACGCGGCCGAGAACTGCCTGGACGTCCATCTCGCCGAGGGCCGGGGCGAGGCCACCGCGCTCATATTCGACAGCCCGCAGACCGGCACCAAGGACGCCTACTCCTACCGTCGCTTGCACGACGAGGTGGTCGCGTTCGCCGGGGCCCTCGATGGCCTCGGACTGGCCGCTGACGATACCGTCCTGATCTTCATGCCGGCCGCGCCGCAGACCGTCGTGGCCATGCTTGCCTGCGCCCGGCTCGGCCTCACTCACTCGGTTGTCGTCACCTCGGTACCCGTCGCCGTGCTGCGCGACCGCATCGACGACGCCCGCCCGGCGGCCATCCTCACCGCGTCCGGCGGTTTCGACGGCCCGGACGCCATCGTCTACCAGCCGCTGCTCGAGGCCGCCCTCGCCCAGGCCGACCACCGGCCGCGGCACTGCGTGGTGCTTCAGCGCCCTCAAGCCGGCCGGTGGACGCCGGTGCCCGGCCGAGACCTCGACTGGCACGACCTGATCGCCACCTCTACCGCGACCGGGCCGCGGCCCGTCCCCGTGCCATCGGCGCACCCTCTCTATCTGCTGTACACCTCCGGATCGACGTCCCGCCCGAAGGCCGTCACGCGGGACACCGGCGGTTACCTGACCGCGCTGCGCTGGGCCGTCGAGAACGTCTTCGGCGTCCGGGCGGGCGACGTGTTCTGGACCGACTCCCACCCCGGCTGGGTGATGGGCCACTCGTTCACCGTGTACGGGGCGCTCGTCACCGGGGCCACGACCGTCGTCTACGAAGGGTCTCCGGTCGACACGCCCGACCCGTCGGCGTTCCCGCGGATCATCGCCGAGTACGGCGTCAGCGTGCTGTTCTCAACGCCCATGACACTCCGCCGCATCCGCACGGCGTCCCTGGAGGACCGGCCGTTCGGGTCCGGTGGCTCACCGCTGCGCGCGGTGTTCCTGGCCAGCGAACGGGTCGAGCCGGAGCTGATGGACTGGATCGGCGCGTTCTTCGGCTGCCCCGTCGTCGACAACTGGTGGCAGACCGAGACCGGCTGGCCGATCGCGTCCAACTGCCTGGGCCTCGGCCTGCTGCCGGTCAAGCCCGGCTCCGTGGCCCGGCCGCTGCCCGGTTACCAGGTCGAGATCCTCGACGAGGACGGATGCCCGCTCCCGGCTGGGGAGCAGGGCCACGTCACCGTCCGGCTGCCGCTGCCGCCCGGCTGCCTGACCACGCTGTGGAACGACGACGAGCGGTTCGCCGACACCTACCTCAGGAACTTCCCCGGCCATTACGACACCTCCGACGCCGGCCACCTCGACGAGGACGGCTACCTGTGGATCGCGGGCCGCACTGACGACATCATCAACGTCGGCGGCGACAGCCTGTCCGGCCTCGATGTCGAGCACGTCATCGGTGCGCACCCGTCCGTCAAGCGCTGCGCGGTCGTCGCCGCCCCGGACGGCTTCTACACCCAAGTCCCGGTCGCCTTCGTCGTCCAGCGCGACGGCACCGACCTCGCCCCGCACCACCTGGCCCGAGAACTGCGCGCTCTGGTCGACGAGCGGATCGGCGCATGGGCCCAGCTGACCCGCTTGGTCTTCGTACGCGCCCTCACCTACACCCCGTCCAAGAAGATCAAGCGTTCCGACCCGCGTGCCTGGCTGTCCACCGGCACCGGTCTTGACGTCCTCGCAGACATCCGTCTGACTGCCGACGCCACTGCAAAAGTGGATGAGTGAGACCCATGCATCGTGAAACGTGCAGGTGAGGTGGGTTGGTGTGCGGGCGAGTCGCCGTGCTCGTGCTGGTCGGTAGCGGGTGTCCACGGTGAAGATCGTCTGCCCTGTCGGCTGAGGCGGTTCCCGGGTTCCGCTGCGCTCGTCGCGGGACCGCTCCTACGATCCGTGACCGGGGCGGTACGCGGTGAGGTCGCCGGAGGGTGCGGGGTATGGGAGACCTGGAACGGATCATCGCTCGCCGGAGCGAACCGGACGTGCTCGCCGAGGAGTTGGCCAAGCAGCTGCGGGAGGTTCAGGTCGAGCGGGAGGAACTGCTGGTCGCCGAGCGGGTGCTGAACCTGCTGGCCGAACAGGACCGGGCCGATACCGAGGTTACTGAGGTGGCTCCGGCGAAAGCACAGGTGGCGGGGCGTGCGGTGCTGCTGATCCCGCACCGCGGTGAGACCGGCGACGACGGCGCGCTGCCCGCCGACTACCGCCGGATCCTGGCGATCGTGCGGGCCGCCGGAGGGGCGGTGCAGGTCAAGTTGGTAGGTGAGGAACTGGGGCTTGAGGTGGGGGTACGCGGGAAGCTGGAACCGCTGCGGGCGAAGATGACCAAGCTCGCCGATCGCGGCTGGCTGCACAAACGGCCTGACGGGAAGTTCACCGCACGCCTGTAGCAGCACCGGATTGGGGGTGGTGGGAGAGCGTAACCGGCGAGCCCCCGACGGCAGTTGAGTTTGGTGTGAAGAAAAACAACCATCCCGTCGAGGGCCCTGGCGGCCTTGTCTACACCGCCCGCCTGCCGCTGTCGAGTGCCACCCTTAACTGGCTCGCCGACCTGTTACGCGGCCACTTCAAGAAGATCGGCTCCCGGTGGCGGGCCCTGCCCGCGGGGAAGATCGCCGGTATCGTGCTGGCGGTGCTGCGCTGTGACCAGCGGCCAGGCGACCTGGCAGGCGGCAACGGGATACACCGCACCACCGTCACCCGGTGGGTGCGGGAGATCGTAGGTCTGCTGGCCGCCCGCGCCCCGCGCCTGGATCGCGCGCTGCAGAAGATCGCCCGAAAGGGTGGCGGGTTGGTGCTGCTGGACGGCTGGGTGATACGTACCCGGCGGCGCACCCGGGCCGAGAACCGCAAGAACTACTCGGGCAAGAACAAATGCCACGGCCTGCTCGTGATCGCGCTCACCGACGACCGGGGCCGACTGCTGTGGGTCTCCGCGGCCCGGCCCGGGCGGACCTCGGAGATCACCGCCTGCCGACACGACAAACTCACCGCCCATCTCCTCTGCACGCGCGTCGGCTGAGGTCGGCGACGGTCGAGTTCGTCCGAACTTCCCGTGCACTCGACTGCGAACACGCTGGTCACCCGTGCAGACGACTTCGGACATTGACACCCGGCCCCGAAGGGCACTGCGAGCGCTCGTAGGGAACTGGCCGGCATGGCAGAAGACGCGGATCCGCAGCAGAATGTTGCCTACCGAGCGCCGGTCGGATCTGTGGGCGGACTTGCACAGGCGCATTCCTGTGTCCTGCCCGCCGGAACCGTGCTGATCGTGGTTGTTTGGAGACATGATCGGCAAAGTCCGTGCCCGTGTCCTGCCGGCCACCCAGCGCCGCTCGCTGGATGAACTGACCGAGGATCTGGACCTGTCATCCGGGGACACCACGTCCAAGCGTTCGGCGTTCTGGACGATGCTGACGCTGTCGTCGGTCATCGCGTCCGGCGGCGTGCTCACGGACTCGACGGCCACTGTGATCGGCGCGATGATCATCGCGCCGCTGTCCACGCCCATCATGGGCATCGCCCTGGGGTCGGTGCAGCGCCGCCGCACCGGATCGGCCAGGGTCGTCCTCTTCGCGTGCCTGCTGGTGACCGCGGTCGGGATGGCCATGTCGGTGGCCCTTCCCGGTGACTACGACTTGCTGTCCAACAGCCAGATCTCGTCGCGGACGTCGCCGGGCCTGATGGACCTGATCGCCGCTCTGGCGACCGGCTTCGCCGGCGCGGTGGCACTGGCCCGTCGGGACGTCGCCGCCGTGCTGCCCGGAGTCGCGATCGCTATCTCCCTCGTCCCGCCCCTGGTGGTGGCGGGGGTGTGTCTGGGGAAGCTGTCGGGATGGCTGGCGCTGGGCGCGCTGGTGCTGTTCGTGTCGAACCTCTTCGCCCTGGTCTTCGGGGGCATGGTGGTCTTCGCCTCGCTCGGCTACGGCGTGGAGGCCGACCAGGCGGCCGGGCGGCCCGCCCGCAGGGCATATGCGGCCATGATCTTGCTGTTCGTCGTCGTGTTCGTTCCGCTGGCGGCCAACACCGTGGTCACGCTCCTGCTCAACACGTGGACCGGCCGGACGAAGGACGCGGCACAGCAGTGGCTTGCCGACGTGCCGGGCGCGTCCGTCACGAGTGTGGATGCGACGTCCCGGACGATGTACGTCCATGTCCGCAGCCCCGGAGACCTCCCGCCTGTGGAGTTTCTGCTTGACCAGCTCGAGGGACGGATCCCGGACGGTATCCCCGTCGTGGTGGACACGTCGCGTGGCCGGCGCATCGACGCAGGAGTGGTCGGCGGCTGAGCACCACCCGGGCCGGGCCGTCCCACATTGTCTGCCAGGGCACGACGGTTGTGTCCCGCCCGGCGCTCCGGCTCACGCGGTGGGGCCGCCACCGCCGGTCGGCCCACCCGCTGTCACGGCTCCCCGGAACGGTGATCGGGAGATTGCCGGTCTCGGCCGTGCCGTCCTGAACGTTGCCGGCTGCCACCGCGTGTGGCCGCCTGGGCCGTCCGGTCCCGCTCCGGTCACCTGAAGGGGTGGCAACGACGCCGTGTGATGGTGGCATGGGCCGTTTCCGTGCCGATTCACTGAAACCGTGAACCCTCCAGCCAAGGCACCGAGACTCTGCCGACGGAACGCCCGGCGGCACCGTGTTCCCCGCCCGAGATATGGAGTTCTTGTGCGTCGTCGCAGCGCCGCCCTGGTCACCGCCCTTCTGGCCTCCCTCGTGGTGGGGGCCTCGTATCCGGAGACCACCGGTGGATCGTCGCCCGGACACGGCACGCTGATTCAGCACGGTGTCGTGCGCAGCGGCAGCCGGCCCATCGCCGCAGCCGAGGTGACACTGCTTCAGGCCGGGGACCACCCCGGTGCAGGCGCCCGGCCGCTGGCCCGCACACGCAGTGACGCCCACGGCCGCTTCAGCCTCTCCTACCGTGCTCGGCACAACCCGGACGCCGTGCTGTACCTGACCGCGGACGCGGGACCGGCCGGCCACGGGCACTCCCGGGCCGCCCGCCGCGTGCGGCCGGTCCGGCTGGTCGCGATGCTCGGCACCGGCCGCCGCACCGGCAAGGTGGTGCTCAACGAGCGCACCACCGTCGCGGCGGGCTTCGCGATGGCGCAGTTCACCCGCCAAGGGGAGGTGGCGGGCCGCAGCCCCGGGCTGCAGAACGCCGCGGCCGTCTCCCACAACCTGGCCGACATCACCAACGGCGCGGCAGCCAGGACGCTCACCACCGCCCCCAACGGCAGCCAGACATCCACCCTGCGCGCCTTCAACACCCTGGCGGACATCCTGTCCGGCTGCACCGCGGGACAGACCTGCGGCACGCTCTTCGACCTGGCCGGACATCCCGGGGCGCCCGCGCCCCGGGAGACTTTCCAGGCCGTCGCGGACATCGCCCGGCTGCCCGGCAACCACGCCGGCGAACTCTTCGCGCTGGCCGACGGCCGCGACATCTACCGGCCCAGGCTGACGGCGGCCCCCGACGCCTGGACCCTCGCCCTGCGCTATGTGGGCAACGGCCACGAGTTGGACGGACCGGGCAACGTCGCCTTCGACGCGCAGGGCACCGCCTGGATCGTCAACAACTACGTGTTCAACCCCGATCCCCGGCAGTCCGTCTGCGGTTCGCGCATCCTGTCCCGGCTCACTCCGACCGGCCGGGACGTTCCCGGCGCCCCGTACCGCGGTGGCGGACTCTACGGCGTGGGATTCGGCACCGCCATCGACCCCAAGGGCCACGTCTGGGCGGCCAACTTCGGCTTCCAGGGCACCGGCTGCCCCCTGGACGCCGGCCGCCTGTACCGCAGCGTCTCGGAGTTCACCGCCGACGGCCGGCCCCTCTCACCGCCCCAGGGCTGGCGACAGGGCGACATCCTCCAGCCGCAGGGCATCATGTCGGACCGGCAGGGCAACATCTGGGTCGCCAACTGCGGCGGCAGAAGCGTGACCCGGATCCCCGAGGGGAACCCGCGCCGGGCCCGGAACATCGCCCCCCGGGGCGACAGTCTGATCAAGCCGTTCGGCGTCACCGTGGACACCCGGGGACGCGCCTGGGTGACCGGCAACGGAAGCAACAGCGTCACGCTGCTGTCCCCGCAGGGCACACCCCTGCGCTCGGTCACCGGCGGCGGGATCAAACGCCCCATGGGCATCGCCTCCGACAGCCTGGGCAACGTCTGGGTCGCCAACGGCGGCGCGGTGGTCGCACCCTGTGAGGGCACCACGCCCACCATGGTCGCCGAGGCGATCAAGGACATCGTCACCCGGCACGTCGACGCCTCCGTCACCATGGTCCGTCCCGACGGCACCACCCCCGCGAAACCGTTCGTCAACGACGGACTGTTCCTTCCCTGGGGAATCGCCGTCGACGGCAACGACACCGTCTGGGTGGCGAACTTCGGCGGCCACCGTCTGGCCAACCTGTGCGGCGCCCGCCACTCCGCCTGCCCGCCCGGACTCCACACGGGCGACCCGATCTCACCGGCCGACACCGGCTACCCCAGCGACGGACTGCAACGCAACACCGCCGTCCAGATCGACCCCTCCGGCAACGTCTGGCTGACCAACAACTGGCGGACCGTGCCGCTGCAGACCAACCCCGGCGGCCACGAGATGGTCATGTTCATCGGGCTCGCCGCCCCGGTGCGCACCCCACTGCTCGGACCGCCGCAACACCTCTGACACCCGGGGCCCGGGAGCTGAACTGCCCAACGCCCGGTCGGCGTCCGCTCCCGGCCCCGTTCCGGACTGCTCCCGGTACGACGACGATCACCACCGGACGCTTCGGAGCCGCGTTGATCGTCATCGTGAGCAGGTGAAGCGGTGTTGGACGGCCCGTCGACCAGCCTCAACCACATCCCTCTTTACGGTGCAGACGCATCAAGCACACCCAGTGATTACATCCGGTACGCTCCAGGCGCCCCAATCACACCGATGAGGGGGCTTCCTCGTGCTCACGCACATGCGTCACGTTCTGGCCGCGGTTGCTGCAGCGGCCGCGGTCACCGTGCTGGCTGCCGGTCCGGCCCAGGCCACCGAGTACTCGTCCGCGCTGAAGGTCAAGGGCGTCCAGTTCGACGCGCCGGGCCGTGACGCCAACCGGTACTCCGGCGGGAACACGAAGGACGAATACCTGACGATCAAGAACTACTCCCGAACGAAGTCCGTCAACCTCAAGGGTTACGTCGTCAAGGACGCCGCGGGCAACAGGTTCACCTTCCCCGCCAGCCACAAGCTTCAGCCCGGCGACTGCGTGAAGCTGCGCGGCGGCCGCGGCACCGACTCCGACGCCCGCAACGTCGTCTACCGCCAGAACTGCAACTTCGTCTGGAACAACGACAAGGACACCATCTAACTGATCAAGCCCACCGCGGCCCGCGCCGATGTCCACTCCTCCACCAAGCGCGCCAACGACCCGGATGGCAACGGTCACATCAACTACCACGGCTGACCACCCGGTCCTGCCGGGCAGCACAGCGCCCGCTGCCCCGGCCCAGCCGTACAGACTCGGGAAGACATCTGGCGGGGGTCGGCCCGGCCGTCAGTTGCGGGGTCCCCGCACCAGGAGTCCACTGGAAGGCGAGGGTCCGGGGCTGCAGTGATCCGGGCCCGCAGGCCCGTCCAGCTGGCAGGTCGGCGGCAATGTCGCGAAGCCGCTCGGGCAGGCTGTCGTCGATCAGTGTGACGCCGGCGAAGGTGGCAGCCAACGTCAGGTAGGGCGACTGGTCGAGCCCCCCGCAGCGGCGGGGCCAATCTGGCCCATCGCACCATGGCCTGAGAGAACTGACCCGAGACGGCTGGCGTGGCCGCGCGGGTACGACGGGTAGAAGTGCTGCGCCGTGGTTGTGCACCTGATTCGGCCGCATCATCAGGCGCGTCCTGCCGCTGGGTGTCGGTTTGCGCGGGCCGCCCGGCTTTCTCCTCCAGCCGTTCCAGGTGGTCACGCATCTCGCCCTTGGCGAACCAGTCGAGCAGCAGCTTGAACGGACCGCACCCACATCATCGAAGTCATACTCAGCGCCACCGCACACGACCAGCGAGATCGAGATACGAGCAGTGGCTGGGGGCGGGGGCAGCTTGCTGCGGGTTCCCAGGTATGCGATCGGACAGCGCGAGTGGACGCTGCGGAAACCGCCCGGTCCGCCGAACGGAGGAGCGTGGGATACGTGACACCGGCGCGGTGCCGGGGCCGGCGGCCCCGGCCACCCAGCAGGGCCGGGGAACCGCACCGGAATAAGGCCGGGAAGAAACGGCTTCAGCGGATCTTCTTGAAGTCGGTGCGCACTGTCACCGCAACTCCCGCGAGGGAAAAATCGATCTCCTCACCGAACCGGTAGGGCACCGCCGAGGTGTACTCGTCGCCCTTCGGCGCCTGGTAGAGCACACACTCCCCGGTCAACACATCGACGATCAGATACGTGGGAATCCCGCGCGCCGCATACTGGTTGAGCTTGCGCCCATAGTCCTGCCCGACCGTCGAGCGGGACACGCTCTCGGCCACGAAGTGAACATGCTTCTGGTCGACGAAGGCATCACCCGGACCAAGCGCACCTGCGTCGACCACCAGCACATCGGGCTCGGGCATGTAACCGTCCCTCTCCGGCAGTACGCCCTTGTCCCGCGTGACGTGCAGACCGGACTCCCCTCCCAACTGCTCCGCCAGCTGCAACCGGATCGAATCCTCCGCCTCGCTGTGCGCCTCCGTCATCGGCGACATATACAGGCGCCCCTGGTCGAACAGCAGCTTGACCGCCTTGGGCAGCTTCATCGAGCTGCGCACCTGGCGCAGCCACTGCGCATACTCCGGATACATCGCGGTCATCGCGCCTCCCTGCTCATCGCGAGATACCGCCATCGTACGGGCCGGGCACCACCAACCAAGCGGATGTTGACATAGGGCTCCGGGACACGCTGGGAGTCGCGGCCAATCGGTCGTCGCCCCAAACGCCCATCTCCCCGACCAGCTTCTCGCCGTATGCGTCCACGCCGACACTTCTTGGAAACGCACCAGGTCACAGCTACCTGGTTGTGTTCACCTACTGGCACCAGGTGAAGCCCGAGGACATCGACCGACTCAACCGGCTGCACCACGTCAAGATGACGATGCTGTTCACGTACTCAGGCATCGACAACAAGGACATCGAGCCGTACCCGTCAGACGCGGCGGCGGAGTCGCTGAAGCTCATGAGTGCACCGCGGGAGCGTCAGTACCGCACTGCTCTCTGATGGCGTGGCCGGGAAGCACCAGCCACGTCGACGGCTCCCCTGTCTTTCGTCCGGTCGTCGGTGGCAAGGTCGTTTTTGCCGATTCGCTGCAAACCAGGTGGCTGCGCTTCATGGCCAGCGAGGGGAGAGTACTGGAAACGTGCCGTCTCCCACTGCTCTTCCATCCGATCTTGAAAAGTGGTGGAAAACAGCAGGTCAAAGCCGCTCAGGACAAGTCGTCATAGGTTCGTTCATGAAGTTCATCTCCACCAAGAGCTTCATGCCGTTCGTCTGGTACCGCATCGCCCTCGGCATCGTCATCGTCGTCCTGGTCTCCATGGGCGTGCTGAGCCCGCACGCGGGCGAGTCGGGCCACTGACCGGGGCTGCCCCGAACAGCCCGTCCCTCCCCAACTCCCTTTAGTGACCAAGCACATACGGCATCCGTAGCCGCCCAGTAGCGCACTGTCAGTCCGGGCGCCTACTCTTGTCCGCATGTCCCCCGATTCCCCCACCCGTGGTTCCGTGCGGTCCGCCGACGACCTGAACGACCGGATCAGAGCCCTGTGGCGCCACGCGGGCGCGTCACTGTCGGCGCAGGAGCGGGCGGAGTACGAACTGCTGGTCGTGGAATGGGCGGCGGCGACCCGGGGAGACGTGATCGAGGCCGCGTGACCGGGACACCCGAGGACGGCCCGCCCAACGGATCGATCATCTTCCTGAACGGCACGTCCAGTTCGGGCAAGTCGACCATCGCCAGGGAGCTGCTCCGCATCCTCGACGAGCCGTACTTCCACATGCCGGTCGACGCGTTCCACGCCATGCGGACCCGCCGGGAGATGCCGCCCGACCGGCTCACCACCGTCCTGCACCGCACCTGGCGGGGCTACCACCGCGCGGTCGCCGGCATGGCCGCCGCGGGCAACAACGTCGTCATGGACCACGTCCTGAGCGCGGAATGGCGGTTGCGGGACTGCCTCGACCTGTTCGTGCCCCGCGACGTCGTCTTCGTCGGTGTGCACTGCGCCCCGGACGAGCTCCAACGGCGCGAGCGGGAGCGAGGTGACCGACCGCCGGGGCTCGCGGCGCGGCAGTTGGAGCAGGTGCACACCCACGGCGTCTACGACGTCGAGTGCGACACGAGCCGGTCGGACCCGCTCCAATGCGCCGCCCTCATCAGGGAGTTCCTGGCCGACCGACCTATGCCGACCGCGTTCCAGATGCTGATCGACAACGGGTTCGGCCCTCACTCACCGGCCGACTGAGCGCCCCTCCAGAGGCGCGGGGAACTGCGCGAGCAACCACAGACAACCCGCACCCGGCCGCCGACAACGCCCCCACTCACCTCACCGGCCCCCGGACACCCGCAGCACCGCCCCCGTCGTGTACGAGGCCTCCGGCGACATCAGCCAGGCGATCGCCGAGGCGATCTCGTCGGCGCGACCGGGGCGGCGCAGTGGCACGGACGCGGCGATCCGGTCGGGACGCTCGGGGTCGCCCATCCGCGCATGGATCTCCGTGTCGATCACCCCGGGCGCGACCGCGTTGACCCGGATGCCGTCCGGCCCGAGCTCCTTCGCCAGCCCCATGGTCAGCGTGTCGACCGCCGCCTTGGTCGCCGCGTAGTGGACGTACTCACCGGGACTGCCCAGCGTGGCCGCCGCAGAGGACACGTTGACGATGGCTCCGCTCCCCCAGGCCGCCATCACCTTCGCCGCCCGCCGCGAACACAGCAGCACACCGAGGAGGTTGACCTCCACCACCCGCCGCAGCACCTCCGTGTCCGTGTCCGCCAGCCTCCCGAACGGCCCCGTCACCCCGGCGTTGTTGACCAGCCCGGTCACCGGCCCGAGCCGGTCCGCCGCCGCCTCGAACAGCCGGTCCACATCGGCCTCCACCGAGGTGTCCGCCTTCACCGTGACACAGCGCGCCCCGTTGGCCCGCACGCCCGTCGCGATCCACTCGGCCGCAGCACCGTCGTTCACATAGCCGACCACCACGTCGTGCCCGTCCGCGGCGAGCCGCAGGCAGGTCGCGGCACCGATCCCCCGGCTCCCACCCGTGACCACCGTGACCGGACGTGACATCCCAACCTCCCCGACACACCAAACGATCGATCATCCTACGATCGCAGCTTCGCCCCCGCCTCGCATCGGGGGCAACCATTCCGGCCCCGGCGGCAACAGATCAGTGGCAGGCTCCTTTCACGCGAGCCCCACACGCACCACCTTTCTCCTGGACTCTTCTCCCGAACCAGGCACGGAACCGAAGGACTTGAACGTGGCTGCCCGTTCCCACCGCTCCGCCCGCCGACCCCGGCGCCGCACCACCGTCATATCCGCCGCCGCCGCCGTGGCGGCCGTCGGGCTCGCGGCGTCGCTCGTGATCGCCTTCGGCCCCGACCGGGACACCGGCACCGAGGCCGCCGGGAAGTCCGGGGCCACCCCCGTCACGGACACCACCCGGACGTCCGCCCCGCCCACCGGCACCCCGGAACGGAAGAAGCCGTCGCCCACGCCGTCCAAGTCCCCGTCCCCGTCGGCCTCGAAGACCACCCCGTCGGCGACCCCGACCACCGAGCCGCCCCGGCCGACGACCGCCGTGACCGGCCGGTCCGGTTCCGCCTCGGGACAGCTGGCGGGACGGATCCGCCCCGGCGTCGACTACAAGGGGGTCGCCACGTTCTACGACGCCGGGAACGGTGACGGCGCCTGCTCGTTCGGCGCGAGTGGCGACGTCATGACGGCGGCCATGAACACCACCGACTACGAGGTGTCCAAGGCCTGCGGGGCGTACGTGCGCGTCCGCGCGGGCGGCGCCGCCGTCACGGTCCGGATCACCAACGAGTGCCCGTCACCGTGCAGGCCCGGCCAACTCGACCTCAGCGCCGAGGCCTTCGCCAAGCTCGCCGAACCCTCGCGCGGCGAGATCCCGATCACCTGGAGCCTGCTGAGCCCCGCCATCTCCGACCCGCTGTCGATCCGCTACAAGACCGGCTCCAGCCAGTACTGGTGCGGCATCCAGGTGCTCGGCCACCGCAACCCGGTGGCCCGGCTGGAGGTCCGCTCCGGCGGCTCCTGGACCCCGCTGCCGCGTACCGGGTACAACTACTTCCTCTCCGAGCAGGGCGGCGGGTGCGGCGGCGCGCTCCGGATCACCGACATCTACGGTGAGCGGTTGACCGTCGAGGGCCTCACGGTTCGACCGGACGTCGTACAGCGGACGAGCGTGCAGTTCACGGCACGCTGACGGCAGCCGACCCTGCCCCCGCAGCGCGCGGATCACAGCGAACGGATCAGAGGGTGTGGTCTCAGGGCGCGGATCATGGGGGCTCACGGGGGGCGGCTGGGGGCGGCTCGCGCGCCCGATCCGCCGGATAGCGCAAGCTCGCGCGCGCGTCGTCGAGGTCCCGGCCGATGCTGAGGGTGCCCCCTGCCCACCGCTCTTCCCTCGGGACCCTCATGCCACTCACGCCCGCTCCCCGCCCGCGCCCCGATGCCGGTCCGCGTGCCGGCCGCTTCCGTCTTCGCCCTGGCCTTCGCCCCGGTCTTCGTCTCCGTATCCGGCCCCGTCTGCGGCGCCCCTCCCTCGTCGCCCTGCTCGGCGCCTCCTGCCTGGGCGGGCTGCTCCTCGCCCCGACCGCGGGCGCCTCCGCCGACGGCGGTGCCGACGGCCGAGGCGAGCGCGCCCTGCAACGGCAGCTCGAAGAGCTGGTCGCCACCCCCGGAGGTCCGCCCGGCGTGATCGTCGTACTGCAACGGGACGGCAGCCCACGCGTCCTGCGGGCCGGAGTCGCCGACCTGGAGAGCGGCCGTCCGATCGAGCTCACCGACCACACGCGCATCGGAAGCACGGCGAAGGCGTTCAGCGGCGCGGTGGCGCTCCGCCTCGTGCAACAGGGTGAGCTCAGCCTCGACAGCACCATCGGCGACACATTGCCCCGACTGCCGCAAGCCTGGTGGCCGGTCACCCTGCGGCAGTTGCTCAACCACACCAGCGGACTGCCCGACTACAGCGAGGACCAGGAGTTCCTGGACCTGCTCCTCGCCGACCCCCGCCGCGCCTTCGACCCCCGCCGGCTCCTGGACTTCGTGGCGGACCAAGAACTGCGGTTCCCTGCGGGCTCCCGGTACCAGTACTCCAACTCCGACAACATCGCCGTCGCCCTGATGGCGGAGGCCGCGACCCACAAGACGTACGAGGACCTCCTGCGCCGGATCGTCTACCGGCCGCTCGGGCTGACCGACACCAGCCTTCCCCTGGGATACGAGATGCCGGAGCCGTACATGCACGGGTACGCCGTCGCGCCGCCCGCGCCGCCGGAGGACGTCAGCGAGGCGCTCAGCGCGTCCGGTGTGTGGGCCTCGGGCGGGATCATCTCCACCCCACGAGACATGACGCGGTTCATCCGGGGCTACGCCGCCGGGGAGCTGACGTCGAGAGAGATCCTGCACGAACAGCGGCGTTGGATCCGGGGGGCCTCCGAACCGGCCGGCCCGGGCCGCAACAGGGCGGGGCTGGCCATCTTCCGCTACGACACACGCTGCGGGGTGGTCCTGGGCCACACCGGGAACTTCCCCGGGTACACCCAGTTGATCGCCGCGACCCCCGACGGCCGCAGGTCCCTCACCTTCTCGCTCACCACCCAGGTGAACGCGCGGCTGACCCCCGACCTCGTGGAACGGCTCCGCACGATCGAGGAGAACGCGGTCTGCGCACTGCTCGGCCCTCGCCGCGGCTGAGCGCTCAGCTCCGCAGATGGGCCAGGACATCGGCGGCGACGGGATACGGCGGCTCATCCGGCAGCAGTGCCGTGGCCGCCTCCAGGTCACGTGCCCGGACGAGGCCGTGGATCTGCCTGGCGAGCGGCGTCACGTCCTCGATGCCGACGATCCACTCGTCGGCGTACCTCGCAGCCGCCTCACCCGACAGGCCCAGCTGCAACGAGCGATAGGGCAGCGGGGCGAGCCGCAGGTCGCGTTCGGGGTCCCACTGGACGCGGGCGGGCGACCGACGGACCTCCCGCTGCCAGGCGCCCCGGCTCTCGTGCAGCTCGGGAACGTAGTGCGAGAGGCACGAGCGACGCAGCGCCCACTCGAAGCCCTCCCGGCTGATCTCCACGGCCAGAACGGTCTCCTGGCCCTCCTTCGTGCCCCAGCCGCAGCGGTACATCATCCACAGGAAGGACGGCTTGATCCAGGTCAAGCCTCGTTCACAATCCTTTCCCGCGCGGCTACGGTCGACGAGTGAATCCCGACCACGATGAACACATGCGGGGAGCGGGTGATGATGACGTGCAAGCGCGTGGGGGCGATTTGTTCGGATCCGCCCCCACGTTGCGCTAACTGCTCTGCTTCTTGATGTAAGTGACGGCCGTCAAACAGAGACCGAAAACGCCGACGAAGACTGCGGCTCCAGTACCGACCGCCGACACCGCCGACATACCAAGAGCAGCCCAAAGGAGGCCGCCGCCCATCAAGCCCGCGACCACGGAGACCAAGAAGACAATGACGACTTCCTAGACCCGGCGATTAGACACCGGCACCTGAGTGGACAACGACGACCCTTCCGAGTTCTGTCAGAACATCGGCGTCCGGATCTTGCAGGGTTCAACACACATGCCGGCCGGACGACCAATGCCTACGTGCTGAGGTCGTAGCCAGTACGCATCGCCCGTGTAGCGAGCGTCTGGCAACCACGGGGACGAGCCCGCGTGGCCTAAGCACTGCATGTGCATCCCCCTGGTCTTGTCCTCAATCGTCAGCAGTCGCCGATCGGTCAGAAGATTTTACCGTCCCAGCACACAACGACTGTTGATGGCAAGGGAGTTGATGTCCCGATAACAACCCCGCGGGGGTGGCGCGCCGGTCGCAGCAACCACTTGCCGGTACGCCGCCGGCCCTGCTACCGGCCCTCTTGCCCTCGTCGCGGACCGCCACGGTCACCGGTTCAGGCGATCAAACGATCAAACGATATGGCTGGATCCAAGTCCGATGCCGGGACAGCGGCCTGTTGAGGCAGCGGCGCCCACCCGACCGTTCTGAGCGCAGGAGTCCTGACTGTCTGGTCAATCTCACGAACCGACCCGAGCTCAGGACACTAACTGGACCCGCAGATGGAGACCTCCACGCCGCCTGCCAGATCCTGCATGCCCCATGCTGAGCAGCCTCAGGTACGAGTCGGACAGGACACCAGGTGGCACGTGCACCGTCACGTGTGCCTGGCAGCGGCCACGGGTTCCTTGTCCGTAGCATGACCTACATTTTCGATCCCCGACAGACCCGTCTCCAGCACAGGCGGAGCACGGACGACAATGCGCACGACGCCGCCCGGGCAGCTATGCCCCTGTCCGAGTGCAGTTTCAACAAGGCATGCAACTCGTCATCGAGTTGCACGCTATTGAGCCCGGCCCTCATCCGCCGCGAGAGAGGAGAGTTACGGTGTTAGTACCACTTGGGCGTACGCAACCGTAGGGCTCGCCTCGGCCAGGCCCTGGGTCACGCTCGTGAGGTGGTTGGGAGTGCGGCGCCGCGGCACCCGCATCTGCAGCAGACGCTCGGCGGCGATGTCGGCGAGGACAGGCGGGAAGCCAACCGTGGGCGACCGGACGTAGGGTGGGCAACTCGCGCAGTACGGCGTCCAGCGGCGGTCGACGGTGGGGCTCCTTGGTGCGGCCGCCGCTGTGACACGGCTGCGGGACGCGGTGTTCGCGCTGTCAGCAGAGATGCCAGACCTCTTGCCGTCCCGACGGGCTGCGGCTCTTCCGCACCGCCCACAGACCTGCGTTCCGCGTAATTCAGCGTCCTAGAGTCACGAATCTGGGGTCTGACCTGCGCGGACATGGGTGAGGGCGCCTGAGAGGCGTTTCTCTAGGCGCTGGTGTTCGTGCTGGTCAGCGGGGTGCGGGTTCGAGCGCGATGATCTGCTTCGGTGCGGGGATGTCGAGCTTGGCCAGCAGGTCCCTCTGGGGCTTGGTGAGGGCGGTGACCTGGCGGAACAGGCCGGTCGGGCCGGTGAACGTACCGAGGTGGAGCCGGTCGAGCTCGCGGCGGACGGTCGTCCAGGTCGCGTCGGCGGTGGTCTCGATGATGCGGATCAACAGGAGAGCGAGCCAGCAGAGGACGACGTGTGCGCGTATGCGTTCCTCGAGCCGGTGGTAGACGGGCCGCAGGTCGATGATCTGCTTCATGTCCCGCCAGCCCCGCTCGACTTCGAGGAGCTGCTTGTATCCGAGTGCGATGTCCTCGGCGGACAGGTCCGGGTCGGAGCATCGCAGCAGGTACTTGCCGTCGAGGTTCTCCTCGGTCTTGATCTTCGCGGTGTCGATGCGGAGCTTGCCGGACGGGGTGGTGCGGAGGTAACGGTTGAGGCCGGGCTTGCCGGCGATCTTGCCGCGGAGTTCGCCACGCTTGAAGTCGCTGAGCTTGTCGGTGTCTTCGATCAGGGTCGTGAGCTGGGAGACGAGCTGTTCGCGTATGTGCTGGTCACGGGTGGCGGCTTCGGGGTTGTGGCAGATCACGAACCGTTCGGTGTCGGAGATCCGCACCTCCTTGACCCGCATGTTCTGGGCGATCTCGCCATAGCGGCCCTGGCGGGACAGGGCGGCCTTCACCTCCGGGCTGCCTGAGCGGAGTTTCTCGCCGACGATGTAGGCGTTGTCGCCCTGGCGGAGGTAGCGGCGGTTGCGTTCGCTGGAGAATCCCCGGTCGGTGACCCACACGATCTTGCTGAGGATCCAGTCCCGCATGTCGTCCTTGACCTGCCGGATCAGCTTGCTGTCACCGGTGTTGCCGGGCCAGGACCAGACGCGGACCGGGATCCCGTCCCTCGTGACGGCCATCCCGATCACGATCTGCGGCAGGTCGTCGCGGGAGTCCTTCGACTTGCCGAAGGCACGGAATCCGGCCTGATCCGCGCTCTCGCCGTCCTCTTCAGCGGGTGGGCGGCCGTCCCTCAGGAGGCGGCCCTTGTCGTCGCGGGCGACGGGTCCGTCGGCTTCCTCCAGTTCGAAGTAGGTGCTGGTGGCGTCGAAGAACAGCAGGTCGACCTCGAGGTTGAGGAGGTTCGCGACCTCGTCGAACACCCGCTTCTCCAGGTCGTCGGTCACCTCGTGGAGCCAGTCCATCGCCCGGTAGCAGGCGTCGTCGTCGATGGCCGGCAGGCCCTCGACATGCACGTCGTGCGTGACCCAGTCCGCGGCGGCCAGCTTGGACGACGGAGCCAGGGCCCGGTTCGCAACCAGGGAGAACAGCACCCGCTCGGTCATCGACATGTCCCGGCGCCGGCCCCGTTTGGGCTGCCCGACCTGCCCGACGATCCTGTCGATCCTCAGCCGCCGCCAGAGATGATCGAGGACATAGGTGCCGCCGAACGGGACCGACGAGACGAACTCCAGGTCACCCGCCGCCGTCGACGCCAGTGCCTCACCCGGCTCCAGCAGCCTCGATAGAGACGCGACCAGGCGCCTCACCGCGTCCCGGTCGAGGTCGTCCTCACGGCCGAACGTGAACAGCACCTTCGGGACCGCCCGGCCCTTTACCGGATCCCACTCGTTGTGGGCCAGGTGCAGGTACCGGACCGTGCCGGACTTGTTCTCCCGCTTCGTCGTCTTCACATACACGACTCCAGACCCTACGGAGCAACTCCAGGTCAGCGCAGGCGAATCCGCAGAATCGCGTCTCTAGGCGAATCTGCCCGCGTCACCAGCCTCCAGCCCACTGACCTGCACCTCCAGCCCGGCAGGGACTCCAGAACCCCCGAATTACGCGGAACGCAGGACAGACGCAGCGCTCGGCCCGGTTCTTCGACCGGCAGAGCCGGCATCAGGGCCCTTGCTCGTCCCGGAAGGCCGCAGGCTCCTGACGCCCGCACTGGCAGCAGATCTCTGCGCGAGTAGTTCTCCCGACCCTCACGCCAGACCCGTGACCAGCAACTTCAGGATGCACGCCATTCATAGGACGGCATGTGCCCGAGGGGCCGGTACGAACCGGTCCGGCTTCAGGCGGCCGTACGCCATTTCCGATAGCCGCGTCGGCGCCGGGCACGGACGAGCGTTTCATGGAGCAGGGCGGCGGCCGGAGAGTAGGGGGTCTCCGACGACTTGCCCGCGGCGAGGCGGGCAAGTCGCCGCGATGTGACGGCTTGGACAGCTGCGGCTGCCAGCATCTTGTTGCGCAGACGGCTGCGGGCCGGGTGGGTCTGTGCATCACTCCCGGCGAGCCACTGCTCGGGCAGTGTGGGATTGATGGCCAGCGCAGTGGCTACACCGGCCATGGCGAACCCGGAGTCGATCACATGTTGGGCGACGGCGCGTCGGCGGATTCCTCCGGTCAGCAGCAGTGGTAGCGGCGAGGTGGCGACAAGCTCCTTGGCGAGTTCGAGGAAGTAGGCCTCGCGGGCAAGGGTACGACCGTCCGCCGCGAAGCCTGGGCCCGCGGTGGCCAGGCTTTCGATACTGCCACCGGACAGCTCTACCAGGTCAGCTCCCTCGTCGGCGAGCATCTTGATCACATCTCGCGCGTCACCAGTGTCGAATCCACCGCGCTGAAAGTCTGCCGAGTTCAGTTTCACTCCCACGGCGAAGTCCGTGCCGACCCGTTCCCGTACTGCGCTCACGACGTCGAGCAGCAGGCGGGCACGGTTGCGCAGATTGCCGCCCCAGCGGTCATCGCGCCGGTTCACGAGAGGGGAGAGGAACTGGGAGAGAAGGTAGCCGTGGGCGGCGTGGATCTCGACTCCGTCGAAGCCGGCTTGCTGGGCTCGCCGCGCGGTCACGGCGAAGCGTTCCACCGTCTCGGCGATCTCCTGGGCGCTCATCGGCTGGGGCGTCGGGTACATGCTGGAGAAGCGACCGGCGCCGATGGACACCGCGGACGGGGCCCAGGTGGTGTCGGCTAAGTCCTTGGGGACGACGCGCCCGGGATGGTTGATCTGCATCCACATTCGTCCACCCGCCGACTTGCCGGCCGCCGCCCAGCGCTGGAACGGCTCCAGCGGAGTGTCCTGTTCCAGGACTACATCAGCAGGCTGGGCGACCGCTCTGCCGTCGATCATCACATGCCCGGTGATCAGGAGTCCCGCTCCTCCGGCGGCCCAACGCCGATAGAGTGTGAAGAGTTTGTCACCGGGCAACTGCCCCGGCGCGGCGAGCAACTCTTCCATTGCGGCCTTCGCGATCCTGTTGAGCAGTGGAGCGCCATGGCTCAGGTGCAGCGGCTCATTCAGCGCGGTCATTTCTTCTCTCTTGTCGTCGGCCTTGACAGATGCAGGCACCTCGACTCGGCGCTCTTGGATACCGAGCGCAGCGAGTCGATACTTCGAGTCTCGAATAAGTTAGCACTTCGAGTCTCGAAGTAAAACGGTAGGATGAAGTCATGACACGGAGCATCCTTGAGGCGGCAGTGGCGGCGAACCAGGAGATCTTCCTGCGGACGAGCGACCGGATCACAAGCATCCTGGCCGAACACGGTCTGACGCACGCCACCGCTCAGGCACTCTGGTCGATCGATCCGGCCGAGGCGCCGCCCTCGATGAAGGACCTGGCCGACCGACTGCACTGCAACGCGCCCAACCTCAGTTTCGTCATGAACCAGCTCACCAGCCGCGGTCTCGTTGAACGCTCCACCGACCCCGCCGACCGTCGTTCCCGCGTCGTGACGCTTACGGACGACGGCCGACGAGTGCGGTCTGTGGTGATCGAGGCGACCCTGCCCCTGAGCCCCTTGGCCCGACTGGACGCGGACGACCTGCTTCACCTGGTGAGTCTTTTGGGGAAGGCCCTTGAACCGGCATCTGACCCAGCGTGAGGGCGCACCGCTGCGGATCGCCCGTACGAAGGGCGAAGCCGTCGGCCTGGCACGTTCCGGGCTGGGAAGCGCGCGCCGTATCTCCCTTGCGATCTGGGAGTGGAACAGCTGGCTGCTCACGCGCGAGGAGTTCGGCGACGTCGATCCCTCCGCCGAGCCCGAGGCTGTCGCGGATGCCCCGCCGCCGGTGCAGACGATCGTGATCTACGACGAGCCGGACACGCATCTCGACTACGGTCACCAGCACAAGACCATGCAGCTCATCCGTGACCGGAGCGCGCTGCCCCACGTGAACGTCATCGTCACCACCCACTCCATGAACCCGATCGATGGTGTAGACATCGCCGATGTCGTACACCTGCGGTTGGAGGACGGCCGGACGCCGGTCGAGCGGTTGGGGGTCGACACGCACGACGAGATCGACGGTCACCTGGGACGGATCGCCGCGGCGGTGGGCCTGCGTAACTCTGTGCTCCTGCACGAGCGTTCTTTCCTGGCCGTCGAGGGTGACACCGAACAGCGGGTGATTCCCACGCTGTTCCGGTTGTCCGAGCGGCAGTCCCTGCAGTCGGCCGGCATCGCCCTGTGGGCGTGCTTCCATGCTCACAGCCACGCCCGGTGGTCGCTGCGGCTGCTGGAGAAGCACGTCGCACTGGTCGAGGACATCCCCGACCTGGACCACTCCACCATCGGGCGGATCCGAAAAAACGGAACTGCGTCCTCACCTGAAGAAGTGCTGGACCATCCCGCCACGGGCGAACGCGGAGTTCGCGGCCCGGATGGAAGACGTACTGGCCGTCTACGCCCGGCCCTTCGACCCGGCACGTCCCGTGGTGTGCATGGACGAGAAGCCCTACCAGCTCCTCGACCATGCCCGCGCCCCGCTCCCGGCCCGCCCCGGCCGGGACGCCCGCGAGGGCAACGAGTACATCCGCTGCGGCACGTGCTCCGTCTTCGTATGGGTCGAACCCGTGCGCGGGTGGCGTCGGATCCAGGCACTGCCCCGGCGGACCCGGACCGACTGGGCCGGCCAGGTGAGGCAGCTGCTGAGCGTGGACTACCCCGACGCCGACACCGTGGTGCTGGTGATGGACAACCTCAACACCCACAACATCACCTCACTGTACGAGGCATTCGAACCGCAAGAGGCCTTCGCCCTGGCCCAGCGCCTCGAGATCCACCACACGCCCAGACACGGGTCATGGCTCAACATCGCCGAGATCGAACTCTCCGCGCTGACCCGGCAATGCCTCGACCGCAGGATCAGCGACCTCGACACCCTCAATACCGAACTCTCCGCCTGGCAGAGCGCCACCAACACCGGCCAGCGTCAGGTCAACTGGCAGTTCACCACCCACGACGCACGCATCAAACTGCGCCACCTCTATCCCGGAAATTAGCTGCGACAGTCTACTAGGGCGTGTATCGAAAGTGCTGGTCACAGCCACTCGTTGATAGCCGCTACGAGGACGGTCGCCTCGTAGCGGACCGCGAGTTTGTCGTATCTCGTGGCCACGGCCCGGTGTCTTTTGAGGCGGTTGATGCCGCACTCGACCGCGTGCCGAGCCTTGTAGTCCTGCGGGTCGAACTTCGGCGGACGGCCGCCGCGCGACCCTCGTTTCTTGCGGTTCCGGGCCTGGTCGGCCTTGTCCGGGATGGTGCAGCGGATCCCGCGCCGCCGCAGGTAAGCGCGGTTCTTCCGGGAGGCGTACGCCTTGTCGGCGCGCACGCGATTGGGTCGGGTGCGCGGCCTGCCCGGCCCAGGACGCGGGACGCGGACCTTGTTCAGGACAGGCTCGAACTGCGGGGAGTCGCCCCGCTGGCCGGCCGTGATCACGATCGACAAGGGCTTCTGGCCCTGTTCGACGGCCAGGTGCAGCTTGGTGGTCAGACCGCCGCGCGAGCGCCCGAGCCCGTGGTCGTCCGGCTCGACGCTGA